>JAVKCD010000018.1:0-300000 GCA_040222855.1 Phycisphaeraceae bacterium | reverse complement strand
CAGGAACGTCCTCGACACGATCCGCCAACGGATCGTCGACCAGCCCTCGAAGTCCGAGAGGTCCACAGCATGAACGTCAGCTACGTCATCGTCACCCACAACCGTCGGTCGTCACTGACCCGAACCCTCAAACGCCTCCGCGCCCTGGTCACCCCAACCCAAACCCAGGACATCTGGGTCATCGACAACGCCTCCGACGACGGCACCGTCGCCACCCTCAACGAGTCCTTCCCCGAAGTCCACCTCATCGAACGCCGCGACAACGCCGGAGCCTGCGCCCGCACTGATGCCATCGGCCGCGCCGCAGGCGATCTCCTCGTCTTCCTCGATGACGACAGCTACCCACTCCCGGGCGTGACCGAAGCCGCCATCGAACGCTTCGCGCGACAACCCAGCCTCGGCCTTCTCGCCGGAGCCATCGAACTCCCCGATGGCTCAGCCGAAGCCTCCGCCTACCCCCTCTGCCCCGTCGGCTGCGGGATGATCGGCCGACACCACGCCCTCAAAGAGCTAGGCGGATTCGATCGCTGGTTCGGACGACAGGCCGAGGAGTTTGACCTCACCCTCCGTATGCTCCTCGCCGGCTGGGGCGTCAAACGCGATCCCAACCTCGTCTTCCGCCACGACAAACCCGCAGGCCAGCGCCCCGCCGCCGAGGTCTGCCTGCTCGACCTGCGCAACAACCTCGTCATCGCCGACCGCTACCTGCCACCCGACCTCGCCCTAGCCTACCGCACCGACTGGACCCAGCGCTACACGCTTATCGCCGCCGGACTCGACCTCGATGTCTCGATGGACACCGCCGTCGCCGAAGCCGACGAAAAACGCGCCGCCGAAGCCCGCACCGCACGCACCGCCCTCAGTCCCGCAGCCGTCGAGCGCGTCTTCGGCATCGAAGCCCAGGCCCGCCACGTCGCCGAGTGGTCCCGCCGCTACGAACCCCGTCACGTCCTCATCGCCGACTTCTCCAAAAACCTCTACGCCACCTACGACGCCTGCCGTCGTTCCGGACTCGAGGTCATCGCCATCGCCGAAAACAACCCAGCCTTCTCAGGACACTTCTACCGCGACGTCCCCATCCTCGACGACCGCTCCGCCTTCGAACTCGAACACGATGGCGTCATCGTCGCCACCATCAACCCCGCTCAACTCCCCGCACGCCTCCGCGACATCAGACCCATCACCAGCAAACCCATCCTCGACTTCGCCGAGCAGGAAGACAACGCCGCAGAAGACTGGCAACCCAGCAGAGGGGCGGCCTGATGGCGACCAACTCCCTCGCAGTCCGACTCAGCCGCTGGCTCCTCCCACGCATGGCACCCGTCGTCGTCCCTCACCCCATCCCGGGCTGGTACCTCGGCTTCGGCGAATGCCGCCGCGATCTCAGGCACCGCGCCCGCAAACTCCTGCTCCGCTCCTTCAAACACCCCGCCCGACTCCGCTGGATCGATGACCTCGAACTCATCGCCTACCCCTACAACGAGGTCACCCGATCCCTGATGATGACCGGCCTCTACGACCCCACCGAACTCAGCTATCTCCAGCAAAGGCTCCACCCTGGCATGACATTCATCGACGCCGGAGCCAACCTCGGCCTCTACAGCCTCGTCGCCTCACGCAGGGTCGGACTCGAAGGCCGCGTCATCGCCATCGAACCCTCCTGCCGCGAACACGACCGCCTGCTCCGCCACATCGATATCAACCACGCAAACAACATCGAAGCCCTCAAACTCGCCGTCGCCGACGACATCGACACCATCGGACTCAAAGTCGCCGACGACAAACACGCCGGACACAACACCCTCGGCAGCTTCGCCTATGAAGCCACTCGACTCGATCGCGTCGAGTGTGTCCGAACCACCACCATCGACCAGATCGTCAGCCAGCGATCCCTCAGCCGAGTCGACCTCATCAAACTCGACATCGAAGGCGCAGAACTCGCCGCCATCCGTGGTGCCAGCGAAACGCTCCAACGCTTCCACCCCGAACTCCTCGTCGAGTTCAACGAAAAAAGCCTCAACGCTCAGGGCGCCACCACCGCCGACCTCTGGTCACTCATCGAGTCCCACGGCTACGACATCGGCTCGATCGACAACGCCCGCGGGGCATTCACACCCACCACCCTCGACAACCGACCGGGCGTCTCGCTCAATCTTATCGCCCGTCACAAGCAGCAGGTCAATCGCCTTGCCGCATAATGCCCCCCAGCCCGGACCCTGGCACGATGACCCACCCGGACTCCACGAGTCTGAGCCCCTCTCACTGGCCATCATCATCCCCAGCTACAACCGAGCCGCCTACCTCCGCGACGCCATCGACTCCGTCCTCGCGCAGGATCACCCCCGCCTGAGCTGCCGCGTGATGGACGCCGGCTCCACCGACGGTTCCCTCGACATTCTCCGATCCTTTGGCGACCGCATCACCTGGGTGAGCGAACCCGACCAGGGCCACGCCGACGCCATCAACAAAGGCTGGCGACAAACCGATTCCGACATCGTTCACTGGCTCAACGCCGACGACACCCTCGCCACGCCAGATAGCGCCCACCTCGCCTGCCAGTACCTCGCCGCCCGACCCGAAACCGACATCGTCTACGGACACTGCCACTGGATCGACGAACAGGGCCACGACCAAGGGCGCTCCTACGCCCAGCCCTGGTCCCTGCCCTTCGCACTGGTGACCGCCGACCACTGCATCCCCCAGCCCGCCGCCTTCATCCGCCGCTCTCTCATTAACCGCATCGGCGACCTCCGCACCGATATCTTCACCAAAGACCGCGAGTTCTGGCTCCGCGCCGGCCTCCACGCCCGCATCGACGCCTGGCCGCGTCTCCTCGCCTTCCAACGCAACGACGCTGGCATCAGCTTCCTCGGCCGCCAGGTCGCCCCCGCCATCGTCGAGGTCACACGCACCTTCTACAAACAACTCGATGTCCCCCAACAACTCCGACAACTCAAACCCCGCGCCATGAGCAACGCCCACCTCCGCGCCGCCTATTACGCATGGGCTGGCGGAAGACACCGGGACCTCTACGCCAAACACCTCCTCCTCGCCCTCCTCTCCGATCCCGCCAACACCGCCCGCGCATGGTGGCACCTCCGCCGATACCTCGGCGAATCAATCGGCCTCCCCAGGCCCACAAGTCCCATCCCGGCGTAAGGACAACCCATGACCCAGGCACCCCTCAAACACTTCGAGTCGGTCCCCATCGACGCCGTCCGACACTACTGGAATCAGCGCCCCTGCAACCTCCGACACTCACCCGAGCCCGTCGGCACCCGCGCCTACTTCGAACAGGTTGCGCACCGAAAATACCTCGTCGAACCCCACATCCCTCGCTTCGCCGACTTCCCCTCATGGGCCGGCAAACGCGTCCTCGAAATCGGTTGCGGCATCGGCACCGACAGCATCTCCTTCGCCCAGGCCGGCGCCCACGTCACCGCTGTCGATCTCTCCGAAGCATCCCTCAACCTCACCCGACAACGCGCCGAAATCTTCAACGTCCGCGACCGTGTCCGCACCATCCACGCCAACGCTGAAGAACTCGACACCGTCCTCAAACCCGAACCCTTCGACCTCATCTACTCCTTTGGCGTCATCCACCACACCCCGCACCCCGACAACGCCCTCTGCGCCCTGCGCCGATTCACCGGACCCGACACCCACCTCAAATTTATGGTCTACCACCGCCACGCCTGGAAGGTCATGGCCATCGTCCTCGCCGAAGGCTACGGCCGCTTCTGGAAACTCGACGACCTCGTCGCCCGCAGCTCCGAAGCCCAGACTGGCTGCCCCGTCACCTACACCTACACCCGAAAAACCGCCGCCGCATGGCTCGCCCGTACCGGCTTCGAGCCCACCCGCTTCGCCGTCGACCACGTCTTCCCCTACCGCATCGAAGACTACAAACACTACCGCTACATCAAAAGCTGGTACTTCCGCATGCTCCCGCAACCCCTCTTCCGAGCCCTCGAACGCACCATGGGATGGCATCTCCTGATCGACGCCAAACCCGCCACCACCTGACCCACCATGCGCCTCGCCCTCTTCACCACACCCAAAGCCTTCCACGGCCACGCCGCCGTCATCCAGCGCAACGCCCTGCGCTCATGGTCGCTTCTCAACCCACGCCCCGAGATCATCCTCCTCGGCGACGACCACGGCACCGCCAACATCGCCGCCGAGCTGAGCGCCATCCATATCCCCGACATCCCTCTCAGCGACGAGGGCATGCCCTTGCTCAGTGGGCTCTTTAGCCTCGCCGAAGCCGTCACCGACGCCTCCCATCTCTGCTTCATCAACGCTGACATCATCCTCACCGATACGTTCTGGCCAGCCGCCCTTGCCGCCCGCCGCGCCCACAACCGACTCCTCATGGTCGGCCAGCGCTACGACCTCCGCATCGATCACGAACTCGCCTTCGACCCCGACTGGGGGCCTCAACTCATCGACCAGGCCCGCGCCGCCAACAACCTGGGCGGGCCCGTCTACATCGACTACTTCCTCTACCAACGCGGGATCTGGGGACGCATCCCTCCCTTCTCCGTCGCCCGATACTCCTGGGACAACTGGATGATCTACCGCGCCCGCGAGAACCATGTCCCCGTCATCGACGCCACCCGCGGACTCCCCGCCATCCACCAGAGCCACGAGCCCGCCGCCGTCAACCAACGCAAGCAAGGCATCCGCCTGAGCCCCGGCGCTCGCCGAAATCTCGAACTCGCCGGCGGAAAATCCTCCCTCTACACCATCTGGGACTCCACCCACCTCCTCACTGAAGACCTGAAAGTCATTCAGCGCGACACCACCGGCCTCGGCGGCGGAATCTGGTCCTACCGACGCTCCGCCAGACAAGCCTCCTGACGATTCACAAGCCATACCGCCAAATCATCCGAAAAACACACTATGACGCTAACCGTCAACGCTATCGCCATGGTCGGCCTCGGACGACTCGGTGCCCCCATCGCCGCCTGCCTCGCCGCGGTCGGCTATCGCGTCATAGGCGTCGACACCAACCGCAAAACCATCGACGCCATCAACGCCAAACAACCCCCCGTCTACGAACCCGGCCTCGAGGACAAGCTCGCCGAAGCCGCCGACCGACTCACCGCCACCGAAGACCTCAGCCACGCCATCCAAAACACCGACGCCAGCTTCGTCCTCGTCCCCACACCCTCCGAACCCAACGGCGCCTTCTCACTCGACTACGTCCTCGCAGCCTGCGAAGAAATCGGCGAAGCCCTCCGCCACCGCACCACCCCCCACCTCGTCACCATCGTCTCCACCGTCATGCCCGGCGACACCCAGGGCCCCATCCGCCACACCCTCGAACGCGCCTCCGGCCTCCGCTGCGGCGTCGACTTCCACCTCTGCTACAGCCCCGAGTTCGTCGCCCTCGGCTCCGTCATCCACGACTACCTCCACCCCGACACCCTGCTCATCGGCGAGTCCGACCCCGTCGCCGGACACACCCTCGCCACCATCCACCGCCGCGTTGTTAACACCGACCCGCCCGTCTCACGCATGACCTTCGTCAACGCCGAGATCGCCAAGATCGCCGTCAACGCCTACGTCACCACCAAGATCACCTTCGCCAACACCATCGCCGGCATCTGCGAACGCCTCCTCGGCGCAGACGCCGACACCGTCACCAACGCCATCGGCCTCGACTCCCGCATCGGACGCAAATATCTCCGAGGCGGATTCGGCTACGGCGGGCCTTGCTTCCCCCGCGACAACGCAGCCCTCGCCCACACCGCCGCCTCCATCGGCGCCGACCCCGCCCTCCCCCAGACCATCGACGCCGTCAACCGCCGCCAGGTCGATCGACTCTTCAACCGTCTAAGCGCCATCCTCCCCGACCACGCCACCATCGCCATGCTCGGCCTCGCCTACAAACCCAACAGTAACGTCACCGACGAATCCCAGCCCGTCGCCCTCGCCGAACAACTCGCCCGCGCTGGCCACACCGTGCGCGCCTTCGACCCCGCAGCTCAACCCAACAACATCGCCTTCACCCTCTGCGACTCCGCCGAAGACGCCATGAATGCCGCCGACGCCGTCGTCCTCGCCACCCCATGGCCCGGCATGGCCAACGCCATCACCCACGCCGCCACCACAAGACCCCTTATCGTCTTCGACCCCTGGCGCGCCCTCATCGACCACGCCTGGCCGCCCGGCACCACCTACCTCCCCGCCGGCCACCACACACCCGAAACCTCCTCGACCCAAGCCCACCGCCTCGCCGGCTAAGGAGCAGCGCATGACCACCACGATGCGCCAGAAAATCTGCTCCCTCGCCCAACTCTCCGAGCGCGCTAACACCTGGCGACGCGACGGACTCACCATCGCCCACTGCCACGGCTGCTTCGACCTCGTCCACCCCGGACACCTCCGCTACCTCGAGTTCGCCGCCACCCAGGCCGACATCCTCGTCGTCTCCCTCACAGGCGACGACGCCATCGAAAAATCCGACGGCACCCGGCCCTACATCCCCCAGGAACTCCGCGCCGAAAACCTCGCCGCCATCGAACTCGTCGACGCCGTCGTCATCATCGACGCCGACACCGGCGAACCCGCCATCGACCACCTCCGACCCGACATCTACATCAAAGGCAAAGAGTACGAGTGCTCCGACCACCCCGGCTTCCTCGCCGAACGACAAAAAGTCGAAGCCACAGGCGGCAGAGTCCTCTTCTCCTCCGGCGACGTCGTCTTCTCCTCCACAAGACTCATCGAAGAACAACGCCACCTCCTCAACGCCTCCGGCTACACCGACACCGACCTCGTCGCCGCCGCCTGCAAACGATGGTCCATCGACCGCAACTCCCTCGGCAACCTCATCCGCGAACGCTTCACCACCCTCCGCGTCGCCGTCATCGGCGACCTCCTCGCCGACCGCTACGCCTTCTGCGAACAAGGCCGAACCACCGACGAAGCACCCATCCTCACCGTCCGACCCTCCGAAGAACAAACCTACCTAGGCGGAGCCGGCATCATCGCCGCCCACCTCCAGAGCCTCGGCGCCCAGACCACCCTCTTCACCAGCACCGCCGACGACCCCCACGGCCACCAACTCACCGACAAACTCATCGACGCCGGCATCGACACCCGACACTGGCACACAAGACACGCCACCCCCTCGAAACTTCGCTACCTCGTCGACGACCACAAAGTCTTCCGCGTCGAGCAGGGCGGCGATGAACCCCTCGACTCCGCCGCTCAGGACCGCCTCATCCAAGCCGTCCTCGACCAGGCCGACAACTTTGACGCCCTCATCGTCTCCGACTTCGGCTTCGGCGTCGTCACCCCCTCACTGCTCGCCAAACTCATCCCCCAGATCCGCAACACCATCCCCATCATCACCGGCGACGTCTCCGGCATCCGCCGCGGACTCCTCGCCATGCACGCCTTCGACCTGCTCACCCCCAACGAACGCGAAGCCCGCGGGGCCGTAGGCGACTTCGAATCCTCTCTGCCCACTCTCGCCGGAACCCTCATGCGCGAGAGCCAGCTTGCCAACCTCATCGTCACCCTCGGCCGCAAAGGCTCACTCCTCTTCCGCCCCCGCGAAACCGACCGCGCCCACTGGTACAACGCCCGGCTCCGCTGCGACTATCTCCCCACCCTCGCTGGCCCCGCCATCGACCCCCTCGGCGCTGGCGACGCCCTCCTCGCCGTTGCCACCCTCGCCCTCGCCTCCGATCAGCCCCTCCCCGTCGCCGGCTACCTCGGCTCCGCAGCCGCGGCCGTCGCCGTCTCACGCATGGGCAACCACCCCGTCCGACCCGTCGAACTCCTCCGTTTCCTCGACCACCGCCCCGAACTCCACCCCGCCTCCGATCACGACCTCGCCTTCAACCAAGCCGTCTGACTCAATCCTCAATCCGCCGCAACAACTCAAAATCGATCAGCGTGTACACCAGTTTCCCGTGCCGCATCAGAAGCCCACGCCCATCGTGATGACGCTTCCGCAAAATAAAATGCTTCGGCTTGTTGTCCAACACATAAAACCCCGCCGTCTCCAACTCCGCCGTCACCCGATCACTCAACTCCAGCAACGTCTTCTCACTCAACTCACCATTTAAATACAACGACTCCGCATCATCCCCCTTCACCCACTCATACAAAACCACATAATCACGATCGATCTCCAGCTTGATCTTCCCCGGCTGAGTCGACTTCGCCTGATCGCGATCCACCGCGTTCTCGTGACGAATAAACCGCGACCGCGTCCGATCCAGTTGCCAGGTCGGATAACGACGCCCAGGCGTGTAAATCGCCAGCGCCCGACCCGTCCGGATCCGGCGTCCCGCCTTGTCCGCCTGCGCCCGCCGCAGCGACACCAGACTCCCGAACTCCTCGAACGGGTTGTTGAACCGCGCGTTCTCCACCCAGTCCACACGCACCTTCTTCAGGATATGCGTTGCGATAAAAAGCGGGACCTTCTGCGCAAAACGCGAAAACTTCACCACCATGTCGAACGGCTTACCCGACAACTCCGCCGCCGGCATCCGAAACACCGAACCCGTCCCACCCGCCAGCCGCTCGCCCTCCGTCCGGTACCGCTTGCCATGAAACCACGCCTCCGGCCGCAGATCAGGCAACACCCGATACCCATAACGCGTCACGTACAACTGACCCCCATCCTCATCATCAAACCGCAGATAATCCACTCCAAAGGCACTGCACCGCGTCCCCCGCGCATCATGGTTAAAGATCGCCCGATCACGAGCCTCAAGCTCCGCCAGATGCTGCTCAATCGACGCACTCATGGAATCTCTCACTTAAAAATCGCCCGAACCAGACAACCAGCCTACAAACATCCTATGACCTCTTCCTCCAACCACCCCCCGGCCCTCCACATCATCCTCGGCAACCAGCTCTTCCCACCCTCGCAGCTCCCCGAAGACCCCGCCATCACCTTCTTCATGGCCGAAGACAACGGCCTCTGCACCTACGTCAAACACCACAAGAAAAAGATCATCCTCTTCCTCGCCGCCATGCGCTGCTACGCCGACCAGCTCCGCGACCGCAACCTCCCCCTCATCTATGAACGACTCAACGACCCCAACCCCAACGACCGCTCCTACGAAGACAAACTCGAAGCCGCCCTCCGAAAAACCAAAGCCAAACGACTCATCACCTGGGAGATCGAAGACAAGTTCTTCGAACAGCGAATCCACACCTTCGCCGACGACCACAACCTCGAGCTCGAAACTCACCCCTCCCCCATGTTCCTCACCACCCGTGAACAGTTCGCCGACTACCTCAAAAACACCAGAAAACCCTTCATGGCGACCTTCTACCAGCAACAGCGAAAACGACTCGACATCCTCATCGACGATGACAACAAACCCGCTGGCGGAAAATGGTCCTTCGACGAAGACAACCGCAAAAAACTCCCCAAAGACATCACCCCGCCCGACATCACGCCACCCGAAGAAAAACAACACATCGCCGACATCCGCGACCTCGTCCGCGAACGCTTCGCCGACCACCCCGGCGACGACACCACCCTCCTCTTCCCCGTCACCCGACGTCAGGCCCTCGCCGCCCTCGACAAGTTCCTCGCCGAGCGCTTCCACCTCTTCGGCGACTACGAAGATGCCCTCTCCACCCGCCACGACACCCTCTTTCACTCGCTCCTCTCACCCGCCATGAACCTGGGACTCATCACTCCCCGCGAAATCATCGACCGCGCCATCGCCGCCGCCAACGACCACGACATCCCCCTCAACGCCCTCGAAGGCTTCATCCGACAGATCATCGGCTGGCGCGAGTTCATCCGCGGGATCTACCAGAACTTCTCCGAAAAACAGGACACCGAAAACTTCTTCAACCACGACCGCCGACTCACCCAAGCCTGGTACGACGGCACCACCGGCATCCCACCCCTCGACCACGCCATCAACAAAGCCCACCGCCTCGGCTACGCCCACCACATCGAACGCCTCATGGTCCTCGCCAACCTCATGAACCTCGCCCGCATCCACCCCCACGAAACCCACCGCTGGTTCATGGAGATGTTCGTCGACGCCTCCGACTGGGTCATGGGCCCCAACGTCTACGGCATGGGCCTCTTCTCCGATGGCGGGGTCTTCTCCACCAAACCCTACATCTGCGGCTCCAACTACCTCCTCAAAATGTCCGACCACAAAAAAGGCCCCTGGTGTGACACCGTCGATGGCCTCTACTGGTCCTTCATCGACCGCCACCGCGACTTCTTCAGCTCCAACCCCCGCCTCAACATGATGACCCGCACCCTCGACAAGATGAAACTCGACCGCAAAAAACACATCTTCAAAGCCGCCGAATCCTTCATCGACAAACACACCCTCCCTCCGAAGTAACCAACGCCCACGCTCGACCACCCCCAATCCCGGGTGGCCGGGGTCCAGCGCAGCTGGCCCCCGGAACCATCAACCCCATGATCTCCACACAACCCTCCAATCAACCGCTCCCTCCCTACCATCCCCCATGCCCGCCAACCCCCACCTCCCCACCAAAACCTGCGAACACTGCCGTCGCCCCTTCGCCTGGCGCAAAAAATGGGAACGTGACTGGGACCAGGTCCGCTACTGCTCCAAAGCCTGCACCGCCGCGGCCCGAAAAAACCGCCGCGATCAATCCCCCAACGACAAAATCCGCTGAGCCGCCGCCTTGCCCGAATCACTATCCGGCGCCACCTCCACCGCCAACCCATAAGCATCACGCGCCGCCATCACATCACCCCGACGCTCACATAGCCTCCCGTACGTCTCCGCGATCAACGCCCGCACCGCCCCCGTCCACCGCGCCTCCGCATCCTCCGCCTCAACCATCAGCCGGTACGCCAGCTCGACCTCCTCCTCCGCCCGCGCCCCCTGATCCATCCAACCCGGCAGTTGCTCCACAGAAGCCCCCGCCAGCGCATGCAGCTCCGCGTCCCTAGGCGACAACCGCACCGCCTCCTCCAACAATCCCCCACCACGCTCCACCAGCTTCCCCTTCGTCATGAACCACCACACCCGACTCGCCCGCAGCATCGTCGCGCTCCCCAAATACCCCTTCACCACCGCGTCATCCGGATAACGCTCCGCCAGACCCTCCAGCGACTTCAACGATGACTTAGCCAGTTCACGATCCCCCCGCGCCCCCAGCAGATGCTCCACCCGAGCCAGCTCAAACAGCAGCACATCCGATGACCCCTCCGCCTCGATCCGCTCCAAAATCGCCACCCGCTGCGCAGCAAACCCAACATCCCCAGCCCAAGGCAGCGCATCCGCCGCCATCCGCTCCAGCACCTGACCCCACACCACACCCCCAGAGGACACCACCGCCAGCAACGCCACCACCCACAATCGCCCATGCAGACTCATCTCCGACATCCCAACAGACTAATCCCGAACAGCATTCATAGCACTCGAAACCCCACAGAAGGCCTGCTGGGTGCCACACTTTGCGGAGTAACGTGTGCCCGATCACCAAAAACCCCGCGACCCAAACATACTCAGCCGGATATCACAACCTTCGCGCCTGACCACGCCCGCGTGCCACCAGCCGCCAATCCGCCTAAAGTCTGTCCAGCACTCAGCCAGCCGCCACCACGGCGACGAGGAATATCATCGAATGACAGCCGCCAGTGAACGTCGACCCAAGCGCGTCGTCATCATCGGGGCCGGCCCAGGCGGGCTTGCCACCGCCATGCTTCTCGCCGCCCAGGGACTCAAGGTCACCGTCCTCGAACGCCTCGACCGCGTCGGCGGGCGAACCTCCACCCTCGATTACGACGGTTTCCGCTTCGACATGGGCCCCACCTTCTTCCTCTACCCCCAGATCCTCCGCGAGATCTTTCAGACCTGCGGCCTCAAACTCGAAGACCACGTCGACCTCATCCGACTCGACCCCCAGTACCACCTCATCTTTGAAGAAGGCGGTGAACTCCGCGCCACCCCCGACATCAAACGCATGCAGGCGCAGATCGCCACCATCTCACCCGACGACGCCAAACGCTTCCCCGACTTCATGGCCGACAACCGCAAGAAGTTCGCCCGCTTCGCCTCCATCCTCCAAAAACCTTTCAGCTCACCCCTCGACTGCCTCAGCCCCGACGTCCTCAAGGCCGCGCCCCTCCTACGACCCTGGGCCTCCGTCGACTCCGACCTCGGACGCTTCTTCTCCGACGAACGCATCCGCCTCGCCTTCTCCTTCCAATCCAAGTACCTGGGCATGTCACCTTTCCGCTGCCCGTCCCTCTTCACCATCCTCTCTTACCTCGAGTACGACTACGGCGTCTTCCACCCCCGCGGCGGATGCGGCGCCGTCTCCACGGCCATGTCCCGCGCCGCCGAGTCGCTCGGTGCCGAAATCCGACTCAACGAACCGGTCGAAGAAATCCTCTTTGAAAAAACCAAAGCCACCGGCGTGCGCACAAACCGTTGCGTTTTGGAGGCCGATAGCGTCGTTTTGAACGCCGATTTCGGCGCAGCAGTGACGAGTTTGATCCCAAAACAGCTCAGAAAGAAGTACTCCGACCAGCGCGTCGCCGCCAAGAAGTACTCTTGTTCGACTTTTATGATGTATCTCGGTATCGAAGGCCGCTACAACGACTTAGAACACCACAGCATCTTCCTCTCACGCGATTACAAGACCAACCTCGAACAAATCGAGACCCGCTTCGAGATCCCCACCAACCCCTCGGTCTACGTCCACAACGCCTCCATCACCGACCCCACCCTCGCCCCCGATGGCCATTCCACCCTCTATATCTTGGCCCCCGTGTCACATTTGCACGACAACATCGACTGGAATCAGCACGCTAAACCCTTCCGCCGCAAGGTCTTGGACCAGCTCACCAAGTTCGGCCTCGACGATCTCGAAGACCGCATCCGCTTCGAAAAAATCCTCACCCCGCCCGACTGGGCCGTCGACATGAACATCTACAAAGGCGCAACCTTCAACCTTGCGCACAACCTCCAGCAGATGCTGCACCTGCGCCCCAACAACCGCTTCGAAGAACTCCAGGGCATCTACCTCACCGGCGGCGGAACCCACCCCGGCTCCGGCCTCCCCGTCATCTACGAGTCCGCACGCATCTCATCACGCTTGTTGTTGCAGGACCTCGGGTTACAACCAAGCTGGCCCGACCCCTCCCGCCGACCCATCGAGCCCCCCGTGCCCTTTGCAGCCCTGACCCCGGAGCGGATCATGTCATGATCTTGCCCGCCGACGCCACCAGCATGACCACCACCCCCGCCCGACCCCTGGGACGAACCTGCGACGACTGGAGCGACCTGCCCCTCTCGCGCCGGCTCGCCGTCATCCGCAGGTTCAGGCGATCACTGGTCTTAGAACGCGATGCATGGATTGACGTCGCCACCCCCGAGTGGCGCGCCGACCGCACCCAAACCCTCTCCTCCGAACTCATCCCCCTAGCCGATGCCGCCCGCTTCCTCGAATGCCAAGCCCCTAAGCTCCTGAAAATAAAAAAGCTGGGCCGATCCGGCCGACCCTTCTGGCTCTCCGGCACCGCCGCAGAAATCCACCACGACCCCATCGGCTGGGTCATGATCCTCGCCCCCTCCAACTACCCCCTCATGCTCCCAGGCGTCCAGGTCCTCCAAGCCCTCGCCGCTGGCAACTCCGTCGCCCTCAAGCCCTCCCCGCTCGCCTACGCCGCCGCCGCACGGCTTGTCGAAGTCCTTCACCGCTGCGGAGTCCCCCAGTCGGCCCTGCGCCTCCTCAATGTTGATCCCGCCACCGCGCGATTGCTATATCCCGAGGTAGACAAAGTCGTTCTGACCGGTTCCCACCACACCGGTCGCGCCGTCCTCCGCGACCTCGCCGACCACCTCGTCCCCGCCGCCATGGAACTCTCAGGCGTCGATGCCATGGTCGTCCTCCCCCGCGCCAACCTCAATCTCGCCGCGCGCGCACTGCTCTTCGGCCTCACTTTCAACGCCTCGGCCACCTGCATCGCCCCCCGGCGTGTCTACGTCGTTGGCGATGCCCAGCCGCTGATCGACCGCCTCGACGCCCTCATCGCCGAGGTCCCCGCGATGGAACTCCACCCCGGCGCTGCCACCGCTCTACGCCCCCTGATCGAGCGGGCTCAATCACTCGGCGCACGGTTCATCGGCGATCCCGACCTCGCCGCAGAGGGTTATCCCGTTGTCATCACTGGTCTCCCCGCGGACGCCGACCTGTTCGACCAAGGCCTCATGGCGCCGATCGCGACGATCAGCGAGGTGCGCACACAACTCCTCGCCGCGGAGGCGGTCAATCAATCGCGATACGGGCTCGGTGCTTCGATCTTCGGCCCCGCCCACGAGGCGGAGTCGCTGGCCACCCGACTCGATGTCGGGATGGTGACGATCAACGACCTGATCGTTCCCAGCGCGGACCCGCGCCTGCCGTTTGGTGGTCGCAAGCTCAGCGGCTTCGGGGTCACCCGAGGCGCGGAGGGGCTGATGGCCATGACGCGGCAGAAAGTCGTGACCCGGCGCTCGTCGCGGGGAATCCCTGTTTACCTCGATGAAGATTCCGGCAAGACTGCAGACGCGGCCTTACCGGCGTTATTCGACCTGACTCATGGACCCGACTGGCGCTGCCGTTGGCGTGGGCTCAAGCGATTGATCTCGCTGGGTCCGCCCAAGCGTGGCGCGCAACCCGATGGAGAGACTCGATCATGATCCAGCCTGCGAGCAGCGGCACACAAGAGCGCGTGGTGGTCATCGGCGGCGGCCTTGGCGGGCTGGCTTCTGCCTGCACATTGGCGGCTCGGGGCTACAAGGTCACGCTCGTGGAGCGCAACCAGCACCTGGGCGGCAAGGCGGCGGTGCTGGAGGATGGCGGGTATCGCTTCGATATGGGGCCGACGATCCTGACGCTCCCTGAGGTGCTCGAGCGGATCGTGGGCGAGGCCGGCGAGAAGCTCCCGGATGTACTCGATCTGGTGAGGCTCGACCCGCAGTGGCGCTGTTTCTTCGATCAGCAGGCAGGCGGGGGTGTGCTCGATCTTTTTGGGTCTTCGGCTGAAACGGCGAAGGCGATCCGGGACCTGATTCCGGGTGAGCGTGCCGAGAAGGTCATCAGCGGGTACGAGGATTTCATCGCGTACAGCCGACGGCTGCGGTCGATCAGCGACAAGTTCTTTTTCTGGAAGCCCATCGGCGGGCTCATGGACATGTTCGATGCCCGGAGCATGGGTGACCCCGGCACGCTGCGCGAGGTGCTGGATATCAGGATGGGGCGGTCGGTCGCGGGGATGATCCGTCAGCATCTCAAGGATGATCGGGTCAGTCAGATGCTCGATCACTACACGCAGTATGTCGGGTCGTCGCCGTTTGGGTCGCCAGCGGTGCTGTGCGGGATCGCGGCGATGCAGGCCGATGGCGGGGTGTGGTATCCGATGGGCGGGACCGGCGCTGTGCCCAAGGCGCTGGCGGGTCTTGCGGAGCGGCTCGGGATTGAGGCTATCACCGGGGTGGCGGTCACGAAAATACTTGTTGAGAAGGGTCGTGCGGTGGGTGTTGAGCTGGACAACGGCGAGATGATCCACGCGGCGGCGGTCGTGTCGAACATGGACAGCGTGCGGACGCATCGCGAGTTGATCGGCGGTGAGGTGGAGCGCAAGTTCACCAAGCGGCGCGGGTACGAGCCAGCCTGCTCGGGCGTGGTGCTGTATCTAGGGCTGGATCGTGCTTACGAGCATTTAGCGCACCACAACTTCGTGTTCTCGCGGGACCCGGAAGAAGAGTTCGATGCGATTTACAAGCGTGGTGAGCCGGCCCCAGACCCGACCGCCTATGTGGCGGCTCCCGCACGGACGGAGCCGGGCGTAGCTCCCGAGGGCGGCGAGGCGTTGTATGTGCTGGTGCACACGCCCTATCTGCGGTCGGGGCATGATTGGCGCAAGGATGGCGAGCTGTGGAAGAGTTACCGCGAGACGATCCTGAAGAAGCTCGAGACGACCGGGGCGATGCCGGACCTGCGTGAGCGGATCGTGGTGGAGCACGCGTTGTCGCCTCAGGACATCAACGATCGATACAACGTGCTCGATGGGGCGATCTACGGTCTGGCGTCGCATGGGAAGTTTCTTGGGGCGTTCAAGCCATCGAATCGCTCGCCTGATGTGAAGGGTTTGTATCTGGCGGGTGGGGCGGCGCACCCGGGGCCGGGGATGCCGATGGTGTTGATGTCGGGTTGGATTGCGGCGGACGCGCTGGATCAGGACGGGCTGGTTCCCAAGGTTGAGACGCCACGGTCTGGTTCGGTACCGGAACCCGCTGGAGCGGTTTGATGAGCCGAGGCGGCGATGTCGGGGGGCGTTGGACACCCGACCATCGGTCGGCGTGGATGTTTGATAAGTTCGCAGCGACATCGGTTCATCTGGTGGCGGGGACATTTGGCGAGGTTCGTGTGCTGCGCCCGCCTGCGGCGGGGCTGGCGGATCGGCCATTGATTCTGGCGTCGAATCACCCGTCCTGGTGGGACCCGATGGTCGGGCTGGTGACGCTGCTGCGTTATCTGCCGGAGCGTGTGCCGTTTGTGCCGATCGATCCGAAGGGGTATCGGGAGCATCCGGTGTTTGCGCGGGTGGGATTCTTTCCGCTGGAGCCGGCGAGTTCGCGTGGGGCGGTGTCGCTGCTGCGGGATGGGCGCAAGGCGTTGGGGTTTCCCGGCGGGTTGGTGTGGATCACGCCTGAGGGGAGGTTCACGGACCCGAGGGTGCGGCCGCTGCAACTCCGGCCCGGGGCGGCAGCTTTGGCTTTGCGAACGCCCGGGGCGGTGCTGGTGCCGGTGGCAATCGAGTATCGGTTTGGTGCGGAGCCGAAACCTGAGGCCTATCTGAGCTATGGGGAGCCGATCGAGACCTGTGGCGCGTCGGTCGACCATGTGGTTGATCATCTAAGCGATGCTTTGGCCGGAACGATGGATGAGTTGGCGCATGTGGTTCAGGAAGGCGATGTTGAGCGGTGTGAGTTGATCCTTCGGGGCAACAGCGGGTCGGCTGCGGGTTTATGGAACCTGCTGCGGGCGTACACTCGGGGTCCGACGGCCTATGATCCGGCTCACCTGCAAGGGAGTGATTGATCGTGTGGGATTTCTGGGACATCATGGCGGTGTCGATCGCGGTGCTGGCATTGCTGCCAGCGGTGATGGTGGTTGTGAATCTATTGGTGTACAGGAAGCCAGAGCCGTTGGTGACGGGGCTTCCTGCGGTGTCGGTGCTGATCCCGGCGCGGGATGAGGAGGGCGCGATCGGCGCTGCGGTTCGATCAGTCTTGGAGAGTGAGTCGGAGGGGGCGATCGAACTCGACGTGGTTGTCATGGATGACTCGTCTTCGGACCGCACCGCGGAGGTGGTGCGTGCGATCGCTGAGGATGACTCGCGGGTGCGTTTGGTTTCTGCGCCCGCGTTACCTTCGGGGTGGTTCGGCAAACCTCATGCGTGTCAGCGGCTCGCTGAGGCGGCGCAGCACGATGTGCTGGTGTGGATGGATGCGGACGTGCGGATGGAGAAGGGCGGTTTGCGCGGGTTGGTGAGCGGTTTGGAGCGGTCGAGGGCTGCGTTGGTTTCGACCGTTCCTCGGCAGGTGACCGGCTCGGTGATGGAGACGCTGATCGTTCATCAGATCTTGTTTGTTCTGCTGGGTTATCTGCCGATGTTTCGTATGAAGCGGACGGCGTTGCCGGCGTATGGGGCGGCGTGCGGGCAGTTGATGGTCGCGCGGCGGGGAGATTATGTGAAGGCTGGTGGTCACGAGGTCGTGCGTGATGTGATGCACGAGTCGCTGGCGTTGGCCCGGGCGTTTCGGCGGGCGGGGATGATCACGGACCTGATTGATGGGACGGGGTTGGCACGGTGTCGGATGTACACGACGGCGGGTCAGGTGTGGCACGGGTTTGCGAAGAATGCGCACGAGGGGATGGGGTCGCCGGGCGCGATTGTGCCGTGGACGGTGTTGTTGCTGGGTGGGCAGGTGCTGCCCTGGGTGATGGGGTTGATGTGGTGGCGGGGGTGGTTTGAGTTGACGGCCGTTTCGGGTTGGTTGTTGACGGGTGGTTTGGTGGTGGCGGGGTTCACGACGTGTTTGTTGTCGTGGCGATTCAAGCAAGGGGTTCTTGCTGCGTTGTTGCGGCCCGTGGGGATTACGGTGCTGGTGCTGATCCAGTGGAGTGCGTTGGTGCGTTCGCTGCGGGGTCGGCCGGTGACGTGGCGGGGCCGGGCGTACGCGAGTGCGGGGTGAATCGTGAATACGGTCAGGGGGCGAGTCGTTCGATAAGCCAGAGGTCATCGGACAGTCGGTAGCGGAGGCGGTCGTGGAGCCGGCTGGTGCGACCCTGCCAGAACTCGAAGAGACTGGGGGTCACGAGGTACCCGCCCCAGTGATCGGGGAGTGGGATTTCCTTGTCAGTGAAGCTTTCTTCCGCATTGGCGTAGGCGGTTTCGAGTTCGCTGCGGTCTGAGATGATTCTGGATTGGGCGGAGACCCAGGCACCTAGCTGGCTGCCGCGCGGTCGGGTATGGAAGTAAGCCTCGGATTCATCACGGGGCAGGAGGCTGGCGTCGCCGGTGATCCGGACCTGGCGGTGCAGGCGGTCCCAGTAGAAGGTGAGGGAGACGTGTGGGTTGACGGCGATGTCGTGGGCTTTGGTGCTGGTGAGGTTGGTGAAGAAGGTGAGTCCGCGGTCGTCGATGCCTTTGAGCAGGACGATACGGCTGTCGGGCTTGCCGTCGCGGCCGACGGTGGCGAGGGTCATGGCGTTGGGTTCGTAGATTTCGCCATCGCAGGCTTGCCGGAACCAGGTGCGGAACTGAATTGTCGGGTTGGGATCGACGTCGGCTTCGAGGAGGGTGGTTCCGCCGTAGTCTCTGCGCATGGCGTCGATGCTCATGGCAGTTCTCCTTTGAGTCTGGGGTCGAGGTGGACGATCTTGTGGAGCTTGCCGATCTCGCTGGTGGTGAGGAGTCGCCAGTGTCCGACGGCGAGGCCTTTGAGTCGGAGGGGTCCGACGCCTACGCGTTTGAGTCTGCGGACCTGGAGTCCGACACGGGCCATGAGCCTGCGGATCTCACGGTTCTGGCCTTCGCTGAGGGTGATGCCCAGGAGGGTTCGGTCGCCCCGAGCGCGGTCGATTTCGTGGCGGATGATCTGGACTTCATCGACCGAGGCACGCTTGGGTTTGGGCGATCCGGTGTGCGTTTTGTTTTTCTGGTCGGCGAGGTAGAGGCCTTTACGGAGTTTGTCGAGGTCGGCGTCTTCGAGTTTGCCGCGGACTGAGACGATGTAGCGTTTGGCGACCTGGTAGCTGGGATGGGTGAGGCGGTGGGTGAGTTCGCCATCGTCGGTGAGGATGATGAGTCCGGTGGAATCGGCGTCGAGGCGACCGACGGGGTAGAGACGTTTGGCGAGTCCTTTGTCGATGAGATCGATGCAGCGTTTGCGGCCTTGGGGGTCTTCGTTGGTCGAGATGACGCTTCGGGGCTTGTGGAGCATCAGGTAGGTGTGACCAAAGCCGATGCCGGGTTTTTTGGGTCGGCGGCGCGGGCGGACGATGGGGTCGCCGTCGAGTTCTATGAGGTCTTCACGGGGGTCCACCCATGCGGGGAGGTCGCGGACGATGGTGCCGTTGACGGCGACACGGCCTTGCTCGATGAGGTCCTCGCAGTCGCGCCGCGAGGCGACGCCTGCGTTGGCCATGGCTTTTTGCAGGCGGATGCCACGGCTTGCGTCGCGCAGCGGGTCAGGTGTCGTGGGCGTATCGGCTGTCATGCTTGGGGTCGATTGAGTGGGGTGGTTGCGAGGTCTGCGGTGTTGTCGAACTCGTCGCCTTTGAACATCGAGCCGAGGTAGTTCTCGCGGACATCCGGGTTGTTGATGAGTTCGCGGGGTGTGCCTTCGGCGAGGAGTTTACCCTCAGCGAGGACGTAGGCGCGATCGACGATCTCGAGAGTGCGCTGGACGTTGTGGTCGGTGATGAGGATGGAGATGTCGCGTTGCGAGCGGAGCCGGCGGACTTCTTCCTGGAGGTCTTCGACGGCTTTGGGATCGACCCCGCTGAAGGGCTCATCGAGGAGGATGAGGGTGGGTTCGGAGATGAGGGCGCGGGCGATTTCGAGTTTTCGTCGTTCTCCGCCTGAGAGGGTTCGGGCGGGCTGTCGGCGGAGTTTGGTGAGCCCGAACTGGGTCATGAGTTCTTCGCAGCGTTCGCGACGCTCGGCGCGGCCGTGGGGGCGGGTTTCGAGGATGGCCAGGAGGTTCTGCTCGACGGTGAGCCGCTGGAAGATGCTGGGTTCCTGAGCGAGGTAGCCCATGCCGAGTTGGGCTCTGCGGTACATGGGGAGTTGGGAGACATCGCGGTCGTGGAAGAGGACGCTGCCCTTGTTCGGGCGGATCATGCCCATGGTCATGCGGAAGGAGGTGGTCTTGCCAGCCCCGTTGCGGCCCAGGAGCCCGATGATCTCGCCTTCGCCGACGGTGAAGGAGACATCGGTGACGACGGGTCGTGTGCCGAAGGTTTTGTGCAGGCCTTGTACGTTGAGGAGTGACATCTCCATTAGGATAGCGGGGGTCGGGCCGGTCTGAGGGGGACGGGTTGTTGGCCCGGCTGGGAGTATTGATGCAGGCAATCTTTCGCTGGTTCTGGCAGCTTGGCCCGGCCAATCCGATGGCGCTGCGGATTGTGCACACGGCCTCGCGGCGGACGCCTCATCTATGGCTGCGGTGTGTGTTTCTGGGCTTGATGATCCTGCTGCTGATGTACGCCCTGCTGTCGGGGGGTGCTTTTTCGACGACGGGGGACGCCGGGCAGTTGGCGGCGGCGGGGTCGAGGCTGTTTGCGACGGTGGCTTACGGGCAGTTGATTTTGCTGTGTCTGCTGACACCTGTGTTTCTAGGGGCGGCCTTATCGGGGGAGCGATCGGGGCGGACGATGGAGGTGTTGCTGACCACGCCGCTGAGCAATCTGCAGATCGTGCTGGGGTCGCTGACGGGGAGGCTGTTTTTTCTGTTGGCTCTGCTGGCGAGCAGTATTCCGTTGATGGCGGTGGTGCGGCTGCTGGGCGGGGTGCGGGGCGAGTCGATTCTGGTGGCTTATGTGGTGGCGGGGTTGCTGGTGTATTTCCTGGGTGCGGTGGCGGTGGCGTTATCGAGCTGGCGGATCGGAGGCCGGGGGGCGGTGCTGTTTTTTGTTGTGGGTGTGGGGGGGTATCTGATTTTGGGTTACGGGGTGGACCTGTGGCTGCGGACATTGGACCCTGGGCAGACGACGTGGCTGACGGGCTTGCACCCAATGCTGGTCCTGACCGCGTCAGTGAGTCCATCGTCGTACCGGACACCCGAGGTTGGTGAGCTGGTGGGCTATCCGGGTGTGTTGGCGTGGTATCTGGCCAATCCGTTGGCGGTGTTTATGTTGCTGACGGGGGGAGTTGGGACGCTTTTGTTGCTGGGTTCTGCGGTGACACTTCGGAGTGGGTTGCTGCTGAAGATTCAGCGGACGACGGTGAGTCGCAGCCGTGCTGCGGTGAAGGTGTGGAAGAACCCGGTGGCGTGGCGGGAGTCTCAGCGTTTGAGTGGCGGATGGATGGCGAAGCTGGCGAGGCTCTTGTTGCCGGTGGCCTCGGTGTTGATCACGGTGGTTTTGCTGGTGATGCACGCGGGAGATGGGCTGACGGGGTTGTTTGGTGGGGGCGCTGGGACAGGACCAGCTTCGCATCAGGTGGTGCAGCAGGTGGTCTTGCTGCTGGTGATGCTGCAGATGAGCCTGGGTCTGTTGATTGGAGTTTTTTATGCTTCGGCGACGATTGCGCGTGAGCGTGAAGACGGGACGCTGGACTTATTGTTGACGACGCCGATTGGCTCGAAGGCTTATCTGTGGGGAAAAATGCGGGGGTTGCTCAGCGGTTTGCTCCCATTGGTGATCGGGGCGATGGTAACGCTGGCTTTGCCTGCGGGGTATAGCCTAACTGGTCAGAGTCTGGGGTGGACTTCGGCGGTGTACAGCGTGACCGGAGCGATCGGGGCTAGTGGTGCGGTGACGCGAGAGGTTCCGTTGGTGTTGCCCGAGGCCCCGCTGTGGCTGGCGATGAGTTATCTGCCGATGCTCGCGGCGGCGATTGTGGTTGGTTTGGGCCGGTCGATCACGTCGCGGAACATTATGAGTGCGCTGGTGCCGACGCTGGTCGTGGTGCTGGGGTTGCTCGGTTTGACGGCGGTACTCGGTTTGAACGCGGCGGGGAACATCCCACAGTTCGGGGTGCTGATCAACGCGATCAATCCGATGACGCATCTGGTGCTGCTGATCGATCCCTGGACGGTGGGTGCGCGGTTTATTGATTATCCGATGACGGGTCGGGTAGCGCTGGGGTTAGGCTCGGTCATCAGTGCGGCGGTGTATGGGGTGTTTGTGTACGGGCGGATGAGCCTGACGCTCAGCGGGTTCGATCACGCGGTGCGTCAGAGCAAGACCGAGGGTTGATGCCTGTTAATCGACGAAGCTACCGGGGACGAACGGGCTGCTGCGGACGTGGTCGAGGGGACGGCTCAAGAGTCCTGCGATGATGACGCCTAGGAGGAGCCCTTCGGGTTGCTGGGTGATGACCATGGCGATGGTGCCGGTGACGCCTATGACCGCGGCAAAGATCGCTCGGCCGGGGATGCTGATGGGCATGGCGTAGCCAGCGACGATGGCGGTCATCAGCGGCAGGGGCGTGGCCAGCAGAACGTAGGCAATCCATGTAGCGAGGGCACCTGTGCCGAGGGGGACGAAGGCTTCGAGCACGGTCCATGTTCCGCTGGGGCCGGGCGATAACGCGACGACGGCTGAGGCGGCGAGGAGGCCGTAGACGGGGACTCTCCAGTGCAGGACGCGACATCGCAGCAGCCAGGCCGAAGCGAGGAGGATGGCGGGGATTGAGACCATGCCTAGGCTAGGCGGCTGAGGGTTCCAGAGCACGGGTCCAAGAGGCGGGAGCGTGCCGTCGAGAATCATTCGCGGCAGGCGCTGAGGTTGCACTGCGATCAGTTCGACCTCGGTGAGGACGAAGCGCACCAGCGGGGTGCTGTGGCGAGGTTCGAGAATCGGTTCGCCGGTTGCGATGGGATCAGGCCAGTCGGGTACTCGTAGAACCGAGGCGGTGTTGGCGGTGGTTGGCTCGGGGGTCGTCCATGCGCCAGCCAAAGGCCAGGTCATGGCAATCGCGAGTACGGCGGGATGGATGCGAATCGACGTGTACCGACCGACCCAGAGCGAGGCGACGCCTGTGAGGATGCCAGTGACAAGCGAGCGCAAGAGTGTGTCAGTGGGTCTTAGCAGGAGGCACGCCACGATGCCCAGGAAGAGCAGGTAGCGCGGGCTCGGAGCGACGCAGGTCCAGCGCCATCGGTGGAGCAACACTGCCGAGAAGTGGCCCGCGATCATGGTGCTGCCGATTGAGACGATGGTGAGAAGCAGCGCGTGATGCCCGAGGCCGAGCCAGGCGATGAGGGTGAGGGGGAGGACGCCACAGATTGCGAGGGTGTCGTAGGCGGGGGTCCTGACGATCGGGCGTAGCCAGGGCGATTTTGACGCGGAGATGCCTGGGGCTGTTTCATCCATCGTCGGTGCCCCCGTTGGCGTTGTGGCGGGAGCGGAGCGGCGTGGCGAGGTCGATGCCTGAGGGGCAGACGCGGGTGCAGAGTCCGCAGTCGAGGCACCAATCGAGGCTTGGGCTGTCGGTTTTGCCAGCATCGATCCTGCGCACCAGCTCAATGGGCCGAAGGTGAGTCGGGCAGACTTCGGCGCACCACCCGCAGGTAATGCAGGGTTCGGGTGCCGGGGCGGGTTTTGAGGCTGGGGCGATGAAGGCGGTCTCGGCGTCGGCGGGGATTCCAGCTTGTGGGTTCATGGGAACTCCCGAGAGCGGGTCGCCCAGGATCGCGCGGCCTTCGGGCGTCAGGAGTTGTTGCGGGATCTGTCCAGGTGTGAGCCAGTGGATGGACCCGCGGCAGTCATCGGGGTGACGAGCGATCCAGACCGGACGGGCGGTATCGAGCGTCTTGTTGTGCAACCAACGCCCGAGACGAACGCACAGCCAGGGATCGATCAGGACGAGGCCGACTTCTGCGGGGTTCTGCCCGGGGCGTAGTTTGCGTCGTCCTGCTGTAGCGGCGTGCCAGGCGACGAGTGTGGGGTCGGCGACCGGGTAGATGGGATCCAGCGCGAGGCGTTTGATGTTGTGCTCTCGTGCGTTTCTGCGGATGACGGCAAGCCCCGGCACGCTGCGCGGGAGCGTCGCTATGGCGGGAGGGGTGCCGACAATCGAGCGGATGAGTTGGAGCCCGGCGATGGCTTCGCGCGGCCAGGTTCGCTGGATGGCGGTGCGGATCGCGAACGGGGGATAGCGATCGATCCCGACCAGCACGACGAGAGCGGGAGGCTGGTCTTTGGCGACTATCAGTTGGTCGGCCAGCGGCGTGATGCCCGGTTGCTGCCATCCAGATGTCTGCCTGAAGGCTTCGATCCAGGTATCGAGGTCGTGGCTATCGGGGGATGGCACGGCGTGCGTCGCCCCGACCCGTGGCGGGTCGGGAACGGTCAGGACTGCACCCCGCCTAAACTCCATGCCGCCACATCGTCGATCCATGCAACCATCCTAACTTGACAGGCTGGCGCGTCATCCGGGAACTGGTCTCGACCCGGGTGGGGATGACGTCTACGATAGTGTTACGGACGATCTACTTATCAGGAGTCAGGTCCATGCAGCTCTGGCAGCCCCCGCTGGCACCGAAATACACCCAGGCCTCGGACGAGGAACTGGTCGCAGCGATTCTGGCTCGCAAGGCCGAACTGGGGTCGTCTGTCGTGATTCTGGGGCACCATTACCAGCAGGACGAGGTCATCCGCTTCGCGGATTTCACCGGGGATTCGTTCAAGTTGTCGCAGCTGGCGGCGGAGCGTGTGACCGAGGTGGGGGCAAAGGTCGTGATCTTTGCGGGTGTTCATTTCATGGCCGAGTCGGCGGACATCCTGACGCCTGAGGACGTGTCGGTGATCCTGCCTGACCTGTCGGCCGGTTGTTCGATGGCGGACATGGCCGACTTGGAGGATGTGATCGATGCCTGGGATCAGGTCCACGAGGTGTTGTCCGAGGATGTTCGGGTGGTGCCGATCACCTACATGAACTCGACGGCGGCGATCAAGGCGTTCTGCGGCGAGCGCGGCGGGGCGGTCTGCACCTCGTCGAACGCCCGAGCGATCATTGAGTGGGCGCTTCGGGGTGGCGATACGCCGTTGGCCGAGGGCCAGAGGGTGAAGATCTTGTTCATGCCGGACCAGCACCTGGGGCGGAATACGGCGGCGCAGCTTGGGTACAGCGTTGAGAAGGACACCTGCGTGTGGGACCCTCGCCATCCAGAGGGTCTTGGGGGGAATGCCGAGAAGACGCTGGAGCGGGTGACGTTTCTGCTGTGGAAGGGTCATTGCTCGGTCCACAAGCTGTTCCGTCCTGAGCATGTGGATCAGATCCGAGAGCAGTGGCCTGATGTGAAGGTGATCGTGCACCCGGAGTGCGAGCACGCCGTCGTGCTCAAGGCGGACATGACGGGCTCGACCGAGAAGATCATCGAGACGATCGAGTCTGCGGAGCCCGGGACGCGATGGGCGATTGGGACTGAGGTGCATCTGGTCAATCGCCTGAGCAAAGCGGCGCAGAAGCGCGGTGTCACCGCCCGGATTCTTTCGGATTGCCAGTGCCTGTGTACGACGATGTACCGGATCGACCTTCCCCACCTGCTGTATGTGCTTGATGAGCTGGCAGCGGGTCGCGTGGTGAATCAGGTCAGAGTCGATGATGCCACCCGGCTCTGGTCACTGCGGTCGCTGGATCGGATGCTCGAGATCACGGGCGCTGCGCCGCTGAAGGCGGCGGTGGATCAGGTGGTGTGATCCTTGTAATACAGGTCTGTGCCTAAACGTGAGCCAGCTTATTGAGCCCGTTGTAAGCAGCGACCTTGTAGGCTTCGGCGAGGGTGGGGAAGTTAAAGACGTTGTTGATGAAGAACTCGGCGGTGCCATCGAGGGCCATGACGGCCTGACCGATGTGGATCAGTTCGGTCGCGCCGGTGCCGATGGCGTGGACGCCAAGGACCTTGTGGGTCTCCTGATGGATGAGGACCTTGAGCATGCCGAACTCGTCGCCAAGGAGTTGGCCGCGGGCGATTTCCTTGTAGCTGGCGATACCAGCCTCGTAGGGGATGCCCGCGTCGGTGAGTTGTTCTTCGGTCTTGCCGACCATTGAGATCTCGGGGATGCCGTAGATCCCGTAGGGGAACAGCTCCGTGTTCCAGTCCTCGATTTCCTGACCGAGCGCGAAGCACATGGCGCGTCGGCCCTGTTCCATCGAGGTCGAAGCCAGAGCGGGGAATCCGATCACGTCGCCAGCGGCATAGACATGAGGGATGTTGGTCTGGTAGCGCTCGTTGACGTGCAGGCGTTCGCGGTCGTCGTACTCCACGCCGACGTTATCCAGTCCCAGGTCGGCGCAGACACCCTGGCGGCCAACCGAGTAGAGGATGCATTCGGCACGGAGGGTCTTGCCAGATTCGAGTTGGGCAATGACCTGTGGCCCGCCTGAGCCGTTGTTGTTGTTCCGATCCTCATCGGGGATCTCAAAGATCCGCTCGACCTTCTCGCCCATGCGTAGGCTGACGCCCTGGCGGCGCATGTAGAACTGCAACGCCTCGGAGATCTCGTTATCGACAAAGCCCAGGAGTTTGTGCCGGCCTTCGATGAGACTGACCTTGACACCCAGCGTGGCCATGATGCAGGCATACTCGGTGCCGATGACCCCGCCGCCGACGACGATCAGGCTCTTAGGGAGCTTGTCGAGGGCGAGGAAGGTGTCGGAGGTGAGGATGTTGCTGTCGTTGAAAGGGACATGATCGGGCTTGGCAGGGCGTGTGCCGACGCAGACGATGAAGACGTCAGCGGTGATCATGTCGGAGTGGTCGGGGCCCATGACCTGAATGAGGTTGGGGCCCTCGAAGTGAGCCTTGCCCCAGATGAGATCGACGCCGTTGCGGTCGATCTGGTCGCGGATGACTTCCCACTCGCCACGGATGACCTGCTGGGAGACCGAGACGAGGTCTCGGATGGTGATGGTCTTTTTGACACGGTACGACTCGCCGAAGAGCCCACGCTTGCCCGCTCCGGTGAGGTGCAGGGCGGCCTCACGGAGTGCCTTGGAGGGCACAGTTCCGGTGTTGACCTGAGCCCCGCCCAGGACGGTGCTCTTTTCGATAATGGCGACCCGCTTGCCGAGTTTGGCTGCCTGGATGGCGGCCTTCTGGCCTGCGGGCCCAGTTCCGATCACGACCGCGTCATAGTGCCTCATGCGCCTTGGGCTCCGGTTGTTCCCCTCCCGGTGCGACAGCACGCCGCCCTGAGCATATCGGTTTAGCCGGTGTGTGAGCGCTTTTGGTCGTGTCGAGTCAGACTGCGTCCGATAGCGCATCAAAAAGCCCGCTCACAGGGAGCGGGCTGATCGGTGTTCTTAACTGCCTGTCATCAGCCCTTGGCTTTGGCGAAGAGTTCCGACACGCGGGCCCAGTTGATCACGTCGAAGAAGGCGGCGACGTAATCGGGTCTGCGGTTCTGGTAGTTGAGGTAGTAAGCGTGCTCCCAGACATCGACGCCGAGGATCGGGGCGTGCTTCTCGCCGTGGCCACCGAAGGCTTTAGGCATGATGGGGTTGTCCTGGTTGGCGGTCGAGCTCACATGGAGCTTGCCGCCCTCGCCGACGCAGAGCCACGCCCAGCCGGAGCCGAAACGAGTCGCTGCGGCGTTCGAGAAGGCCTGTTTGAAGGCGTCCATCCCGCCCAAGTCGGATTCAATCGCCTTGGCGAGGTCATCGGAGGGCTTTCCGCCTGTGTCGGGCTTGGTGAGCAGGGTCCAGAAGAGTGAGTGGTTGTAGTGACCTCCGCCATTGTTCCTGACTGGGCCCTGCTTATCGGCGGGGAGCCTGTCCAGCGAGGTCAGGATCTGCTCGATCGACTTGCCCTCCCATTCGGTGCCGGCGACAGCATCGTTGAGCTTGGCGACGTAAGCGGCATGATGCTTGCCGTGATGGATCTGCATCGTCGTGGCATCGATCGCTGGCTCGAGGTGATTGTGAGCGTAGGGCAGGTCGGGTAGCGTGAAGGCCATAAATTGCTCCGTAAGTTCAGCATCAAAAAGTATTTAAGTCGTACTCGGCGCCTGTGCCGACTGTTCATCACAGTATAGGCACTCTCGGAGAAGTCGTAGGGATTGGCAGACCGGGGAATAGAAGTCTGAGGTTTGTGATTGACTGGATACCTAGATTGGAATTATTCTAGGTTGCAAGTAAGGAAACCGGCGATGACCCTGCGAGGAGTGAACGCCGTACATGGAGTGCCTTATGCCTGCCACACTCACCAAGACCAAGCCCAACAAGCCGAGTGGCCGACCCCAGCTCGGGGCGGTCGATGCTCAGCGTCTGGAAGAACTGCTCGAGATCGAAGTCTACGACTACATGAATGACGAGATCTTCCAGGAGCCCCCGGCCCGTGCTGAGAAGCTGATCTACCGGCAGGCCGAAGCGGTCCCCGAGCCCGACACCAGTTGGTACGCGCCGATGATCGAAGACCTGATCGCCCCGCCAACGCGGGCGGTCCGGGCCGGGACGGTGCTCCTGACCGCCAAGCAGGAGCGGGCACTATTCCTGCAGTTCAATTACGCGCGCTACCGAGCCTCGAAGCTGCATGACCGACTCCGACGGGCACGCAAGCTCAATGTCGAAACCGCAAAGAAGTTTCTCGCTTGGCACGATCGCGCCGATGCCTACCGCGAGCAGATTGCCAACACCAACCTGGCTCTGGTCCTCGCGATGGCCAAGCGGACGCGCCCCAATGACCTGGAGTTCGCGGACATGGTGTCCGAGGGCAACATGGCGCTGCTGCGGGCCGTCGATAAGTTCGATGTTTCCCGTGGTTTCAAGTTCTCGACCTATGCCTGCCGTGCGATCCTCAAGTCGTTTAGCCGCGCGGGTCAGAAGCAGACCAAGCATCGCCGGTTGTTCTCAGCTGAGTACGACGTGAAGTACGAGAAATCTGACTTCCTGAAGAAGAAGCGTGAGGCTCACGAGGAAGACTGCGTGGCCGAGGTCGGCGAGATCATCCGTGACAACGCCGCTGAGTTGACACCCGTTGAGCGTACGGTGATCGAGCATCGTTTCGGACTCCGAGAAGCAACGCGTCGCTCCAACGGCCGTGGGCACACACTCGAGCAGGTCGGTCGGACCATCGGTGTGACCAAGGAGCGTGTCCGGCAGATCCAGAACCGAGCGCTCGAGAAACTCCGCGATCACATGGAGGACGATGTCCTCAACTAAGAAGGCCAAAGTCTGAAAAATCAAAGCAACCCCGTGCTCTTGAGTGCGGGGTTGTTCATTTCGGAGATTGAGGGTCTACGGCGTGTTACTTGCTGGTGAATGATCCCCGCCGTCGCCATTGATGAATCGTGCCGCGAGTTCGTGCCGGCTGCCAACCTTGAACTGGCGGTAGATCGCCTTGATGTGGTCGTTGACGGTATGGACGCTCAGGCTCAGATTAGAGGCCATGTCCTTCGGGCTGGTGCCTTGGAGAAGCATCATGAAGACCGTGCGCTGACGAGGTGACAGGCCCAGGCTCTTCTGGCCGCGGTCCTTCGGCATGTCGGTGCTGTGCAACCAGCGGATCTCGCTACAGACGATGTGAATCAGTCTTGAGTCGCGCTCGCTAAAAGGTTCTCGTCCCCACTTCCGGTGCAGCCCGACGCCGGAGATCATGTCCGGCTCTTCGAGCGGGTAGATCGAGAAGACGTACTGGTCCATGTTCATGAGCTTGCCGTACTGGCGGATGCTGTCAGCGTTGTAGAAATCTTCGTCGGATATCAGTTGCTGACGCCTGCGTGTGTAGTGTCGACCTTCTTGCTGGAGTCGAGCCAGCGGCGCGTGCTCAGGTGGAGGGCCGACCGGGTCGTTGGCATAGGCCAGCATGGCCGCGACCTGGTCTTTGGAGAGTCCGCCATGCATCATCCAGATGGAGAGCGGCCGCCCGCCTTCGCGGACATCTCGTGTAATGGTCCAGAGCCATGAATCGGCGTCTACAAGACGCGTCAGCCCGTCCATCAGCGTTCTTTTCCTACTGGCCAGGTCCCCCTCGTCGCGGATGACCTCGGTCAGCAGGCGCACCACAGCGCGAAGATCCTCCTCGGTGATGAGCGATTCCTCCCCGCTACCGACGGCCAAGCCCGGGGGGGTGGGAGTGTCCTCTGCAGGACTCGGGTTGGGTGTCTGGCTCATAAACGAATTTCCCGGTAGCCAACAATCACAAAAAAGCATAACCCTCCGGATCATCCCTGTCTATGGATATTTCTCTGATCGATGCGCAGGCAAGGGGAAATCCCTGCGTATTCAGGGAGGAACCCCCGCTCAAGCGGTTCGGCCGCCGGGCGGAGGGGTAGAGAGGCGGGTGGGTGGCACGACAGGGGGGCGTGGTGGTGACCAGTTCGTGGCCCGGGCATTCAGCCCGGGCCCGACTGGTTTTTCTATGCAGCGATCAGGGAGAAGATTCTGCTTCCGCATCGCGCTGAACGTATGGGAAGCTGTAATCGGCTGTCTGGTCTTCACCCCGGGTGAGTTGCATGAAGCTCGCATGTCCATCCACAAAAAGCAGATTCATCTTGTCCGCGTCATTGTGAAACTTCGCATCCCAGTGGGCATCGTTGACGGTGTAGTACCACTGAACATCTCCCGCCAGCACGACAAGTGATTCAGATAGCTCAAACTCCGCGAGTCCTACCGGTGTTTTTCGGACCGATGGCGGCGGGGCCAGATGGAAGTTGAGCATGTAGGTGTTTCCGTAATACTCGTAGGTGTCATGCCCTTTGGTGGGGCCTGGCCCGCCGTTGCCGTGGCTGATCTCTCGTGAGAAAGGGCATCTGAATGTATCCAGGCCGCTGGTGTTGTTGTTCGTGAGCCCGATGTAATAGTTCAGGGGACGGCGGAACGTCGTACCGTTATCAAAATCGGTGTAGGTTTGTCCAAGCCCACTTTTCCCGCCATAGACCCAGTGCATATGGTTGCGGAAGAGCGGCGTGTAGCCGCTGGAGTCAACCCAATAGGACTGCCAGGCTGCTCCGATCTGGCGAAGATTCGTCGTGCAGAGCATGTCCTTAGCGGTCCGTCTGGCCATGCCGAGTGCTGGCAGCAGGATCCCGATCAGCAGCGCGATGATCGAGACCACCACCAGCAGCTCGATGAGCGTAAAGCCGTGAGCAGAGACTTGGTGTCTTGATATGCGCTGCAATGAACCACCTCGACACATGTAAAAACCGCCGGGCTTCCCCTACTAAAGAGTAGGTGACGCCCGGCGGGGGTCAAGATATTTTGTTGCTGATTGAGGCCTAGAAGTCGAGAACCAGAGCGATCCGGTACTCAAAGTCGTTCCGCCGGCTGCCCCCATCGACGTTCATGTCGTACTCGTTCTCAATACCGATGCGGAGGCTCAGGTTCTCGGCGGCATCCATCTGGATCACCCAGTCCACTGCGGTGACGTTGCGAGCCTTGCCAAGGTCCTCGAGGTTCGGGAACAGGAAGTTCGAGGCGACCAGATCCTGGTTCTCGTTGATGTCGTAGGTCCACTCGACACCGATGAGTCCCTCTGGCCGCAGATCATCGGGCTTGATCTCCTGAATCGCCCCCAGACCCAGACGGCCATCGACCAGGTGCTTCTCATTCTTGAACAGCTCGTAGCCAACACCTCCAAAGCCGGCGATACGCTGCTCGTACGACTCGAACTGGTCGTACTCGTACTCACCAGCAGCCCAGTAGAAGTACTTCTGATCCGGGATCAACCAGTCCTTGAAGACCCTGGCCATAAACTCGTTGTCGGTGTTCTGGCTGTCCTCAGTGCCGTAGTCGTAACTGATGTCGATATCCCAACGGTCGGTCTCATCGGCGTAGTTGAGTTCGAGAAGAGTGAAGAAGTTCAACTCCGACGTGTTACCCTCCTGGCCGTCGATACCCAGAGAGAATCGCCGGTCCCAGCCTTCGAGGATCTCGGTACCGAAGAGTCCGGGGTTGACTGCTTCTTCAGCATCATCCTGGGCTAGGGCTGGAACACTTAGGCAGGCCGTAAGGGCTGCCACCATCAGGGATTGTGATTTGAACATACAGGTCTTTCATGCAAACCATTGGGAACATAAGCAGGGCTCGAATGCCCCGGGGAAAAATCTGATCAGTCGCCCTGCTTGAACAGGTGGACGTCCATCTGCGGGAATGGGATGCCGATGCCGGCGTTGTCGAGCTCGACCTTGGCCGCACGGGTCAGCTTCTCACGCACAGCCCAGAAATCGGCGGCGTTGACCCAGACCCGGAGAGACCAGTTGATCGACGACCCACCCAGTTCGAGCAGGTAAACCTGTGGAGCGGGATCGGGGAGGATGTTGTCCACGCTGGCGATAGCCTTCTGCAGAATCTCACGGGTCTTATCGAGGTCGGCGCTGTACTCAGTGCCCACCGCGACATCGCACCGGCGCGTCGGGTGATACGTGATGTTCTCGATGGTGCTGCCAAAGACAGAACCGTTGGGGACGATGATCCTACGGTTGTCGGGGGTGTCGAGCGTGGTGCAGAACAGGTCGATCTCAAAGCACTTGCCTACAGTCCCCCCGACGTTGATCACGTCCCCGACCTTAAACGGACGGAAGACCAGCAGCATCACGCCCGAGGCGAGGTTCCCCAGGGTTCCTTGGAAGGCCAGACCGATCGCAAAGCCCATCGCGGCGATCACCGCGGCAAAGGCGGTTACTTCAACACCCGCGGTCTGCAGCGAGGTCAGGCCACCAATGAGCACGACCAGCCACCAGACCATCTTGCCCAGGAAGCGCGTCAGCGTCTCATCGACTTTGACCTTACGCATCGCCGTCTTGGTGATGCCCGATGCCACACTCGCCACGAAGAGGGTGATGATGAGGATCACGAGCGCCGTGATGATCGCTGGCCCGTACTCGAAGGCCATGTCCTGCCAGACGGTCGGGTCGGTGTAGTCTGTGGCCGGAGCAGCTTCTGCAGCGGCCTCTGCGGGGGCAGCGTCCGGGGTGGCCTGAGCGAGCATCCAGAGTGGCAGCATGGAGGGGGTCCCTTCCTGAGAGAGTTGATCTGAATCGAGCATAATCCCGTATCCAGAGAGAGTGGTCAAGCTGGAGAGGAAGGGCGGTCTGGCTGGAATCAAACCGCAAAGAACAGCCGCCGGAGAAAGGTCTCCGGCGGCTGCCAAGGGGTCAGATTGTCGAACCGTCAGTCAACTTAGCGACGACGGGTCAGGGCCAGGCCAGCGAGGCCGAGCAGAGCCGCCGAGGCGGGCTCGGGGACGACTTCGACAACGAGGTTGTCGTAGACGCCGAACTGCGACTGGAAGGGGTTGGCAACCGAGCTGAACACGTCGGCGTAGCCAAGGCTGGCCAAGCCGGCGAGGTTGCCGGTGAACGGCGCGTCGATGATCATGTTGCCGTCATAGGAAACGGTCAGACGCCCGCTGAGCGCCTGGATCTCAAGCGTGGTCCAGATGTTGGTCGGCGAGCCGGGGACCGCGGTCGTGGGGAAGATCGACTGGTAGAGGGCAGCGGTGCCGTTCGCGCTGCCAGCGAGCATGCTGGGATCGGAGCCGGGAACCGTGGTGGGGCCGCCAGCAGTCGGATCGAGGTAGTAGCGGTGGTCAGAGCCCGAGCCGCCTTCACCGGTGAATGCATGGAACATGCCCGAGCCGGAGATCGGGGTGAAGATGCTGTTGAACGTCGCACCGTCGCCGCCGATGCCCACATGGGCGTACTCGGTCGTGCCGCTCGCCGCCAGGTTGACATTCATGTACACGTCAACAGTCAGCTTGTAGCCCTTGCCAGCAGGAGGGGTCACGAGGGTGTTGTGGAACGCGGTAATTTGGTCAGGGGCACCAGCGGTGTCGTTGGCGGTCATCCGGAGGCCACCCTTATCGCCAGGGGCCGAGCGAGGAGCCAGCGGGATGCCCGCGGCGACGTAATCGAAGGCAAAGGTCGAGGTGCTGTCACCCGTGGACTGAACCACGGTGTAATCGCCCGACGAATCGACCTCGAAATCGTCGCTGATAAGAGCGGCCTGGGTGGTGCCGGTGGCGATGAGGCCAAGGGCGGCGGCGAGAGCAAACTGAGTCTTCATAATCTTCTCCCTGTACGGTGAAAAAAGTGACAAAACCAGAGCGATACGCAGGCTGGCCACAACTTTGTGACCCCAAGTGAACTTAGTTTCTCCAAACCAGAGGGTCTGGGTAATATGGGCAAACACATGGAAGCCACTGCCCACACATGCTCTAAGCATGCGCGATGGTAGGCGGGGTGCAAGCGGAATAACCATAATGATCTGGATTCAGACCGACTTTCCCGGCAGATTGCAGGTCGTATCGGAGAGCGGATCGGCGTAAGCGTGAGGGTTCAGGCGGTCTGGGGGGTGTGGAGAGGGCTGAGCCAGCGAGACCGGGTGCTGCCCGGCTCGGAGTCCGGCTCGGCATGCTGGATCGCGGCTGCCACCAAACCCATGAACATCGGCTGAGGCCGGAGTGGGCGGCTCATCAACTCGGGGTGGAACTGAGCGCCGATGAAGTAGGGGTGCTTGCCCGCCGGCAGCTCGAGGATCTGCATGATCGGCTGATCCGGATGACGACCGGAGAAGACCAGCCCGTGCTTCTCCAGAGCTTCGATGTACCGGGGATCGACCTCGTAGCGGTGGCGGAACCGCTGGCGGATCGTAAAGGCCCGCTCAGGGTCCGGATCAGACGGCTTGAACAGGTGGGCCGCCAGCGTGTGCGGGTGGATCAGCACATCCTTCCCGCCCAGCCGCATGTTCCCGCCCAGGCCCTCGATCTGCTTCTGCTCGGGCAGGATGTCGATGACCGGGCTGCTGGTGCTCGGAGCGAACTCGGTGGAGGCAGCGTCCTCGATCCCCGCGACGTTCCGGGCATACTCGACGACCGCCATCTGGAACCCCAGGCAGATCCCCAGGTAAGGCAGGCCCTGCTCACGACAGTGGCGGACACAAGCGATCTTCGATTCGGTCCCACGAGCCCCGAATCCGCCGGGCACGATCACAGCGTCCAGTTCCGAGAGCCGCTCGGGGATCGCCTCCGGCTCAATCTTGGTCGTGTCGATCCACTGGATACTCAACTCCGCCCGCAGCCTGGACGCGCAGTGCTCCAGAGCCTTGTCGATCGACGCATAGGCATCCCGCAGCGAAGCGTATTTGCCGGTCAGACCGATCTTGATCGGATGACTGCGCTTCCGCTTGACGTCCGCAACAAACTTCCGCCAGAGTTCGCGCTGCTCGTCCTCGTGAACCTGATCCACGCGGCTGTGAAGATCGAGCAGTGAGAGGATCTCACGATCCAGCCCGGCTTTGCGGATCGCTTCGGGGATGGTGTAGACCGAGTCGCGGTCGTGCATCGAGAAGACGCGCTTGAGCGGGACATTCGAGAACATCGCGATCTTCTCGCGGGCCGAGTCCTCCACCGGGCTCTGGCATCGCACCGCCACGATATTGGGCTGGATGCCCGCTTCCATCAGCTTCTTGAGCCCGAGCTGAGCGGCCTTGGATTTCTGTTCCCCCAACGCTGGCGGTTCGATCACATACGTCAGGGCCACGAACGCGACCGAGCCGGGCCCTTCCTCAAACGCGAGCTGCCGCATCGCCTCGATGTAGAACGCGTTCTCATGGTCGCCGACGGTCCCGCCCACCTCGACGCACACCAGGTCGGCCTTCTGCTTCATGGCGAGCTGGCGGACCATCATCTTCACCTCGCCAGTGACGTGCGGGATCATCTGCACATCACGGCCGAGGTACCCGCCATGGCGTTCCTTATCGAGCACCTTCCGGTAGACCTGACCGGACGTTGTGTAGTTGTCCCGCGTCAGGTTCTGGTCGAGGATCCGCTCGTAGGTCCCCAGGTCCATGTCGGTTTCCATGCCGTCATCGAGCACGAACACCTCGCCGTGCCGGTAGGGGTTCAGCGTCCCCGAATCGATGTTGAGATACCCCTCCATTTTCAGCGGCGCGATCTTCAGCCCCTTGTCCTTGAGCAGCTTGGCCAGCGATGAGGAGAAGATCCCCTTGCCAAGCCCGCTCATGACGGTCCCAAGAACCACCAGATATTTATGCCGTCCCCGGACGTAACCGTCGGGGATAGGGTTGAAAAACTCAGACTCGTGGGACTGGTGCCCCACCTCCGAGAGAAGAGACTCAGGTGATGGGCTTTGCGTGTGGGGCATGTCCCATCGTAACACGCCGGGTGGGTCCGGGACAAGACCGCGATCTGATCGCTATTGACCAATTACCCTGCCAGGCTGATTAGGTCGCTGGGCACCTCTCGGCTCGGATCGCCCAGTCGTAACCGGTACTCGGGCTGGCCCATCTCGATTTCGATGACCTCTGAGGGGTGTTCCGGATGCTGGATTATCACTCGGAGCCGGCCGCTTTCAGGCAGCCCCTTCATCTCCGTATGGCCACGCTCGTCCGTCCAACTGAAGTCAGAAAAGCCTCGCACCTCCGCTGGCTCGCGATCCCCGCGCTCGACCGGCTCGCCTTCTTCCGGTTCCTCTTCGGGCACGACCTGAAAGATCAGCTGAGCCCCTTCCAGCGGGATACCGAAACTATCGACCACCTCGAAGACCACGATTGGTCGCGGTCTCTGCACCATACGGACTGGCTCCTGATCGCCCGCGAACCAGGGCCGGGACTCTCTGCGCTCTGGCAGCAGGTTCTCATCGAAAGTATCGGTCTCGAGGATATAGGTCTTGTCCTCCAGCCGATGAAACCGTACGAAACCTTTTTCATCAGTCATCGCCATCTTGGGATGCCACAGCGGTTCGGGGAACTCAGGATCGCGCAGCAGCACCCGCTGATCAGCCACCGGCTGCCCCAGTGGGTTGACCAGCACCGCCTCGATCATGCGTCCTCGCTCGAGTGTGATCTGGTGCGTCTGCGTGTCGAGTCCCTTGGGGTCCAGACCTCGCTCAAGGCCCGAGTTGAGGAAGCGGTCATCTCTCAGATACAGCCCGACGGCTGTTTTCTCGTCGACCGGGCCCAGCATCCAACGCCCCTCAGAGTTGGTCACTGTGTGGTGATGGAAGCACTGGTAGAGGCGTGGCATCGTGCCCAGCGTGCCCCGCACATCGCGTAGCTCCACCCTCAGGTTCGGTACCGGCTGACCCAGATCATCCTTGATCACCCCGCCCACCGTGAGCCCGGGGCGGAGCATGATCGTGATTGGCTCCTCGCTGCCCATGCTCGCCATGTAGGACGCCGCCATGATGCACAGCCGGGGCTTCTCCGGATCATAATGCTCTGCGTGGACGATGATCCGTCGGTGAGGCTCTGACGGGACCCACCGGGCCTGACCGGCAGCATCCGTGGCGATCTCTACCTTCTCGACCGTGCGACCGCCATGAAACGGCTGGTCAAAGGTCTCAAACCTAACCATCGCATTCGGGATCGGGCTTTTCTGCCCGTCGATCACCGACACCAGAAACGGGCTTGGGGCATCCTGAACGACCCGAAGCGTCTGAACCTCGCCCGTCCCCAGTGGGACCGTGAACCTGCCGTAATGAACCGTGTCGTGCGTCACCACCAGCACCACATCGCCCTCAACGGGAAGCCCATCCAGTGTCACTCGTCCGGACGCGTCGCTTTGCTCATCCAGCCAGAACACCTGTTCATCGAACCCCTGGCCTGGGAACGAGCTGCCGTGCACACTCACGTCCCGATCGGCGAGGGGCTTGCCCTGATCATCCAACACCAGTAGTTCCAGGCTCGACTTCAACTCCAGTCGGTAAGTCGTTGTCTCCGCCTCATCCTCATACGCCGTCTGAACCTCGACGGTGCGATTAAAATATCGCTCATCATCTCTCGGGTAGATCTCCACAGACACCACTTCGTCGGTCAGGCCCTGCGCCACGATGATGCCCTGCTCATCGACACGCTTGCCGTATGACGTGTTCTGACTCGGCACAAGGACCGACGCCGATACTTCCTGCGTTGGCTCCCCGAGTTCATCGAGGATCTGTAACCGCACCATCCTGCCGCGCTTCAGCACCAGAACATGTTCGGCCCGACGCAGCGCCTCAAGGTCTTCACTGTCCTCCGGGCGGACTTCGACGTAACGATCCCGGTGCTCTCGACCCACCTGGATCCACAGCGGGCGATCCGTCGGCATATTCTCCAGCGACCATCGTCCCTCCAGGTCTGTCTCGAACGACACATGGCTCGCCCAACGGTTCTGGTCACCGGGGTGCTTACGGTAGACCCAGAAGCGTATCCCGGCGACCGGCTCGCCCCGGTCATCTTTGACCCTGCCACCAAGTCGCTCACCCGCAGCCAGTCGCAACGCAATCTCAAGCGGCGCGTCTCTTCGCCGTACCGTTAACCGGTCGGTGGGAAGCCCCTCCGCTTCGGCTGTGGCCGTCAGGAATTCGAAGGGGCGCTGCGGAACCCAGACATAGGTAGCCCGGCCGTCCAGCTCCAGCGTCACACGCTCCGACCGCGGAGAGTCGGGCTGAGACGGAAGTTGACCTTGCGGCGGACGGGTCATGATCGTGACCGTCCCACGGTCCATCGGTCGACCGTCATGCCCAGTGACCATGATCGTGACGGCCTCCGGAGAATCCTCCGACGCTATAGGCGTCTGCCCCTGCAGGTCGAGTGGCATCAGCCCCACCACAGCAGCAGCCAACAGAATCCGAACGAAAAACAAGCGCATCAGCAACTCCCGGAGGAGGGTCATATAGCCTGATTCTCTTGTGCTCTCAGCTCGGTTGCAAGACCCTACCCAGGAATCCAGACCTTCTTCGACTCCACCAACAAAGCGTGCTCCGGAAGCCGGATGGCGGACTCCACCTTGCAATAAAACGCCAGCCCACGCACCGAGAACAGGTACTGATGCTGCTTCCGAAAGAAGCCCCCCTCAGCGTGCACCACCAGCGGCTCATCCGCCAGATCGAGAAGCGTCATAAACGACGCCTCTTCAACCTGCACGATCACCCCCGACGCCTTGATCGCGTTGGCGATCGCCGCGGCCTGCGCCGCCGCCGCTCCACCCGCTGCTGCTCCTGCCTGTGACATGGTCAGTCTTCCTTACCAACAACAAGTTTCCATCGTCCACGCCCAGCCTTCTGCACCGGGTGGAGAACCCCTGCTTCAACAAGGTCTTTTCGAGCGAAGCCAACTTCAGCACGCCAAGCGTTCTCACCTTCGATGGTTGTCGAGTTTCGAGCTTCGAAAGAGAGATTTAGGCGATCTGCCATTAGTTCATAAACTGAATTCTTGGAGTTACGACCTCTCGTCAGTACGGTGCCGCCTAGTTCAGATATGAGTTTTACTAGTTCGTCCCTCACCGTTTCTCGGGATGGGAAGCCATGTGCTCTAGGTCTTTTGTACATGATGTACTCCTAAGCTGATCCAATCTTTTAATTTGGATAACGCCTCACAAACGCCTCATACTGCTCCGGCGTGTCGATCCCGAAGCAGGCGTGCTTCACCTCGATCAGCCGGATCGCGTACCCATTCTCCAGCACGCGAAGCTGCTCCAGCGACTCCGCCTGCTCGGCTGGCGTCGGGTCGAGCTGCGCATAAGTCGGGAGAAAGTGCCGCCGGTATGCATAGACCCCGTGATGCAACAGCACCCTCGGCTTGAACTCCGTGCGCTCATAAGGAATCGCTGAACGGGAGAAATACAGGGCCCGACCCTGACGGTTGAGCACAACCTTCACATAGCTGGGGTCATTCACCTCAAGATCGTCCGGTAACGGCGAGCACGCCGAGGCCATGGGCGTTGATCTCGGATCTTCACTCGCCAGCGCGTCCGCCAGCTTGTCGATGGTGGCCGGATCGATCTCAGGCTCATCACCCTGGACGTTGAGCACCACCGCATCGGGGCTGATCTCTCCATGCTCGGCTTCGACATGCTCGACCGCCTCGGCGAGGCGCGAGGTGCCGTTCGGGTGCTCCGGACGGGTCATAATCGCTGTGGCTCCCGCCGCCCGAGCAGCCTCTGCGATCTGCTCGTCATCCGTCGCGACCGTCACCAGGTCGATGGTCGTCGCCTTGAGCGCTTGCTCGATGACGTGGGCCACCAGCGGGCGACCGGTCTGATTCGCTAGAGCCTTGCGCGCAAAACGTGTCGATCCGATGCGGGCAGGAATCACGACCAGGCGTTGAAGGTTGGGCATTCACCCATGATGACAAGGTCATCGCCAGCGTACCAGCGGGGAACCCCACCCCATCAGAATCAATCGTCCGAAGCCGCTTCCAGCGTCTTGACCAGTTCCCGGATCTTCTCCATCCGCGCCTGGATGTCCCGGTACGAGATGTCGGTCTGCAGGATCCCCGAAGCGACCTTCTGCGCTTCCTTGGCCGCTTCGAGTTTCTTCGAGCCCTCGGCCACCAGCGTCAGGGCCTCCATCAGCAGATACCGGAGGTCCAGAGCCAACCGGTCATCCTGGAGCTTGTGAGATTCGATGCCCTCATGCAGCGTATCGACCGCCTCCTCATTCCACGACTTCTTGAGGTAGCACTGGCCGAGAAACAGGTGCGACTGTGCCCGATGCTTGGCGTCCGCCTTGGCCTGCTGAAACGCCCCGATCGCGTCATCGAATCGCCCGGCCTGAAACAGCCGACGCCCGTACTCGTACCGTATCCCCATGTCGGTCGGATAGTTCTTCGATCGCTCTTCATACTCGCCCAGTTCAAAGGCCAGCCGCTGCTTCTGGTTCTCCTGAAACTCGGCGATCGCCTCCGGGCTCTTGTCCTGAGCCATCTGCTTGAGGATCCGGCTCTGCCGGGCCATCTGTTTCATCTTGATGTCGCCAGCCCGCATCTTGAAGCGGTACTGCCCAACATCCTCCCAGGCCTTGTTGAGCAGCTCAATCGCCTCGGACTCGTGATCCTCCTGCTCGGTTTTGAGAAGCACATCGATGAGCTTGGTCAGCTTGTCGCTGTCCTCCGGCGTCTCTTCCCACTCGGCGCGCCGCTTCGCGATGATCTGGTCCTGCTCCGACTCGCCCACCCGCAACTGCCCCTCGGCTTGCAGCGTCGCCTGAGCGTCCGCGTCCTTGAGGTTGGATCGGAAGTCACCCTGTTCACCGGCCCCGAACTGCCCGCCTGAGATCATCTTCTCGGCTTCTAGATTCCGGAGCAGCTCAAACAGTTTGGCGTCGTTAGGCGCGACCCCGATGGCCCGCTTGCACGCCTCGACGGCCTTCGCATATGCGCCGATCTTCGCGAAGGATTCTTGCAGGCTCATGTAAAGCCCCTTGTCGGGCTTGGTAGAAGTCTGCTCCATCGCGTTGACACCCATCCAGTAGGCGACCTCGGCGAGATTGGTCTCGTCATCCTCCTGAGCGTCCGCCTCAACCGCCAGCTTCATCACATCCCGCATCAGTCGGGCGTCAAGGGGGCTCATCGCCCACAGCTTCTCAGCCGAGAGCATCTTCTCCAGCTTGGTCGAACCCCCTGAAGACAGCTTTGCCGCGAACCCGGCCGGCTTCCCGCCCGCCAGCTTGCGCTTAAGCGCGACATCCCGAAGGTCCTCATGCCGGTTCATGTTCGCGGGGTCATGCCGCAACCCGTTGATGAACAGATCGATGGCGTAGTCGTAGTTCCCCGCAGAGGCCACCGTGTCAGCGTGCTCGAAGAAGCGGACCGCCTTGCGCGGGTCCCTGCTACTAGACGCCCCACTCCCCCCATCCTTGCTCTGCTTGTTGCCGCCTAAGCCGAAGATGCCCACTATTCCAATACCCTTCGCTCGTGGCTGCCTGGGAAAACATCTACTGTAGGATCGGCCAGACCGGGGGGCAACCAAAACCCCAGCCAGCCCTCTTGATCCTTGCCGTTTTTGAGATACGCTATGTGGTTCGGAACGATCTTCACCCGTACTGACCCACCGTAAGGAGGCCCTAACGATCAACGCCACCACCCTGCATACCGGCACCTCGACGCTTGATGCGTCAACCATAGCGGCCCCTGGTACCCAAGCTGGCCAGGTCCGCAGGTTTATGGAAGAGCACTTCTTCCATTTCAACAGCCGGGAACTGCTGGAGGCGGCCAGGGCCTACGAACAGCATCTCAACCAAGGCGGGAAGATGATGGTCACCCTCGCCGGGGCCATGAGCACCGCCCGACTCGGTAAGATCCTCGCCCGCATGATCCGTGAGGACAAGATTCACGCCATCTGCTGCACCGGAGCCAACCTCGAAGAAGACCTGTTCCTGCTCCTGGCAGGCACCGAATACGAGACCTGTGGCGACTACCGCGACCTCGGCCCCCAGCAGGAGGCCGCTCTCCTGGAACGCGGGATGAACCGTGTCGCCGACATCTGTATCCCCGAGCACGCCATGCGCACGCTCCAAAAGTCCCTCAACAAGCGATGGATCGAGGCTGACCGCAACGGAGAGTCACACTTTCCCTACGAATACCTCTACGACATCATCCGTACCGGCGAGCTCGAAGACCACTACCAGATGCCCGTCGAGGACAGTTGGATGGTCGCCGCCGCGGAGAAGAACCTGCCCATCTACACACCCGGCTGGGAAGATTCGACCACCGGAAACTTCTTCGTCGCCCTGAGCATCCAGCGAAAAATTAAGTCCCATCGACCTGTCCGCACCGGCAGTGAGCAGATGCAGCACCTCGCTGGCTGGTATCAGCAAAACGCTTCCTCGGGACCCGGCATCGGCTTCTTTCAGGTCGGCGGCGGGATCGCGGGCGACTTCCCCATCTGCGTCGTTCCGATGCTCACGCAGGACCTCAAGCTCGATGATACGCCCCTCTGGGGCTACTTCTGCCAGATATCCGACGCCGTCACGAGCTATGGCGGGTACTCCGGAGCCGAGCCCAACGAGAAAATTACCTGGGGCAAGCTCCACACCAGCACCCCCAAGTTCTCCATCCAGAGTGACGCCACCATCGTCGCCCCGATGATCTTTGCCTACGTCCTGGGCGATTAAGCCTCCCGGAGACTGCGATGCAAACGTCGATCGCAGCTCCGCTGGTCGCTCAGGTTGCCTGGTCTATGGTCACGGCCTTCTGTGTCACCGCGATCCTCGGCGAAGTGGTCCTGCGCCTCGCGAGACGCTTGTCCCTCAACGACCAGCCCGACCGTGAGCAGCACAAAGCCCACTCGACTCAAGTACCCAACATCGGCGGGGTCGCCATCACACTCGGCCTCCTGGCCGGCATTCTGGCCGTCACCCTCCCGGGCCTCACCCAGACTCGATGGCTCATCCTCACCCTCCTTGGCATGATCGCTCTGCACCTGCTCGGTCTGGTCGATGACCGCCGCGGGCTCGGAGCATGGCTCAAGCTAAGCATTCAGGCTCTGGTCGCCATCGCCATCGTCACACTCGGCGAGGTCCGGGTCATGACCCTTCTTGATGAGACCGTCCCGGGCGGATACCTCATCAGCACCAGCCTTTCAGTCCTGTGGCTGCTCGTCATCTGCAACGCCATCAACTTCCTCGACAACATGGACGGGCTGGCGTCGAGTGTCTCCGCCGTCGCCGCTATGGTCTTCCTGGCCGCTGCTCTCCTAACCGGTCAATCCGAGGTCGCGTGGCTCTCAGCGGCAGCGGCAGGGGGGTGCCTCGGATTTCTCCTGCACAACGCCCCGCCGGCCCGAATGTACATGGGCGATGGCGGGTCACTGGTCCTCGGTCTTGGCCTGGGCGTGATCTCCATCCAACTCACCTACGTCCAGGCTGACAACGGCGAGACCATCTGGCATGGCGTCCTCACCCCTCTCATCGTTTTAGCGGTCCCTGTTTACGACTTCCTCTCCGTTGTCTTCCTCCGCCTCCGGGCCGGACGCAGCCCGATGTCTGCCGACCGCAATCACCTTTCACACCGCCTGGTCCGACTTGGACTCAAACCACCCACCGCCGTGGGCCTCATCGCGATCCTGACACTCGCCACCGGCCTGGGCGGGGTCCTCCTGGCCGCGCTCACCGGCTGGCAGGCTCTGCTTGTTGCCGCTCAGACCCTAGCGATCCTCACCCTCGTCGCCATCTTCGAGAGCCTTGGCTCATCCACTGATCGTTGAACTCGCATCCCATGAAGAAGCACAATGAATAAGGCGAGGCCCTGAGGCCTCGCCTTACATCGTCAAACAGATGCGGAGAGTGGCGGCGGAGGGGGATCAGAATCGCGAGCTGCGACCCTCGTTGTAGAGCGCCGGGTCCTGCAACAGGCCGGGGAACCGCAACTCTTCCTCCTCGTTGAGGATGATGATCGTCGGCTTCACCAGAACCAGCAGCGTCCGCTCGTCCTTGACGTTCGAGCTGTTCGAGAACAGCCGCTTCACCACAGGAATCTTCGAGAGCATCGGCACGCCCGACTCGATCTCGACCTCACCAATCAGACGCTGACCGCCCAGCAGCAGCGTGCCCCGATCGGGGATCGACACCGTCGCCCGGATCTGAGTCACGTCCAGCACCGGCAGCTCCTGCGTGCCGCTGACGATGATGTTCTCCTGGTCATCATCGGTGCCGGTATCGATGTCAGCCGTCCCGATGAACGGGATCTGCCGGAGCTCAAAAAGTTGGCTTAGGCTGGGTCGAAGCGTCAGAGTCACATACCGACGATCCGACGAAATCGTCCCTTCGACATCGAGAATCACGCCGGTCGAAAACACCGAGACCTCAGGGTCCAGAGCCGCAGCATCCGAAACCACCTCCAGATCGGAGATATAACTCGTCTGCCGAGCCACAAAGATGTAACTCCGCTGACCATTGGCAAAAGTGACGTGCGGGGCCGTCAGCGAGATCGCCCGCCGATGGTTCTGGGTCGCCCGGATCAGCAGGTTTACCTCGAGGTCATCCAGGTAGGCCACACCCATTTCCAAAGCACGACCTGTCGAGGCGAAGCCGGTCGGGGCCGAGAAGGCCGGCGTCCCGGGCTGATCAACAAAGGTGTTGCCTAGACCGGTAGAGGGCCGGAATACACCGGGGGTCAGAGCCGTGCCGGTCGCCGCAGCAACACTCGACGAGTCCTGAGCCACCGACAGACTCGTGTAGTTCGAGCCCAGGTTATTCATGCGGAAATCGACGTCAAAGCCGATGTCCTCCAGGAAGTTCTCGTCCACCAGCAGTAGCCGGGCCTCAACCGTGATCTGACTCGATCGCGACTCCCGGATGTCGTCAAGAAGTTGCGAGAGCTCACGATGATTCTCTGGGCTCGTGCGGATGATGAGCTGTCCATTCAGCTCACGGATGGTCGACTCAAGGTTGAGCCACTCGTCAGGCGTGCCAACCGATTCCTGCACCAGGGTGGTGATCTCCTCGATCGCCTCCTCGCGGAGGGTTTCATCGTCTTCATCTTCCTCATCACCCTCGGAGAAGATCGAGCTGCCGCCACCCTCCTGCTCTTCGAGAGCCGCAGCGAGGTCAAAGTCAGGGGCACCCGTGAAGTTGGGGATCTGCACCAGCAGGTCGCGGATGTCATAGACACGAAGATCAGACACGCTACGCAGGTCAAGCTCTGTCGAGATCGTCACCACCCCATCGATCACCGAGAACGACAACCGCTCAAAGTCATTCGAGAGCTGCTGCAGGACCAGCCGCAGCACCCGCTCCGCTGTCACGTTGTTTAGGTTCAACGTAACCAGCGAGTCACGATCGACACCCGCGATCTCTAGGGCGTTCCAGTTCACGAAGAAGTTGGCGCCAGTCTGAATCTGCAACGCATCGATCACCGACTCCAGCGGGCTCTGGTCAAATGTGACCGAGATCACCTGCCTTAGCTGCCGGATCGCTTCCCGGGTTGACTCGCTATCCCCGCCGCCGGGCAAGTTCTCCAGGCGACGTTGAGTGATCTCCGGCCAGTCGGTGGGGTACACCAGCGGCTCGGCATTCGGGATAATCTTAGCGCGATTCTCCAGCGCCAGGCCCATCATCGCCTCTTGCCGACGCATCGCCATCTTCCGAGATTCGGTCAACGTCTTGTTATTGATGATGGTCGATCGCAGCAACTCCGCGGCAAAGCTGTCGTGCTGGATAAACAGTGCCTGATCCACTAGTTCCAACGCCTCAGCGTAGTTCTGGCTGGCGTTGAGCTCGTGGGCACGAATCAGAAGCTGATCGACCTGCTTCCGGCGATTCTCAAGATCACGCAGACGGTCAGCCTCCTGCTCGGCCCGCCTCCGGTTCTCGATCTGCCGGGTCAGCTCAGCCTGATGGCGATCACGCTGCGTGATCAAGGCCGCCTGCATTCCCGTGGCCTGCTGACGCAGGTCCGCCAGCCGATCCGGGCTGATCCACTGACGATTCCGGTCTAGGACCTGCTGAGCACGGGCCACCGCATCAAGGGCCGCCGCATAGTTCAGAGAGCTCGCCGAGGCATTGGCCTCATTCACAGCCTCATCAAAGGCCGCGATCGCAGACTCCTGACGGATCTGACGCACCAGTGCGTCGGTCGATAACGCGTCATTCTGCTGCTGCCTGCTCGCGAGCGCCGCCGTCACCGCAGGCAGGGCCTGGCGTGCTTCGACGTTCGTCGGATCAAGCGAAATCGCCTCGTCATACAACTGAGCCGCCAAGGCCAACTGCCCCTGACGCTGAGCTTCTTGACCCTCAGCGAACTTCTCCTGAGAGAGAATCCCCCGCGCCTGCTGAATCAAATCCTGGGGCATCCCGGATGCCGACGGTGCTTGTGGCATCGCAGCAGCAGGGGTGCTCGCCACAGGCTGGGTGGGTGTTGGCGTCCCCGCCGCTGCCATGGTCACGTTGCCGATCTCGGCACGAAGGGCATCAATCCGCTGACGATCAAACCACGTCAACCCGACACCGCTGGCGTCCAGGTCATCGAGCTTCCGCTGGGCATTCGCCAGCCGGCCGGCACGAACGTCATCACCGGCCATGTCGATCATCCGACGGGCCGCGGTGAGGTCGCTGTTGAGTTTGCGATTGAGTTGGGCACGCCGCGCCGCCGCCAGCGAACGAACCTCAAGGCTCGCAGCCTCAAGGTCCATCAACTCGCGATAACGAACCAGCGCGTCCTGCTGTTCAGCACGGTTAGCAGACACCGCCAGAGCATCCGCCTCAGCGAGCATCCGCTCAGGCGTGATCAACTCAGGAGTCGGCTCGGGAGCAGGGGCCGCGACAGGTGCTGCCTGGGCGGGCTCCACCACAGGCGCGGGTGCGGGCTCAGAGACCTCAACAGCACGAGCCGGAGCAGGTTCCGGTGCCGCTGGCGGAGGCGTCACCGCACCACGTTCTGCATCACGCAGAGCCTGGTCCAGACGACGACGATCCTCACGACTCAGCTGCATCCGATCAACCCGGCCAAGCGTTTGCTCGGCTGAATCGAAGTCCCCTGCAGACATCTGTTCGATGCCCTGCTGGAGCAGTTCAGCTGCGGTGGGGAAGTCGTCTTGGGCGAAGACGCCCGAACTTCCGAACCAAAGAACAGGAACGACCGTAACGGCGAGAGCGAGGGAGCGGCGTCGCAACACGTGGCCTCCGTCGGACTTCAATCGATCAGGCGGATCAGTCGCCGGATCGCGGACTCCAGTTTCGGCTGATCTACCAAAAACAAAAAACGACCTTGAACATGGCTGGAAATCCGGGTGGCCCGCAGCACCATGGCTTGGACCCATTGGGATACCCTTCGGCCGGAGTCTAAGCTGGCCCTCTGACCCCTGCAACCCGTTTGTCCAGCTTCCCGGAGGGGTTACAACGGCACGCCACCCAAGACGCCCCCTTTCCGCTTGATGTTCACTCACCCGATCACTAAGCTATGGGGTTCGTTGGCAGGCCCCTGTAGTCCCTGCCAGACCCGACTGAAGTCCCCAACCAACCCTCAAATACCCCCGGAGCAGGCCATGGCTCATAAAAAAGGACAGGGCTCAACCAAGAACGGCCGTGACTCGAACCCGCAGTTCCGCGGGATCAAGCTCTATGGCGGCCAGAAAGCCAAACCCGGTGCCATCATCGTCCGCCAGTGCGGCACCCGATTCAAGCCCGGTTTCCAGGTCGGCATCGGCAGCGATGACACCCTCTTCGCCCTCGCCGAGGGAACCGTCGAGTTCCAGGGACGAAAAGTCCACGTCCGTGCCGCTGACTGAAAACCCGTCTCGTCCAAACCAATCCACCACGCACCGACCGGCCATGTGCCGGTCGGTTTGCTTATAAGCTGAACCCATGCTCATCGACCAAGCCATCATCGAAATCCGCAGCGGGAAGGGCGGTGATGGCCGCGTCAGCTTCCGCAGAGAAAAATACATCGCCCGTGGCGGGCCCGATGGTGGCGATGGCGGGGATGGCGGGTCGGTGATCGCCCAGGCAATCCACGGCGTCGACACCCTCCTCGACTTCGCCGGTCGGCACCACTGGTTCGCCCAGGACGGCGAGCCCGGCGGGTCACGGGGCTGCTATGGAAAAAATGGACGCGACTGCGTCCTACGACTCCCCGCTGGGACGCTCATCTACAACGACGACACCGGCGACTGCCTCGCCGACCTCACCACCGAGAACGCCAAACTCGTCATCGCACAAGGCGGCAAAGGCGGTCGCGGGAACATCCACTTCGCCACCGCCACCAACCAGGTCCCCCGCGAGGCTACCCCTGGCGGTGAAGCCATCGAACTCCGACTCCGACTCGAACTCAAACTCATCGCTGACGTCGGACTCATCGGACTACCCAACGCCGGAAAATCCACCCTCCTCTCCAGCATCAGCCGAGCCACCCCCAAGATCGCCGACTACCCCTTCACCACCCTCGAACCTCAACTCGGCATCGCCGAACTCGCTGGCAGCCGACGCATCGTCATCGCCGACCTCCCCGGACTCATCGAAGGCGCCGCCGATGGCACCGGCCTCGGCAGCCGATTCCTCCGCCACATCGAACGCACCCGCGTCCTGCTCCACCTTGTCTCCTGTGAGTCAGGCGATCCAGGCCAGTGCGCCGCCGCCTACCACATGATCCGCGAAGAACTCGCCGGCTACTCCACCGAACTCGCCGAGAAGCAAGAGGTCATCGCCCTGAGCAAATGCGATCTTTGGGGCGATGACGCCCCCGACTTCGCCACTCAGGTCGCCTCAGCAATCGACAAACCCGTCCTGATGCTCAGCAGCGCAACCCAATCAGGACTCACCGACCTTCTCGAACAAGCCTGGAAACACCTCAACCGCGACACGGACACTGCCAGAACCGGCTGGGGACCACGGGCAGCAGGTAGCGAAGCGCCGAACCGTTAAGATGCCGTCGGAGCTGGTGACCATGAGCCAAGTCAATCTTCTGGCGGTAAGCGTTGGCAACACCCGGACTCGGGTTGGAGCCTACGTCGATGGCAAACTCGTCGAGTCCGCCACCTTCTCCAACGAGCGACACACCAAAGTCATGGACGCCATCGCCGAGGCCGTCCACGCCCTGCGCGATCACCCCGAAGCACCGGTCGTCGTCGCGTCAGTCAATCCTCCCATGTCCACCAGCATGGAAGAAGAGCTCAAAGCACTCGGCCGCACCGTGCTCCGCGTCGAGCGAGACATGCCCGTCCCCATCGGACGCCAGCTCGACCGCGAAGCACTCATCGGCGAAGACCGCCTGCTCAACGCCGCCGCTGCCTTCGACGTCCTCAAGCAAGCTCTCGTCGTCGTCGATGCCGGCACCGCCATGACCGTCGATTTCGTCGATGGTGCGGGAACCTTCCATGGCGGGGCCATCCTCCCTGGCGCTCAACTCATGCTCGACAGCCTCAGCCAACGAACCGCTCTGCTCCCCGAAGTCGAGTTCGAGCGACCCACCGAAAACATCGGCCACAGCACCCTCCAGGCCATGCTCACCGGCATCTACCAGGGCATGAGAGGAGCCGTCCGCGAGCTCGTCGAGGCCTACGCCCTCGAAACCGGTCAGTACCCCATCATTGTCGCCACGGGCGGGGACGCCGACCTCCTCTTCCGCGAGTGGGAACTCATCGACCGCATCGTCCCAGACCTCACGCTCAAAGGACTCGAAGTCACCCTCCGCACCGCCCTCGAACGCGAACGTGATGCCCAAGGCTAAGCGCAAACCATCCGCATCAACCGATCCCAAGCTGCTCCGAATGACGCGCGAGCAAGCCCGCAGTTCGGCCCTCCGCCTCTGGTCGATCAGCCTCTTCATCGCTGGCTTCACCATCGCCGCCATCGCCGTGCTCAACCGCATGAGCTTCCCACGCCAGTTCTCCACACAAACCGCCCTGACTACCGCTTTCCTCCTGCTCGTCTTCAGCGCACCCATCGGTGCCATGGCCCGGATGCAGACCTACAAACGCCACTGGGTCGGCCAGGCCGTCACCCCCGCTGGCTATCTCGCTGGCACCCGGGTCTACCTCACCACCATCCTCGTCGCCATCCTCCTGGCTGGCGTCCTCCTCGCCCTCGCTCCCATCAACACGCTCATCATCGTCGTCTTCGCCCTCGCCTCACTCGGCTCGTTCGCCATCGCCTACCCCCAGGGCGAACCCATGACCACACGTATCCCCGACCTCGAGTACTCGCGCACCCGGCGTAAGCGATGACCCCCACCCACATCATCGAGCTCACCGCACCCAACCCCGGTGCCGTCGCCCTCCTCGTCCTCAACGGCCCACAAGCCCCGCAGATCGCAGCGCAGCTCACCGGCTCACCCATCCCACCCGATCGCCGCCTGCGGCTCCGACAGTTCGACAACATCGACGAGGGTCTCGTCGTCGCCCATCCAGCAACTGACAGCGCACCAGCCACCATCTGGCTCATGCCCCACGCCGGCAGGGCGGTGATCCACGCCATCATCCAGCATTGCACCCAACTCGGTGCCACCCTCTCCACCACGCCCGACCCCCGCACCTACTTCCCCGAAGCCGATTCCCTGATCGAAACCGAAGCCTGCCTGCTGATGACCCGCGCTGCCAGCCCCTTGGCCGTCGATGCCCTCGCAGCCCAGCCCAAGGCCTGGTCAGACGACCCAAGACCTGATCCCGTTACGACACACCAACGAACCTGCACCCTCGACCGCCTGATCACCCCACCCACAGTCGCTGTCGTCGGCCGCCCCAACGTCGGCAAGTCCACCCTCCTCAACCGCCTCCTCGGCCGCCGCGCCGCCATCACCTCCGAACTCCCCGGCACCACCCGCGACTGGGTCGGTGCCCTCGTTGAACTCCCCTTAGGCGATCAGCCCCACCAGGCCATCGCCGTCCACTGGGTCGATAGCCCCGGCCTGCGTAGCACCGTCGATGAGGTCGAAGCCGAGGCCATCCGTCGGGTCCAACCCATTCTCGAACGAGCCGATGTGCTCATCGCTCTACGCGACCGCACCATCCCCTGGCCTGACCCTCAAGCCCTCCCCAGATCCCCCGATCTGCATGTCATCAACAAGGCCGACCTCGACCAACCAGAAGACCCCAAGTACCCCGACGCCATCCACATCAGCGCTGAGACCGGCTCAGGACTCCCTCAGCTCGCCTCCGCCGTGCTGACGCACCTCGGATTCACCCACGAATGGCCCGCCATCATCCGACGTCCCTGGGCTTTCAACGACCGGCTTCGGTCCACTTTATGACGACGTGTCGTCGCGGTGCTTGTCCTCTTCACCAGCGATCGTGCTGCGCATCTCTGTATCCGCTTGAATGTTCCGCAGCTTGTAGTAGTCCATGATCCCCAGATTCCCGCTCCGGAACGCCTCCGCGATCGCCTGCGGGATCTCCGCCTCAGCGAGCACCACCTTCGCACGGTTTAGCTCGATGCTCGCTCGGTTCTCCTGCTCCGTGGCAACCGCCATCGCACGCTTCTGCTCGGCCTCGGCCTGGAAGCGTCGCTTGTCCGCCTCCGCCTGATCCGCCTGGAGCTTCGCACCGATGTTCTCACCCACGTCGATATCCGCGATATCGATCGACAGGATCTCAAACGCCGTGCCCGCGTCCAGTCCCTTGGCCAGCACCGTCTTGGAGATCTTGTCCGGGTTCTCCAGCACCGCCTTGTGTGAGACCGCCGATCCGATCGTCGTCACAATACCCTCACCCACACGCGCGATAATCGTCTCTTCCGTCGCACCACCAATCAGCCGTGCCAGATTCGCCCGCACCGTGACCCGCGCCTTCGCCTTGAGCTGGATCCCGTCCTGAGCCACCGCGTCTATCGTGCTCCGGCCCGAGTTCGGGTTCGGGCAGTCAATCACCTTCGGATTCACCGACGTCTGCACGGCCTCCAGGATGTCACGCCCCGCCAGGTCGATCGCACACGCACGGTCCCACGGCAGCTCGATGTCCGCCCGGTTCGCCGCGATCATCGCACGCACCACCCGCGGGACATCACCCCGAGCCAGATAATGCGTCTCAAGCTGCGCCGTGCTGACTTCGAGACCCGCCTTCTTCGCCATGATCCGGCTGTTGACGATGATCGTCGGGTTCACCTTCCGGAACGTCATCCCGATGATGTCCGAAAAGGCCACATACGCCTTCGACAACGCCGCCTGCAGCCACAGATTGAGGTAACGAAGGAAAAACGCACCGATCACGATCGCGATCAGCACCAGAACAACAACAACAATCCCAAGAACAATCTGGAAACCCGTCTGACCAACTAGCAGCATGATGCTTACCCCATTGTGGTGAACCACCCGGACCCACTGGCCCGGGGGTGACATCATAGTCGCTAACCCCTAACCGCGCACTCGGGCATCCCCCAACCCTCATATACTCCGTTCACGCACCAACCCCAGAGGAAGAAACATGCGCATCGTTGTCACCGGTCAGGTCGGGATGGACAAAAAGGACTACCTCGAGGCCGCCGCCCGGCTCGCTGGGCAGAACGGCGAAAACATCGATCTCTACCACGTCGGCGACCGCATGTACGCCGAAGCCCCCGATGTCCGCCCCGGACGCATCCTCGACCTCCCCCTCTCCCGCCTCCACGCCCTCCGCCGCTCAGCGATGAAGGACATCATCGCCGAGTCCGCCAGCCAGCCCAACATCATCGTCAACACCCACGCCACCTTCCGCTGGCGCCACGGCCTCTTCCCTGCCTTCGACTTTGACCAGCTCCGCCTCCTCCAGCCCGACATCATGGTCTGCCTCGTCGACAACATCGAGGTCGTCCACCACCGCCTCCACTCGGAACACACCCTCGACGCCACCCTCAAAGACCTCATGGTTTGGCGCGAAGAAGAGATCATGGCCACCGAGCTTGCCGCCCAGGCCCTTGGCCCTAACACCCTCTTCTGCATCGTCGCCCGCGGCCGCGAGAACGAAACCCTCGAAGGCATCGTCCGACTCGCTTGCCGCTCGGGCATGCGCCGCGTCTACCCCTCTTTCCCCATGACCCACGTCGTCGGCCTCCCCGACGTCCAGGCCGAGATCGATGCCTTCCGTGCTGAACTCGCGAAGTACTTCATCACCTTCGATCCCGGCGACGTCGACGAGAAACTCCTCCTCGACAACGCCGTCGAAGCCGCCAAGACCGGCCAAGACTTCATCAACGCCGTCATCGTCCGCAACGGCCGCCACCAGACCTTCCCCGTCCCCGTCCGCCAGGTTCTCGACATCGCCGGCGACATCGACGGCCAGATTTACATGCGCGACTTCAAACTCATCGACCAGTCCGACATGATCGTCTCCCTCGTCCCCGAACTCCCAGGCGGGATGCCCGGCCTCTCCTCAGGCGTCGAACGCGAACTCCAGCACGCCTTCGAACACGGCAAAGAGGTCTACGTCGTCTGGAAACCCGCCAAAAACCCCAGCCCCTTCATCACCGAAACCGCCACCAAGGTCTTCCGCACCACCGAAGAGGCCCTCAGCCACTTCGAGACCTCCGGCATGTTCGTGCAGCACAACCTCTTTGGCGTCTAAAGCCGTACCTGATGGTTGGCGAGGCTAGATCACACGATAAAAAAACCCCGGCCAAAAGGCCGGGGTTTTTGATTAACTGGATTCAGTCAGTCTTAGTGACGACGGAGCATCGCGATACCGGCGAGGCCCATCAGAGCCGCCGAAGCCGGCTCGGGAACCACGGCCCCGAAGTTGAAGCTCGCCCGGTTGTTGAACTCACCCGCCACCGAGGTGGGGGTCACGGTGCCGGTGCCAAGCACATTTGAGCCCGCACCAAGGGCAGGATCGTTGAGCGGGAGGCCAGCAGGGGCAATATCAAGGTTCGGCAGGATCGACAGGTCGCCGTTGGGAAGCTGGAACAGGTCGTAGCTTCCACCTGAGGCGGTGTTCAGCAGACCGTACGCAGTCCCGTTCGAGATGCCGCCGCCACCCCAGACCGAACTGGCATACGCGGTTGAACCGGTCAGCCCGGCCACGGTGCGAACACCATCCGTGCGATCGTCCTCGAAGATCTCGAAGACCGCACTCGAGGTCGTGATCAGCGTTGGCGACAGCGTGTCAATAACCAGCTCAAAACGACCGAAGACTTCCACGTCGGTGTCCGCGAGATTCACTTGGTCAATGAAGGTGCCACCAGCCGCAGTCAGTGTGACCGTTTCGATCGTGAACACACCCTGGATCACATCACCCGAGACAGCGGGGGCCCCGCCGTTGAGCGAAGTCGAGATGCTCAGATCGTTAAAGTCGAACCGGATAGGCACACCAGCCAGCCCGTTATCCGTGACGAGCTGAAACAGCTCAAAGTTCAGGGCCGAACCCTGAGCCATACCCGAAAAGGTCATGCCTGCCGCTGTCGCAGCAAACAACATTGTCTTAGTCTTGAACATAGTTTTCTCCTCGTTTTCTGACACATCAGGACGCACCCCTCGAACTGGGGACACACGCCTGTCGATGTCGTGATCATTCTTTTGATCTGGCAGGCAAAGCTCTACCGGATCTCCTTCGCGGTCTGAACCGACGAAAGACCTCTCCAATATCAATAGCATACACCGTATTAGGCCGTGCACAAGTGGCTAGATCGCCCATTCTCCGATTTTACGCAAATCTCACCCCCTGCCATTTCAGCGGGGGCTGGGTGGGCAGGCAGAACAAGTCGCCTCTGGCCTAGCCCTGAATGTAAAAGTCTAAAAACAAAGACCGTTACAAAAAAAAGCCCCGAGGGTGAGTCGGGGCTGGTTCGGGGCGTGCTAGGTAGCTCAGGACGGGTGACTGTGGGTCATCGGCCTCGTCGGCGGGCAAGGACCCCAAGCCCTGCGAGCGTCGCCAGAGCCGCGGACGTGGGCTCCGGCACCACCACGAGGTTTCCTCTCAACTCGCCTCCAGCGAACTGGCCGGAGTGGATGTTCAGGTAGAACTTGCTGGCGAGCAGGTCGGCTTCCTCCGGCTCCGTGAGCGACGCCGTTCCCGTCACTCGCCCGCCGGTTGCACCGATGGCCACCAGAGGCGTGCTCAGCGTCACATTCGCGTCGGTTCCCGTGTTGAGGAACAGCGCGATCCCGCCATTCTGGTTCAGGGGGTCATCCCCGGGGCTGGCAATATGGAAGTGGATGCCCTTCGCGGCATCGCGCAGGCCACCGGTCAGGCCGCTGAACTCAAAATCAAACGTCAGGATGTTCGTATCCGTGTCGTAGGTCAGGCTTTCGCCGATCTCCGCGCCCACCGCAGAGGAGACGACCGACCCCGGCTCGTTGCCGGGCAGCAGCCCCTCACCCGCCTTCCCGATGAAATCCAGGGGCAGCAGCGCTCCCTGCGCGTAGCCAGCCAGGCCAACCACCATCAGGCTCATCGCCCAGGTCTTTACTCCACGCATTCTCAAGCTCCTTTTCTGGTCTGACATTCTGTGGCAAGCGGTCACGATGCCCGCCAGCCGGGTTGAAGCAAATCACCTAGCTATCCTAAGCCCCCACGGCCGGCTGGCAAGGGTGGGCAAGAAAAATCTCAGGGATCGATTTTCTTCCGGGGATACCCCACGCCCATCAGCGCTAGGCATACGAGCGACGCCCACATGGGCACCCAGAACAGCCGCCCGTAACTGATGACGCCATCCGTGGTCGCCCAGATCGCCACCCGCCCCGCGATCAGCGAGCCGACGATGATGCCCAGGCCGACGAACACCAGGTTGAACAGGCTCTGGGCCGACGCCCGGACATCGTGCGGGGCCTCCTCATCGACGACCATGAATGCGACGAAAATGAAGCAGCCGAAGCACACGCCGTGTAGTGGGATGGTCGCCATCAGCACCGGCAGCTGCGCCCCCTCCGGGAACAGATCGATGTACGCAAACACCGCCATCCGGACCGCATAGGCCGCGAGCCCCGCCATCAGCAGCCACTTGCGCGCCACCCCACGCCCGTAGGCGGCGATCAGGCCGATCACGATGACCTCGGCGACCTGCCCGAGTGTCATCAGCCCTGCCCCGCCGACGCCGAAGACCGCGTTGATCGCCTCCGCGATCCGGCTCCCGCCCAGTTCCACCTGCTTCTGCGCCAGGAAGCCTGACGCGTGCACAAAATAGAACTGGTGGATGCAGCTCACCGGCACCGAGATCAGGAACAGCATCAGCAACGGCTGCCGTAGCGTCGCCTTGACCGCCCGCAGCGGGGCCGCGGTGTGGCTCTCCCGGCTGGGCGGGGTCGCGGGCAAACCCAGCAGGCAATACACGCCCAGCAATCCGCCCAGCACCGCGCTCAATCGAAAGGCGTCCGCCATGCCCGCTTGCTGTGCCGCCAGCACCTCTGCCGCACTCCCGTCCGCTGGCGTGTGCACGCGCAGCAACCATTGTCCCAGCGTGATCCCCACCACGATCCAGCCGACTGTCCCCCACAGACGGACCTTTCCGAAATCACGATCACGGTCCGGTAGATGGTGGAACGCCAGCGAGTTGGTCAATGACAGCGTCGGGGCGTAGATCAGCGAATAAACCAGCGAAAACAAGAGGAACGACCCGTAACTCTCGAGCCAGGCCAGTTGCCACACCAGCGCGGCACCCAGCAGATGGCTCACCCCCAGGAAGACCTGGGTCGGGATGTACCGGTCTGCGATCTGGCCAGCGATAAACGGCGCGACGATCGCGCCCACGGCCCCGACGGCGAAGATGTTGCTCACCTGCTGGGCATCAAACCCGCGACTCCCGGTGAGAAACGGCCAGAGCAGGGGCAACCAGGCCCCCCAGATGGCGTACTGGAGGAACATCATCAGCGACAGGCGTGCGTGCAGTCCGGCCGACAGCCGCGGGGCGGGGTCACTCATCCGGGCATCCCTTTCAGATTCAACGAGTCAGATCCACGACAGAACGCCGGGAATGCTAACCCCTGCTCCCTAGCCCCGCACCTAACGCTCGCCCTTGATGGCGCACACGGTGATCAAGGCCGCCGACAGGATCGCGGACCCTGTAAGGATGAGGGCCACCGCAGGCACAGGCGGCAGCCAGAGCAGGGTCGTCAGCAGCAATCCGTCCAGCACCAGAAAGGCGCCCAGCGCCCACCACCCCTCCCGGCGCACCGGCAGCCCCCAGCCGTAGCCGTTTTTCTTCTTGGGGAACCAGAACTCCGGTTTGTCCCTGGGATCGAGCGGATCGTTATCCACGATGGGCAACCTCCTGCGGCTGCGAGGCTTTGGCGGCCCTGAGCGTCGCCTTGAGAGCCTCGGCTTTCAGCAGCGTCTCCTGCCACTCTGCGGCGGGATCGGAATCGGCCACGATCCCGCCGCCGACGCCGTAGCGGAGGGTGCCGCGTCTGGTTCGCCGGTCCTGGGTGATGGCGGCGGTGCGGATGGCGATGTTCCAGCAGGCTCGGTCGCCTGAGACGTAGCCGATGGACCCGCAGTAGGGCCCGCGCCAGTCCGGTTCGAGGTGATCGATGAGTTTCATGGCCTGAATCTTGGGTGCGCCGGTGATCGACCCGCCTGGGGACGCGAGCCGCATCGCTTCGACCCAGGACACGTTTTTGCGGAGTGCTGCGGTGACTGTGGCGACGGCATGGGAGATGGTGGGGTGGGATTCGGTGTGGCGGTTCTGCTCGACGCGCACGGAGCCGATGTGCGCACTCCGGCCGAGGTCGTTTCGGAGCACATCGACGATCATGTTCAGCTCCGCGGCGTCCTTTTCGGAGGTGAGGAGCGACTTTTCATTGGATGCGGATGCGGTGCCCTTGATGGGTCGGGTGGTGACGTTTGGGCCTTGAAACTCGAGAAAAAGCTCGGGAGAGATGGATGTCAGGACACGCTTGGGCTCGTCCTCGGGTCCGAGCAGCTCGACCAGCCCGCCAAACCAGGCGGGTGATTGCTTGACCAGATCGGCATAAAAAGCGCGCGCACAGCCCTCAAACTCGGCGTCCAAGTGATAGGTAAGGTTGGTTTGGAACAGGTCGCCACGCCGAATCGCCTCGATGATTGTGCGCACGCGCATGCTGTAAGCGGCTTCATCCATGGATGTGCGCATTTCACCGGCTCGCCAGTCGCCTTGCGCACCCAGAATTTTTGCGGGCAGAGGCCCAGCGTCGAACTCCTCGACATCTTCCAGCCGTTGGACCTGGAGCACCGGCCAGCCCAGGGTGTCTCTCCCTGCATCCAGATCGCCCTCCAAGGATCGACCGGCCTCATAACCGACATAACCGGCCCAAACGGACCGGGATTCTGAAAGCTTCGCCAGGACCTCGAACGGCTCGGCGAACCGCTGCGTACTTACGATGGAGCCGCTCTCGTCGAGCCGTTCTCCTGCCCATTTTCCTGAGGGGTCGATCCATAGACGCCAGGCTTCGACCGCACGCCCGACGATGGTCCGCTGGGCCCAGCGCTCGTGGGGTCGTGCCGAGTGCAGCACCGTCAGAGCTCCCCCAAGCCGTGCCACCGGCATCTCGCGATGAGCGTCTGCATCGACGCGAGCGGGGGGGTGAGTGGGGGGGGTGGGGGGCATGAGGACAGTGTAGGACTGGCCAGCAGTCCCTGAATCGCCTGGCTCGATGGACCGATAGCCCTTTAGAGAGGTTTGGCATGACGACGGCTCCTGCTAACAGAACCAAGAGCGACCTCGCGGCGGCGTTGCCCATCGACGGCATCAGGCTTGTTGCGATCGGTGCGTCCACCGGTGCCCCGGAGCTGGTCCGTCAGATCATCATCAATCTGCCAGCCGACCTCCGCGTGCCTATCTTCGTTGCCCAGCACATGCCTCCGGCGTTCACCGAGTCGATGGCGCTGTCTATTGCACGGGAAGCGCCCCTGGCGGTGCATCATGCTGAGAACGGCATGCCGGTGCTTCCGGGTGTTGTTTACATCGGGCAGGGCCACCGGCATATGTCGGTGTGGAAAGGCGCGACGGGCCGACCCACCATCCGCATCGCCAAGGAGCCGGAGCACAAGCTGTACCGGCCCTCCGCGGACGTGCTCTTTGCTTCTGCTAATGAGGTCCGTCCGGGCCGAGTGCTGGCCATCGTGATGTCGGGCATCGGCACCGATGGGCTTGAAGGGGCTCACCACGTTCGTCACTCGGGCGGGCTCGTGGTCACGCAGTCTGCCGACACCTGTGCTGTCTACGGCATGCCCCGGGCGTGCGACGAGGCGGGACTCTCCAACGCCTCTCTCAGCCCTGAGAATATTCGCCGGTTGCTTGCCCGCTTCTCGGCGGCGTCTGCCTGAGTCAGGCGGGTTTGAGTTATCATTCTTGGATGAGCCAGAATCCCGGGAGTTCTTCCGAAAGCCCGACAGCGAATGCCTCCAAACCGCCTCACTCGGTAGCACCACCCAGTGGTCGTTATTGGAAGCGTGGCCTGGTTCTTCTGATTCTTGTGATCGTCGGGGTCGTGGTCTGGGAGGAAGTTCTCGAGGACCGACTGATCGCCAAACGATTTGGCACGATCATTCCCGGCGAGGTTTACCGGTCGGGGCAGATTTCGCCTTACCTGATCGAAGACGTTCTCCGCGATAACGAGATCGATGTGGTGATCGACTTCACCGGCATCGGCAACGGCCCGGATGAAGAGCAGCAAGCCGAGACCGCAGCGATCGCGAGTCTCGGGATCACGGGTCATCGCTTCCCGCTGGCCGGCGATGGGACGGGTAATCCTGAGTCGTATGTCTCGGCGCTGGTAACGCTCCGCCAGGCGATGGCGAGTGACCAGCAGGTGCTGATGCACTGTTCGGCTGGCTCACAGCGCACGGGTGGGGCGACCGGGTTCTACCGACTGTTTTATGAAGGCTGGACGCCTGAGCAGGTCATCGAAGAGCTCAAGCAGTACGACTGGAGTCCTCGGAAGGACACCATCCTGCTGCATTATATGAATGAGCACATGGCGTTCATCGCGCAGCGCCTTGTCGAGGAAGGCGCTTTGGCGGCAGTGCCCGACCCGTTACCTGTGATGCCTGTCGGTCCTGACGAGTGATCGCGCCGCGCCGCCAGCACACAGCGCGATGGCTGCTTGCCATCTTTCTGGGCGTTTTCCTGTCGCACTTCTTATTTCTCAGTAATCCGCCTCTCGCGCGAACCGAGGTTCACCGTGCTCTTGTCGCGATGGACGTGCTCGATCAGGGCCATTGGGTTCTGACTTCTATTCTCGACGAGCCGTATCTGCGCAAGCCGCCGTTTCATCCGTGGACGCTGGCGGCGACGGCCTGGCTGCTCGACTCGCGCGAGCCTTGGGTGTTTCGGATGCCGTCAATCCTCGCGGCGGCGGGTTGTGCGGCCTGGCTGGCGTGGCTGGGGATGCGCTGGTTCGGGCGGACGGCGGGGCTTGCCGCGGGGTTTACGTTTTTGTGGCTGTTCCCGCTCTGGTCGCAGAATCGTTCGGCGGAGATCGACGGCCTCAATACGTTTCTGGCGATCCTGACCTGGGGCTGTCTGGTTGAGCTGGCCCTGGGTCGGCCCCGATATGTCTGGCGGTGGTCGGCGCTGGCGACGCTTGCGCTCGCGGCGGCGCTGCTGGCCAAGGGCCCGGCGGCGCTGACGGTTGTCCTTGCCGGGGTCATCGCGCCTTGTCTGGCCGGAGCCGGTGTGCGTTGGCTGCTGCGGCCCGTGGTGCTCGTGATCTTTCCTCTGGCTGCGGTGCTCGCCGGTTCATGGGTCGTTGCTGTTGAGGTCATCACGGCCAGTGCTTCTCGTGAAACGCAGCAAGCTGGCATCACCGAAGTGATCGAGCGATTCGGCACGCTGCTCGACCCGGCTCACATGGTCGGTGTGTTGACGATGCCGCTGGTGCTGACGTTGTTTGCTCTGCCTGTTTCTCTGTTCGCCGGGCTTGCGATGTTGCCCTCGGCGCGGGTTTCTGTGCAGCCCCAGCGGAAGCGCCGGCTTGACGCCACGCTCTGGTCTTTTGGGATCGCCTGCACGCTGGTGGTGTTGTTTCTGCTTGAGAACCCACGCTACGGCTACATCATCCTGCCGATCCTGTGCCTGCCTGCGGGCGTGACGCTGAGTCGATTTCTGCACGGCAAGCTCTCTGCTTCACTCGCTGGCATACTCACCCGTGTGGTCCCGGTGTTATGGATCACTGCGGTGGTTGCCCTGATCGTCATCACGATCCAGGTTGCGCCGCTAGCTCTTTCGCCGAGCGTGAGCCTGGGCGTCATTTGCACGGCTCTCATCACCCTCACCTTGATCCGTTGGCGGGCGTTGACGTCGGCCCGATGGCTGCTGATGGCGACGCTAATCCTCGCCGCCAGTTCGACGGGTTACACGCTGCTCAAGGCCGACCAGCGGGCGACGCTGTCTTCGGCGAACGTCGCGCCGCAACTCGCGGCTCATCTCGCTGCGCCCGGCGAGACGGTCATCACCGGGCGGATGTGGAACGACAAGCCGGGATTGTTTTATTACGCGCAGGCTCAACCTCGGCAACGCCTTAACGAAGCGCTCGAAGGCACGCCCTCAGAGCTGTCGACGCTTTATGCGCTCTATCCGCATGAGGCGGAGACGCTGGAGGCGGTGTATCCGGGGCGGGTGGCGGTGCTGGAGACGGTCGAAGCCGAGCGGTGGCGGTATGTGATTGTCAGGCTTCTCCCGGCTGCGTCATCGGATTAGACTGGATGTCATGGCGCGATTGTCCCGGGAGCTTGAACAGGCGTATCGGAGGACGAGCTACACGGCGGAGACGCCTAGGGGGGTGATTACGCTGCGGATCGGTGAGCCGTGTCCGGAGCTGGCTGAGTTGATGCGGGAGCACGGGGCGAAGACGGCGGCTTATCTGACGGCGATGAATCCGAGGTCAGAGATTCTGTCAGACGAGGAGAATGCGAAGCGGTTGGCGGAGTTAGACGCTTTGCTTCAATCAGAAGGTTGGATGTTTTTTAAGGGTAAGGCTATTGCTGATACGGGCGATTGGCCAGACGAGGACTCTAGACTCATCATAGGGATGGATGTCGAGGACGGGGCTTTAGAGCTTGGCTATTGTTTAGGCCAGAAGGCAATCGTTGTGGTCTCCGGAGAAGATCCTTCCCCCCAGCTCTATGAACTGCCAGAGAATAAAGATCGACCGTTAAGCCCATCGGACTATCAGCGAATCCATCTCGTATCTCAAACAAGTATCGCGCAAACACTCATAGCGGCTATTTTTGGATTGTTATTTGTGTGCTTTGCTTATGTGATATGGTTCAATAGCACCGGGGTTAGCAGTATTCATCATATGGTCGGAGCCATAGTGATGGGGCTAGCTGCTCTATTATGCGGCTTCCTGTTCTGGTGTTCTTTACTCGACACCTATACATATTATATTCTTCGTGCCTCTCATAGATAGCGAACTTCGCACGAGCGACACCTGCTTTCTTGACCTAATACTCCCGCCTCTGCCTTGCCGCCGGGATGCCGAGTTGTTTGCGGTATTTCGCGACGGTTCGGCGGGCGATGTCGATGCCTTTGGTTTTGAGGGCGTCGGCGAGGGCGTCGTCGCTGAGGGGTTCGGCTTTGTCTTCTTCGGCGACGATCTCTTTGAGTTTGGCCTGGACGGCGGCCCAGCTCATCGCGTCGCCTTCTTCGGTTTCGGTTCCGCCTGAGAAGAACATGCGGAGCGGGTAGATGCCGCGGGGGGTCTGGAGGTATTTTTCGGAGACGGCGCGGCTGACGGTGGCGACGTGGATGCCGAGTTGGTCGGCGACTTGGGTCATTGGTAGAGGTTTGAGTCCAGCTTCGCCCTGCTCGAAGAACTCCCGCTGGGCGAGGACGACGACGTTGATGACACGTAGCAGGGTGTTCTGCCGCTGGACGATGGCGTCGAGGAGCCAGCTCGCTTCGCGGAGGTTGTTTCCGACGAAGTCACGGGTGCGCTTCTCGACGGACTTGTCTTTGGCCAGTTCCTGATAGGACGGGCTGATCTGGAGGGTGGGCAGGCGGCTGTTGGTGAGGGTGGCGGTGTAGCAATCGGCGTCTTCGTCGAACTCGATGACGGCGTCGGGGATGATCGAGCGTGGGCCGTCATCCGAGAGCTGTCGGCCGGGGTGCGGCTGGAAGTGCCGGAGCATGCGGAGGCCGTCCTTGATCTCGTCGAGGGTCAGGCCCGAGTCTTTCGCGATCTTGGGCAGCCGGTTTCCCTCGATGTCGTCGAGGAACTCGTCCACCAGCAGTTCGGCGTGATCCAGCATGTCACTCTCGTCGCGCTCGGCCCGGCGGTAGGCTTCGATCTGCAGCAGCAGGCACTCGCGGAGGTCGCGGGCGCCGAGGCCGGCGGGTTCGAGGACCTGCTGGAGTTTGAGGAGGGCTGATCGGAGCACCGGCACGCCCCAGCCATCGGTCGATTGTTCGGCGAGCGTTTCGAGTGGCGTGCGGATGTAGCCGTCGGCGTCGACGTTGCTGATCAGGTATTCGCCGGCACCCAGCACATCGTCATCGGCCTCGACGAGTCGCCACTGGTCCATGAGTTGTTCGTAGAGCGACAGCCCGCGGGACGCGGTGTTGGCCATGGCGTCCATCTTGGCGTCGCGCTCGCCGGTGCCGCGGGTGAAGGGTCTAGGCGACCAGTCGTCGCTGCCTTGGGTGTTGGAGGACCAGGATTCGCCGTATTCGTTGGTGAGGTTGTTGAGGCGCTCGAAGTCTTCGGCGTTGTCGCTTCCTGCTTTCGAGCCTTCTTCGACGCGGAGCTCGCGTTCGCCTTCGCGGTCGGCGCGGTCGGTTTCGACGCGGGCGGCTTCGGCGTCGAACGCCTCGGCTCCCGGCTCGGCCAGTTCGAGGGTCGGGTTGCTGCCCAACTCCTGCTCGATGCGCTCCTCGAGCGCGGCGAGGGGCATCTGGAGGATCTCCATCGACTGGATCATGCGCGGGGCCAGCTTCATCCGCTGGTCGATCCGCATGTGTTGTCCGGTCGAGATCCTCATACCCGATGCATCCTTTTGACCCCGGCAGGGGGGTCATCGAGTCCACACACTCGTGTTATCGGTCCTTTGATGGCCCTTCGTCACCCCATGGGGGTGCGTCCCTGAACGGCGTCGGACAGGACCGCTTTCGAGACCCCGGCGAAGGTTGATCCGGTGGGCATGCCCCGGGCCAATCGCGTCACCCGGACGCCAAGCCCTTCGAGGCGTTCCATGAGGACCAGCGCGGTGCCGTCGCCCTCCAGTGTCGGTGTGGTCCCGAGGACCACCTCCTCCACACCCCCCAGTTTCACTCGTTTAACTAGGGCTTCCAGATTGATCTCGCCGATGCCCACGCCCTCCAGCGGGGCGACTCGTCCGAGGAGGACGTGGTAGCGACCGCGCCAGATCCCGAGTTGCTCGAAGGCCACGATGTCCGAGGGGCGCTCGACGACCATGACGGATCGACCGTCCCGCTTGCTATCTGAGCAGATCGAGCAGGGGTCGGCTTCGGTCAGATTCCCGCATTCCGAGCACACCTTCAGGTCCGTGACCAGGGCCCGCAGGGCGGTCGCCAGGTCTTCGGCCTCCGCTGGGGGCTGGCGGATCAGGTGAAAAGCGATCCGCTCGGCTGAGCGCTTGCCGATCCCCGGCAGGCGGCCGAGCCGCTCGATCAGTCGCCCCCAGGCGGATTCCTGTTCCAACTGCTTCATGCTGGCATGGTATTCGCTACACGGCCCGAGAGTCGCCTGAAATCCGGGTTCTGCGGAGAGTTCGGGTCAGCCCTACCCATGGGGCGGTGGGGGGGCTACCCTGAGCCCATGAACCCCGATGACCATGTTTGCCTGTGCTTCCACGTCTCCCAGCGGAAGATCGTCAACTACTGCCAGCGCGAGCAGCCCCCGGTGGCCTCCCTCATCTCTGACTGCCTCTCCGCGGGGACGGGCTGCGGGTGGTGCATCCCGTTCCTCAAGTCCCTTCACAAGCAGTGCGCCCGGGGTGATGAGAACCCCGACCTGCCGTTCTCGCCCGAAGAATATGCCCGCAGCCGGATGCACTACCGCACGACCGGCGAACGACCCTCAGAAGCAGAAGAATCAAACGAACCCAGCGACCCCTAAGCCCGCACCAGGGCGCTGTGCTCCACCGCGTTCTTGAGCATCAGCAGACCCTCGGGGGTGCGTCTTAGAAAATCCTCGCTCTGCCTTGTCCATCGTGGGTGCTGCAACGTGTCGATCCATCGCTCGGGGTGAGGCATCAAGCCCAGTACCAGCCCGCTCGGATCACACAGTCCCGCCACGCGACCCGCCGAACCGTTCACGTCCTCGCTGTACCGAAGGGCCACCTGCCCGCCTGCCTCCAGAGAACTGAGCAAACCGGCGTCCAGCGCCAGCCGACCCTCGCCGTGGGCGATGGGTAGCTCGAACCCCTGTTCCAGCCCGCGCATCCAGATGCATCGGCTCTCCGCCACCGGCTCCACGCCGACCCAACGATCCACAAACCGCCCCGAAGTATTGAGCGAGAGCGTGACCGACTGGCCTTGTGCCTCCGGATCGGGCAGCAAACCCGCCTTCACGAGCACCTGAAAGCCGTTGCAGACCCCGATAATCGGTACGCCCCGGCCCACCGCAGCCCGCAGCGGGGCCATCAAAAACCGCCTGACACGATCCGCAAACACGCGCCCCGCCGCAAGGTCGTCCCCGTAGCTAAACCCCCCAGGAAACCCGATCAGCCCCGCCCGGTCCAGCGGCGAGGGGTCGGCGATCAAGGCATCGAGGTGCACCAAGACCGGTTGGGCCCCCGCGGCCTCAAAGCCATGGGCCAGCTCAAGGTCGCAGTTGGTGCCCGGAGCCCGCACGATTAATGCCTGTGAACGACTCATCAGACCATCCTAACCGGGCTCCGCACCAACCCTCTAATGGTTGACACACAGGGCCCTTTCCGGGTTACACTGTCCGGTTCGCACGGAGGCGGTCGATGGAAGGTCCATCGCCCGCCTTTGTCATCACCAGGCGACGCCGCTCCTCCCTACGGAACGACTCGCGACCCGGCACAACATACCGGGTAAGACACCGCATCGGAACTCCCCTTCACATGGTCGATCGCAACCTCATCGCCTCCCTCGAACTCGAAGATGATCTCGCACAACAAATGGTCGCCGAAGCCTTCGGCAGCGACGTCGCCCAAGGCGACATGGAAACTATTCTCGAAGGCGCTATCGCCGACTTCAAGCCCGGCTCCATCCTCAAGGGCAAGGTCATCGGCCACGCTGGCAACGACTTTCTTGTCGAGCTCGGGCTCAAGTCCGAAGGCATCCTCGATCGCAACGAGTTCGAGTCGCCGGAAGATGTCGAGATCGGCGACGTCATCGAAGTCCTCCTCGAAGAAGTCGAGACCGATGACGGGCACGTCTCCATCTCCAAGCGCAAAGCCGACCGCATCCGCGGGTGGGAACGCATCATCTCCGAGAAGGACGAGGGCGACACCATCTCCGGCCGTGTCATGCGGAAGATCAAGGGCGGGCTGCTGGTCGACATCGGCGTCCCCGTGTTCCTCCCGGCCTCACAGGTCGATATCCGCAGGCCTGCCGACATCGGCATCTTCATCGGCGAAACCATCGACGCCCAGATCCTCAAGATCGATACCGATCGCCGCAACATCGTCATCTCCCGTCGTAAGCTCATCGAAGACCGTCGTTCCGAGCAGCGCAAGTCCCTCCTCGAGCAGATCAAGGAAGGGGACATGGTCACCGGCACCGTCAAGAACATCGCCGACTTCGGCGCGTTCGTGGACCTTGGCGGGATCGACGGCCTCCTGCACATCACCGACATGTCCTGGGGCCGGGTCAACCACCCCTCTGACATCCTCCGGATCGATCAGAAGGTCGAAGTCAAGATCCTCAACATCGACTACGACAAAGAAAAGATCGCGCTCGGACTTAAGCAGAAGGAAGACTCGCCCTGGAAGGACATCGAGCAGAAGTACCCGCCCAACACCCGGGTCAAGGGCAACGTCACCAACATCATGTCCTACGGAGCGTTCGTGAAGCTCGAAGAGGGCGTCGAAGGCCTCGTCCACATCTCCGAGATGTCCTGGACCAAGCGCATCAACCATCCCTCCGAGATGGTCAATGTCAACGATGAGGTCGATGTCGTCATCCTCGACTTCAACAAGGACAAGCAGGAGATCTCGCTGGGCATGAAGCAGGTCGAGGTCAACCCCTGGGAACTCGTCGCCGAGAAGTACCCCCCAGGAACCGTCGTCGAGGGCAAGGTCCGCAACCTCGCCTCGTACGGTGCCTTCGTCGAGATCGAGCCCGGCATCGACGGACTGCTCCACGTCTCGGACCTCTCCTGGACCAAGAAGATCTCGCACCCCAACGAGCTGCTCAAGAAGGGCGACACCGCCCGCTGCGTCGTCCTGGAAGTCGATCAGTCCAAGCAGCGTGTCGCCCTTGGCCTCAAGCAGATGTCCGAGGACCCGTGGCACGAAGCCATCCCGTCGGCCTACCAGCCCGGCATGATCGTCCAGGGCAAGGTGACCAAGATCACCAACTTCGGCGTCTTCGTCGAACTCGAAGACGACCTCGAAGGTCTTCTGCACATCTCCGAGCTCTCTGACCACAAGGTCGAGAACCCGCAGGATGTCGTTGCCGCCGACCAGGACATCGAGGTCAAGATCCTCCGCGTCGATCTCGAAGAGCGCAAGATCGGTTTGTCGCTCAAGCGAGCGCAGTGGACCTCCGATCAGGAAGCCGCTGCAGACCGCGCCACCCCCGGAGCCTCAGCTCCCGAAGGCGGTGCCGGAGGCGGAGGCCTTGGCGGACTCGGTGGAGGTGATCACCTCGGCACCGACAAGATCACCTTCGGCCAGGGCGGGGCCAAGCCCCAGGACTGATCGAACACCACAATCTGACGCACCTCAAGCCCGCGGCAACCCCGCGGGCTTTTTTTCTGCTCACAGGAATCACCTCGACCCTTCCAGCGTTAATCTCAAGCCTGTCCGATTGATCCGATACCCCCACGAGTGATCCTCATGCACCGACTCCAGTGCGGACAAGTCTTCGGCGGAATACAGGACGAGGACACCGACCTGCTCTCCAACGCCGTGGAAGCCTCCCTCTACTCCGCTTCCTGCCAGGGCGGAAAAGGCGGAGACATCTACTTCCTCTCCGTTTGCAGGCAGGACGCCATCACGCGCATCGCTATCGCCGATGTCATGGGACACGGCGACCAGGTCTCCGACGTTTCGCAACTCGTTTACGAAGCGCTCCGCGACCACATGAACGACTTCGACGGACAGCAGGTCCTTGAGCAGGTCAATCGTGTCGCCGCCGACATGGGCATCAAAGCCATGACCACCGCCGCGCTGCTGGGCGTCTACACCGGCGACGACACCCTCCGATTCTCCTATGCCGGTCACCACCCCGCTCTGCTCCGCCGTGCAGGAGACAGCACATGGCAAAGCGTCGAGCCCGATCACGACTCTGACGCCGACAACCTGCCTCTCGCTGTATCCGCCGAGGCCAGCTACGACCAGCACGACCACGACCTGGGACCTGGCGACCAGCTCCTGCTCTACACCGACGGTGTGCTCGAAGCTCGCAGCCCCCAAGGTGACGAGTTCGGCCTCAGTCGTCTGACCTCAACACTCGCGACCCTCCCGCACGACAGCTCACTCCCCGACGCCAAAACGATCGTCATCGACGCGGTGAGACATCACGTCGATGGGCCACTCGACCACGACGACATCACCGTCATCGCCATCCAGCCGCGCCCCAAAGTAGCTCAGTGACCGCAGCCGCCCGCGCCTCGCCCGCATCCGCACCCGCCGCCCATCGGCAAGGACACACGCTCCGGTTTGGAAACCCGCACCATCCCCGCGGTTACCGCCCGTTCCACCGGGCTCTGGGTGGGCGTCTCTCCTGGATCGGCTTCATTGAGCACGCACAACTCACCCCACGTCGTCACCTCGTGACTCATCGGGTGCATGACCTCAACGCTCCGCCCGTTCGCCGGGCAGTGGTACTCATAAGTCGGCATGGTTTTAGTCTCCTGATGAACGCTTGATCATAGCCCTCACCCCCGAACCGCCGCCTGCCGGAGCATGTGATCCGCCAGCACGATCGCCATCATCGCCTCGCCCATCGGCACGAACCTAGGCAGCAGGCATGGATCGTGTCGACCCTTGGTCGCGATGGTCGTCGCCTCGCCCGAGCGCGTGATCGTCTCCTGCTCCTGACTCAGACTCGATGTCGGCTTGATGGCACACCGCATCACGATCGGCATCCCTGACGAGATCCCGCCGAGCATCCCGCCGTGGCGATTGCTCTGTGTGACGACACGGCCGTCCGCGTCTTTGGTCATCACGTCGTTGTTCTGCGTCCCGCGCATCGTTGCGACCGCAAAGCCCGCCCCGTACTCCACGCCCAGAACCGCTGGCAGCGAGAACATCGCCTTGCCCAGGTCCGCCTTGAGCTTGTCGAACACCGGCTCGCCCCAGCCCGCCGGCACCCCGGTCGCGACCAGCTCCGACACCCCGCCAATCGAGTCCTGTTCCTTCCGAACCCGCTCGATCAGCGTGATCATCCGCTCCGCCACCGCGCCATCCGGACAACGCACCGGCGTCGCTTCGACCTGCTCCAGCGTCACCGCCTCGGGCTCAGTCACCTCCGCGATGACATCCCCAACCTGCTTGACATAGCCCAGCACCGACACGCCCGCCCGCTCCAGGAGCAGCTTCTTCGCGATCGCACCCGCCGCCACTCGCGCCGTTGTCTCCCGCGCCGACGACCGACCCCCACCCCGGTAATCTCGAAAGCCGTACTTCGCATCGAACGTGTAGTCCGCGTGCCCCGGCCGGTACTTGTCCTTGATGTCTTCGTAATCCCGGGATCGCTGATCGGCATTGCGGATCAGGATCGCGATCGACGTCCCCGTCGTCACGCCCTCGAAGACCCCAGAAAGGATCTCCGGCTCGTCCGCCTCCTTGCGTTGCGTCACGATCTTCGACTGCCCCGGCCGCCTCCGCTCCAGGTCCGGGCGAAGGTCATCCTCGGTCAGTGCCAGCCCGGGCGGGACCCCGTCCACAATCACCACGTTGCCCGGACCATGACTCTCGCCAGCCGTCGTGATCCGAAACAGATGTCCGAACGTATTACCTGCCATGCTCTTAGATTAACGACCCCAGGCCAACCCCGTTACACACGACGCTCAGCATACTTACCCCAACGGGCCTTAGACGGTGCCATACAAGCCCGTCGGCCAGCAGCCATTGCTCACTGCCGCGCCATCGTCAACTGGTCCGCGAGGTTCTGCGTCTTGAGCCAGAACAGCGCCGCTTCCAGCTGAGGATCAAGACCCTCTTCCAGGATTTCCGACGCCATCACCGGCTCTTCACCCTCGGGGGCCTGATACTCGGTGGAACGCAGCACATCAGCCGCCTGACGCCGGAGCAGCGCCGCACTCACCTCGCCGTCGGTCATCTTCACCTCAAGGTCGGGCTCGATGCCCCACGTCACGGCCTCGGGCAGCCGGTGAATGATCCGGCCACTGGGGATCACGTAGTACTGCGTGGTCAGCTTCAGGAACGCCTTGCCCCGCGAGAGCGGGAACAGGTCCTGCACCGAGCCCTTGCCGAAGCTCCGCACGCCCACGACCATCGCACGCCCGTAGGCCTGTAGCGCCCCCGAAACGATCTCCGAAGCGCTCGCCGAGCCTTGGTTGACGAGCACGACGACCGGGAAATCGTCGTACGTCCGCCGACGCTTGGCCGATGCCTCGCCCGACTTCGTGCCCTTGCCATCGACGGTCCAGACGATCTTGCCCTCATCTATGAACCGGTCCGACACCTCGATCGCCGAGGTCAGCAGACCACCCGGGTTAAACCGCAGGTCCAGGATCAGCCCGCCTACCGGGCCGTTCTCGGAGATCTGTTGCACCGCAGCGTCCAGGTCCGCTGCCGTCCGCGGGATGAACTGTGAGATACGCACATAGCCGATGCGCCGCTCAGGATCGATCAGATAGTTCCACCCTCCGCCGGGCAGATGATCCCAGCCTCGCACCGAATCGATCTCGATCCGCGCCCGCCTGAGCGCGAAGTTCATCGGCTCGGTCTTGCCTTCACGCTCGACAGTCAACTCGACCGGGCTCCCCTCGGGGCCGGTGATCTCATCGACCGCCCGCGTCAGGCTCCAGGTCGACGTCGGCTTGCCATTCACCCGTGTGATCCGGTCTCCCGCCTTGATCCCCGCCGCCTGGGCTGGCGTGTTCTCAAGCGGGCTCACCACCACCAGCTCGCGCTCCTGGCGGCTGATCTGAATCCCCACACCCGAGAAGGTCCCCTGCGTGCTGCGCATCAGCGCCGGAACATCCACGGGCCAGATCACCGACGAGTAATCATCGAGGCGCCCCGTGATGCCTTCGGTCAGCTCGTAGAGCACCACCTGCCGGGGCAGCCGCACCGTCTGATCGTTCATCCCGACGATCCGGTCCGCCAGGCTGATCGCCTCGACGAAATCCATGCTGTACGAAGCCCGCTCCAGCGACGACTCCAGGTCAGCCAGGTAATCCAGATAACGCTCACGAGCGTCCTGATTCGCCATCCCCTTGAACGTCGCCGACAACGCCTCGGTCGCCAGCATCCGACGCATCCCGACCACGGCCTCGTGCATCAGGTCCCGATACCCCAGGGCCCCGACATGATCCACCGACGCCTGCCGCAGCGTCTGCCGGAGCATCGCCAGATCAATATCCTCGATCCGGTCACGCCAGTCGTCGTACTCGAGTTCCTCGCGGTCCTCGACATCATCCCCGCGCTCGATCGCCCGGGCCCGGGTCATCTCGTGCAACGTCTCTGGCACATACAACTGCAGCAGCCGTACATGCCCACCCGCTGCCTTCGATTCCTTCTTGTAGTAACCCTGATCCTCATACAGCAGCTTCAGCCGGTGATAGAGATTCAGCGCCTCGAGATAGTCGTGCTCCTCCATCGCCGCCGCGGACTTCGCCTTGACTTCGTCGATCAAATCGGCGACCTCAGGCTCCTGCAGCAGCCGCTCGGGCCGCTCACTCAGGCCATGGGCCTCGATCAGCGACACCATCGCCTTGTCCAGACGCCCCTCGTCGATCTGCTCGCGCATCGACTCGAGCGCCGTCTCAAGCTGCTCGCCCCGCGCCTCCTGCCGCTTCTGCTCCAGCGCCCGGCGGCTCCGCAGCTCCTCAATCAGCTCTGAAGCGTCAGAGTTCTGACGATAAGGCTCCAGCGCATCGAGCACCGCATCAAACCGACCGTGCCGCGCGAGCTGTGTCAGCTCATCCGGGGTGACCGGCTCAGCGATCTGGGCCCGCGCCGAAATCGGCCCGAGACTCGCCGCCGCCACCAGCAACCCGACGGCCATCACCGTCACTGCCAGCCACGCGGGGACCACTCCGCTCCCAGGTCGGTTCACGTTTCGGCGCATCAAGCACCCCTCCAGTGAAATGGATCAGGCAGATTCCTTGCGGGCCACCCGCAACTCCGCCAGCTTCTTCCCGGTCATCACAGCGTCACGATCAATCACGTACTTCCCGCCCTGATTTGCGGGCTCAGGAAGCTCGTACATCAGCTCCAGCATCAGCTCCTCGAGCACACCACGGAGCGCTCGCGCCCCCGTCTTGCGCTCGATCGCCTTCTCCGCCATCGCCAGCAACGCCTCGTCCGTGAACTCAAGCTCAGCGTTCTCCATGCTAAAGAAGTGCTGATACTGACGGATCAAGGCGTTCTTCGGCTCGGTCAGGATCTGAACCATCGCCTCTGCCGTCAACGGCATCAGAGGCGTGATGATCGGCAACCGACCAATCAGCTCAGGGATCATCCCGAACTGCAGCAAGTCCTCAGGCGTCACCTGCTCCAACACCTTCTCGCGATCATCCAACTGCTCATCGACCGACTGCTCAGAGGCAAAACCGATCGACTTGCGACCCAATCGCTTACGAATGATGTCCTCAAGACCCACGAACGTCCCCGCACACACAAACAGGATGTTGCTCGTGTCAATCTGAATGTACTGCTGCTCGGGATGCTTACGCCCACCCTGCGGCGGGACATTCGCCACGGTGCCCTCAAGCATCTTCAGCAGCGCCTGCTGAACACCCTCGCCCGATACGTCGCGCGTGATGCTCACGTTCTGCGACGTCTTGCCGATCTTGTCGATCTCGTCGATGTAGATGATCCCACGCTGCGCCGACTCCAGGTCGTAGTCCGCCGCCTGCAACAGCTTCAAGAGCAGGTTCTCAACGTCTTCGCCGACATACCCCGCTTCGGTCAGCGTCGTCGCGTCACCAATCGCAAACGGGACATTGAGCGTCCGCGCCAGCGTCTTGGCCAGCAGCGTCTTGCCCGAACCCGTCGGACCGATCAGCATGATGTTCGACTTATCAATCTCGACCGGGCTCTCCTTCTCCGCCGCGGCCAGCCGCTTGTAGTGATTGTGCACCGTCACCGACAACGCACGCTTGGCGATGTTCTGGCCAATCACATACGTATCCAGAAACTCCTTGAGCTGCCGGGGCGTCGGGATCGCACTGATCGCCGGTCGACCCGATGACACCCGCCGTCGCTCCTGCTTGAAGATGTTCTGGCACAGCTCGGTGCAGTTCGCACAGATGTACACGTCCCCCGGGCCCTCAACCATCGGGCCCACCTCACGAGAACTCTTCCCGCAGAATGAACACGTGGTCACTCGACGCCCGCGGAATCCGCTGTCGCCGCCATCGCCACCGTCGTTGCCGCCCCCGCTCGGTCCGCCTTTGCCTTTGGTCGTGTTCGCCATTAGTCACTTTTCTCGGCTGAGGTGTACCCACGGGCTCGGCCTTCCGACGCCGCCGGGGCTTGGATCGACGCTTCCCCACCGGCCCGTTAGCCGTCCTGGCCAACCAAGCCTATTAAGGGGTTGAGCGCACGCTCATAGTCTCTCAGGTTTCACTATACGCCCCGATCACCCCACTGCATACGTCCAAACCACGGTTATCGTTCCACCTTTTTCGCGATCACCGCTCAGCCCCGCGACCCGAATCCGCCTTACCCGACCCCTCCACGCCCCCATCCGCCGCAGCCCCCATAATCCGCCCCCGCATCGCCTCATACTCCTCATCCGTCAACTCGCCCCGCTCGTGCATCAACCTCAGCTCCCGCAGCGTAAATCCCCCACTTGGCAGCCGTGATCCCCCACGCCGACCCCGACGCGCCACATACACCCGCAGCACCGCCAGAATCACCCCCAACATGATCAGACAGACAGCCATGATCGCAAACGACCGGATCATGTCCCCGCTATTGAACGCCAGCATCATCGGCACAGTCGGTACGACCATCACCAACCCCCCATCTCCCCAGATCACGCCTTCTTCTTAGGCGACTTCTTCTTCGGCTTGCTCGCAGGCTTCTTCTCAGCCTCGCCAGCCTTCTCCGTGACCTTGGCCTTCTCCAGAATCATGTCCAGCGTCTTCTGCTCACGAATCTGCAGATAAAGCTGCTCGATCTCGCCACGCTGCATCATGTCCTGACGAAGCTTCTCGGGGCGACGACCCTGCTGCATCGCGATCATCGCGATCCGACCGTTCAACTCCTGGTCGCTGACATCAACATCCAGGTCCTTCGAGGCCTTGTCGATCAGGAAGAACTGCTTGAGCTGATGCTTCGACTCCGCTTCCGATGCCTCGCGCAGCTCCGCCAGCCTTGCCTGGATCTCTTCATTGGGAACCCCCCGGGATGACAACTCCATCGCCTTACGCTGCACCAGCCGGATCGACTGCCGACCGCTAATCTTCTCAGGCAGCTCGATCGAAACTTTCTCGTGAAGCTGATCGAGGACCTGACGGTACTGATCCTGCTGCTGCTCCTGCGCAATACGACCGACCGCAGCCTCTTTCACACGCTCACGCAGTTCCGCCTCGTCCTTGACGCCAACCTGAGGAATCACCTCCTCGATCGACGCCGGCTGCATCCGCTCGATCCGCTCGAGCTTGATGTCGATCGTGATCGCCTTCTCGCGAACCCGCTCATCCTCGTGGGACGCCGGGCCCGTCATCTCGATCCGCTCCACATCCCCTCGTGTTTTCCCGGCCAATCGCTTGCCCAGGTCAGCCACCACGATCCCCGCGACATGACCCTTGTACTCTGCCTTCTCACCATTGATCATGATGTAGGTCCCGGGGATGTCCTGCACCGGTTCAGCGTCTTCCGCCGGACCATGACCCTCGTAGACCTTCACCTCGGCCCACACAAAGTCCCCCTCCTCGACCTTCTCCCCGCCCGCCACCATGTTCCCCAACCGCTTTTGCAGACCCTCAATCTCCTCCGTCACGTCCGCATCCGTGACCTCACGCACCGTCTTGACCACCTCCAGCGAGTCGAACGCCGGCAACTCAAGATCAGGCGTCACCTCCACCTCAGCCGTAAACGTCAGCGATCCCGACTCCGGCAGCTCCAGGTCCTCGAACCCCGGCACATCGGGATCACCCAGCACATCCAGTCCCTCGTCCGCGATCGCCTGCTGATAAGACTGAGCCAGCAACTGATTCTTCACGTCCTTGCGGATCGTGTCAGCAAACCGCCGCTCCAGCAGCTTCCGCGGGGCCTTGCCCTTACGAAAACCCGGGATCACCGCCTCATCATCCAACTGCGAATAAGACGTCTCCACCTGCTCCGCGATCGTCTCGGCAGGAATCTCAATCGTCAGCCGCTTCAGAGCCGGACCCGCGTTCTCGCAGGTCACCTTCTGTTCCAGCCGAGTCTCCATCGCCGTCGAGCCCTGATCTTCGGACATAGCCATCTTTCCTCATCATCCAAGAGCCCACTTGAAGGGGCCCGTACGCCCGCAGGCGTATAGGTGGGGGGGGTAGGTGTAGTAAAGGGTCGGGAATTTTTTAGCCCGGCAGTATCCCTGACCCCGCCCCTTCCGTCAACGAGACCACACCCGCTCCGCACAGACCGCACCGCTACCCCCTGGCAGCCTCGATCCGCTCTGCCAGCACCGCGACCTGGGCCGCCAGCAACTCCAGCCGGGGCGTCTCCACCCCCGCCCCCCGCGCCGCCGCCAGTGGGGCCCCAAAAATCGACCCCGCCTCCAGCGTCCGACCCTCCTCACGATCCACCAGCATGCTCGGCCGGTAGGGCCGCATCCGCTCGGTCCGCTCCAGCATCTCCCGGATGAACCCCGCATCGATCGCCCGACCCGCAGCCCCCCGCGCCGCCGCCGCCACCTCCATCATCAACGCCTCCGCCATCCGACGCAGTCCCGGATCACCCATGATCACGTCCGTGGTCACGCCCAGCACCACCGACAACCCGTTGTAAGGCACGTTCCACACCAGCTTCTGCCACCGCGCCAGCACCAGGTCCTCAATCAGCCGCACCTCGATCCCCGCCGCCCCGAAGTCCGCCGCCACCCCCTCCATCACCTCATCCACACCACCCGCCGACCCATCCGCCCGGTACCGCCCCAGTCGCACATCCCCGTAATCCAAATGCACCACCTCCGCCGGGCCAACCTTATTACAGCACACAAAACACAACCCGCCCAGCACCCGATCGCCACCCACCACCGCCGCTGCATCCGCCTCCACACCCAACCCGTTCTGCATCATCACCACCGTCGTCTCCGGACCCACCACCGATGGCAACAACTCACGCAGCGCCTCGTTCGCCGTCGTCTTGAGACACACCAGCACCACATCACACACCGGCATCGACTCGGCCCGCTCATACACCCGCGCCGGATGCACCGTAAACACCCCATGCGATTTCGAATCCACCCGCAGCCCTCGCTCTCGAGCCACCTGCGCATCCGACCGCATCAAAAAGTGAACCTCAAACCCCGCCTTCGCCAGACAGCCGCCATAGAACCCACCCAACGCCCCCGTACCAACAACTGCATAACGCCTGCTCATCCAGCACATCCTACCGAACCTCTCAAACGGACTTACCACTTAAGCCTGTGAGACCAGCACCACAAACGTCCACTCCGTCCATGGCCGATCCCCCTCCAAGCCTCAGGCTCCAGGAAAGGAACGACCATGAAGCTCCTCACACGATCCCTCACCGCCGCGGCCCTCCTCGCCTTACCAGCCATGACATTGGCTGAAGAGCAGCAGCAGGACCTCGAAGCCCGCGTCGCGGCCCTCGAAGCCATGCTCGCCGAAGCCAGCAAGCCCGCAACGGAAAAAGACCCCGCCGAGGTCACCTTCCTCACCGGCTACGACAAAGGCTTCTTCATCGAATCCGCCGACGGCAACAACCTCCTCAAAGCCAACGCCCTCACACAGATCCGCTACATCTACGGCCACGCTGATCGAAACACCAACGCCCCGGAAGACACCTCAGGATTCGAGATCGCACGCACACGCCTCACCCTCTCCGGTCACGCCATCGACCCCAGAATCTTCTACTACCTCCAAGGCGGGTTCAGCAGCTCAGGCGGGGACTTCGACCTCATCGACCTCTTCGTCGGCTACCGCATCAACGACAACATCCAGGTCCGCATCGGACAATGGAAACACCAGTTCCAACGCGAAACCTTCCTCAGCCTCTCTAAGCTCAGCGCCGTCGATAAGTCCCTCGTCGCAAGCGGCATCCTCCCCGCCAAACTCGGCCGCATCCAGGGTATCGAAGCCCAGTACCGTGATGACCTCCACCGCGTCGTCATCACCCTCAATGAAGGCTTCAAAAGCTACAACACCTCACTCACCGACGAAACCTCCGATGTCGGCATCACTGGACGCTACGAGTTCAAACCCTTCGGCGAATGGAAATACCTCGCCGACTTCTCCGCCCCCCCCGGCGACCCCACCGGACTCCTCATCGCCATCGCCGGTCACGCCGAAGAAGGCTCCGCCTTCGCCGGAACGGCCGACATCACCTTCCAGACCGATGCCGGAACCAATGTCTTCGCCTCCATCGCGTGGCACGAAATCGACGACGCCGAGGCATGGGGCACCGTGCTCCAGGTCGCCCAGTTCGTCGCCGACAACATCGAACCCTTCCTTCGCTACGAGTTCGGTCAAAGCTCCGGGGCCTCCGACCTCTCTGTCATCACCGTCGGTTCCAACGTCTACTTCTTCAAAGGCAACGTGAAATTCACCGGCGACCTCGGCTACGCATTCGACGCCGTCAGCGGAACCTTCGACAAATCCAGCATCGGCTGGATGACCGATGACCCCGGCTCCGACGGACAGATCGTCTTCCGGCTCCAACTCCAACTCAAGCTCTGACCACACCACCACTCGATCCGCACATCTCAATCCGCTAACCTCCCAAGCGGACGCCGGAACCAACTCCGGCGTCCGTTTTCTCGATCATCAACACAGCAGCTCACAACCCCATGAAACCAAGCCGCTTCCTCGCCACCGTCCTCCTCGTAACCCTTGGCGTCTCCTCCGCCCTCGCCCAGGACACCACCGATCGAGACAACCCCCAACCTCAACCCTCCTTCCTCCACGGCTACGACAACGGCTACTTCATCAGCACCACCGACGGCGACAACCTCCTGCGCTTCAACGCCGGCCTCCAACTCCGCGCTACCCACGGCCGCACCGACCGCACGTCAACCCGCGGCGACCAGCTCAACCGCCTCGAAGCCCGCAGAACCCGCCTCAAACTCTCCGGGCACGCCCTCAACCCCAACCTCTTCTTCTCATTCCAGACCGACTACTCCAGCAGAACCGACAACTTCGATCTCATCGACGCCTTCGTCGGCTACAAGCTCAGCGACAACCTCCAGGTCCGAATCGGCCAGTGGACCCACCAGTTCCAACGTGAAACCTTACTCGGTGCCTTCAACACCTCCGCCATCGACCGCTCCCTCGTCGTCCTCTCTATCCTCCCCGCCACCTCCAACCGCATCCAGGGCGTCGAAGCCCAGTATCGCGATGACCTCCACCGCGCCGCCATCAGCCTCAACCGGGGCTTCCGCAGCTTCGACACCGCCATCTACGACACCGACGACGCCTCACCCGCCATCACCGCACGCTATGAATACAAGCCTTTCGGCGACTGGAAAGCCCTCAACGATTTCACCGCCAAACCCGGCGACCCCGAAGGCCTGCTCCTCGGCGTCGCCGCTCACCTCGAAGAAGATGACGCCATCGCCTTCACCTCCGACGCCACATGGCAAACCCAGACCAACACCAACCTCTTCGCCTCGCTCGGCTGGCACAGCATCAACGACAATCAGGTCACCGGCGTCGTCCTCCAGGCCGCCCAACGACTTAATCAGAACATCGAACCCTTCCTCCGATACGGGTTCGCTCACGCGGACAACGCCACCGATGACCTCAACATCATCACCGCCGGAACCAACATCTACTTCATAGAACCCCACATCAAACTCTCCGCCGACGCCAGCTACGCCGTCACCCCTGTCTCATCACAGTTTTCACAAAGCTCCCTCGGCTGGAAAGCCGACGACCCCGGCCAGGATGGCCAGTGGGTTCTTCGCCTCCAACTCCAACTCCGCTTCTGAGATTAAAGCCACTATTTTCTCGATCTTTTCTGGCGAAAGTCATGTCACCAGCTATAGTTAGATACACGCTACAGGTTCATTAACCGAACCCAACCCCCCTAACTTAACGCCCGTTGGAGAAGAGAAAGCCATGACCATCACCACCAAACTATTCACCACCTGCGCCCTCATCGCAGCCTTCTCCGCCTCCGCCCAGGCTCAGACCAACGTCGACCTCAACACCTGGTCACAGAAGGGCCCCTCCGGAAACGGCAACTGGACCGTCGAGAACGCCGGCGACACCGTCTTCCAGTCCATCAATGGCAACCCCACCTACTTCGTCAGCCCCAACGACTTCTTCAACACCAACGTCCAGGGATCCTTCCTCCGCGACCGCAACCGCCAGCCCGGCTTCAACGATGACGACTTCATCGGCTTTGTCTTCGGCTACAACGAGCCAGGCGACAATGCCACCGACGCCTCCTTCTACCTCCTTAACTGGAAACGTGGCACCCAGTCGAGCACCGAGGAAGGCTTCCGCCTCATCCGGGTCAACGGCACCACCACCCCACCCTTCGGCAACGCCGAAAACGACAACCTCCCAAACTACGACGTCCTCGCCACCAACACCGGCGGAACCCTCGGCTGGGAAAACAACATCGTCTACGACTTCGATCTCCTCTACACCCAGGACCGCATCAGGATCGAGATCACCGGCGGCACAGGTGCTTACCAAAACGGACTCACGATCTTCGACCTCTCTAAAGAAGTCATAGGCGTCCCCGCCTTCACCACCGGCCAGTTCGGCTTCTACAACCACTCCCAGCAGGGCGTCGAGTACCGCTCCTTCACCCTCACCGAACCCGCTCTCAGCACCACCCCAGGCGACACCGGAACCCTCGACTTCCTCGCCCGTGTCGGTGAGTCTGACATCCAGGCTATCACCACCACCAACGCTGGCGGAACCGGAACCCTCCTCACCGGCTCAGCCGGATCGCCCGCAGACCCGCTCTTCTCCGGCCCCGCCGAAGCGCCCGCCTTCAGCCTCGGCTCCGCCGAGAGCACCGACTACGCCTACACCTACGCCCCCACCGTCCGCACCGATGGCACCCCTGACACCGACACCGTCACCATCGCCTCCAACGAAGACGGCAGCCACACCATCAACCTCTCCGGCACCGCCGTCGGACCCGTCGCCGCCTTCGAGCAGGACACCGTCGCGGTCCTACCCGGCGAAACCCTCGACTTCGGCTCCATCATCGCCGACCAGATCGCCACCCTCGACCTCACCCTCCTCAACACCACCCTCGACCCCGGCGGGCCCGACCTCACCGACCTCACCATCATCGACATCCTCATCACAGGCGCCGATGACACCCTCTTCTCACTCCTCAACAACCTCGACGGAACCCGCATCAACGCTGGCTCCTCCGCCGACCTCAACCTCCAGTTCGACCCCGCCCTCCTCGTCGGCGACTTCTCCGCCACCCTCACCATCCTCACCGACGAAAACGCCGCCCTAGGCGGAGATGGCACCGACTTCACCTTCAACCTCATCGGCTCCGCCACTCCCATCCCCGAACCCGCCGCCGCCACCCTCCTCACCCTCGGCCTCCTGACAACCCTCAGCCGCCGAGCCTGAGCAAGCACGAATCAATAAACTAAACCACTCAAAACCCCCCGATCTTCGGGGGGTTTTTTATGTCCAGAGCAAAGCAATCCTTAAAACCCTTGACCACCACGAGCCCAGACTCGATGATCCACGTCACTTGTCTCACGCCTACTGAATGGAGAAGAAGATGTCCCTGCACAGACACGTCGTCTCATGCCTGATCACGATTCTGCTCACAGGCTCCTCCGCCACCGCCACAGAGTTCTTCTGGGCCATCCAGGAAGTGGCAAGCTCACCACAGCGCGGGGGTAGCTCTATTCAAACCTCAGGCGACCCCGTCCTGGCGATGCGCAACGGGAGAGTCTGGCCCACCATCTTCACTCAAGGCGGGGGATCAATCGCCCAGTTCTCCACTGGCTGGTACGACATCACCCCCAACAATCAGCCCCTCTATCCACCCTTCGCGCCTCGCCCGCTGCGTGCAGCCAGCAGCCCCACAGGCCAGGTCGCCGTGGCGGCCTATGGCTCCGGCTCAACCGGTCCATTCACATCGACCGATGGCGTCATCCTCACTTCATCAGGCTTCACACCGCTGCCCGAGGGAACACTCGCCATCGACTACACACCCGGCGGCACACCCGTCATTGCTATTGAAGATTTTGGCTCGGGTGAGACCCAGGTCCTTGGACTACCAGATATCCCCAACTTCGACGAAGTTGTCGACCTCGCAGCTTCACCATTCGGTGAGGTCGCCGTTATCACGGATGACGATGTTTTCTATGAATACTCTCCACTCCTTGGCGAATGGCAGTCGCTCGATCTCTTCGACATCGGGTTCACCAATATCGTTCAGGAATCACTGGCCATCGAATACGACGCCCTCGGACGCCCTCATATTATTGGCATCAGAAACAGCTCTCCCTCGAATCGTCTGATCGCCGCCGACTTTAACCCCGCCACCGGCTGGATCGTCACCGACGTCACCGCCGCTGCCCTCCCCGCAAATCTCCGACTCGAATCACGCTATCTCGAGTTCGACAACACCACCGGCGAAACCGTTGGCACCGCAGTCACCGTCTTTAACAACGACACCTTTTCCGACGAGCTCTACTACCTCTACTTCGACGGCGACACCTGGGCCTCCGACTTCGTCGATGACGAAATACAGGCAACCGATCTCGTCGGCATCGCCTACGACTTCGAAGACCTCCCCGTCATCGCCTACGTCAAGAACGGCAGCTACCACCTCGCCTACGACCCCATCCTCGTCCCCGAACCCACCGCACTTGTCCTCCTCACACTGACTCCTACCATCCTTGCCCGCCGCCGTCGCTCCGTCTGAGCACCGAACGGAGCACACCATGCCAGCGTCTAGGAGAGTAGCCCGAGAGATCACCACAGCCCTCGTGCTGCTGGCGATCTGCTGCGCCCCAGCACAAGCCCAATGGACCGCCCGCATCACCGGCGCACCCGGCAGCACCAACCCAAGCTTCTTCAGCGACATCGCCGTCGATCCCAACACCAATCGCGTCTGGGTTGCCCAAGCAAGACGCGTTACGCTCACAGCGATTGACCAGAGCTCGACCCTGGTGCGAACGCTACCGCAGGATACGCTGGATATCGCTCTCACCGTCGATGAGTTCAGCCATGCCAGCTTCACATCGTGGTTCGGATTCTATTATGAAGGTGAGTACATCGCAGTCACCGACTCACTCGAACTGTCACAGCAGATAAGTTCTTTCGGGCCGACTAGTTTCGATCGAGCACTGAACGCACAAGGTGTTCCCTCTGTTGTTATCAGTGACGATTCAGGCCTCTCACTGGCCTCGTACGACGTGCCTACCGGTACATGGGCGCGACAGCTAGTCCCCTTGTCAGGCGACAGCAGGCCATTGTTCGACTCCAGACCCGCTATCGCCTTCGATCACCAGAACCGACCCGTCATCGCCTATTTATCAAGAAATCGGGAAGCCACCGTCCTCCGCCAGCATCCAACACTCGGATGGCAGACCATCGCAGCAGAACCCATGAGCGTGTTCTTTGTAGGTATCACCCTCGACATCCTCCCCGATGGAAATCCAGTTTTCGCTTACATCTCTAACAACAGAGAACTCACACTGACCAAGGTCGATGATCAACTCGTCACAACCACCCAGACCATCGACCAGGCTGCCAGCTTCTTTCTTCGACCTGACAGCCTCGCCATCAACCCCGTGACCGGGCAACCCGCCATCGCGTATACCGATCTCGACGACTCTGCTTCACAGCTCAAACTCGCCACCACCACCGATGGCACCTCCTGGACCACCGAAACCCTACCCTTCAACGCCAGCTTCCCATCCCTCGCCTTCAACAACGACGGCGAAACCTACATCGCAGCCTCCATCACCACCACCATCGCTGGCGAAGACCGCCGCTCCATCGCCCTCATCTCCCAGGACACCTCCCTCGCCATCCCTGGTGATTTCAACCACGACGCCTCCCTGAACCCACCCGACCTCGACCTCCTCGGCCAGGCCTTCAACACCACCGACGACCTCGACACCTTCGACATCACCCGCGATGGCGTCATCAACGCCGACGACGCCCTAATCTGGATTCGCTTTTACGCCCTCACCGAACCCGGCGACGCCAACCTCGACCAACAAATCGACCTCATCGACCTCTCCAACCTCGCCGCCAACTTCGGCAGCCCCGGAACCTACGCCCAAGGCGACTTCAACCTCGATCAGACCATCGACCTCATCGACCTCTCCCTGCTCGCCTCCAACTTCGGCTTCGACGCCACCACCCCGACTCCCCCCATCCCCGAACCCGCCGCATCACTCCTGCTCCTCACCCTCCTCACCCAACGCCGCCCATCAACATAAAAAAGCCCGGCCGTAGCCGGGCTCAATCAACTCATCTCGAAGACCCTAAGAACACCACAAGCCTAATGCGGGGGGGGGGGGGTTAGTCGAGCCAGTGGACTTGGCCGGTGGCGAGGTCGTACACGCCGCCCACGATCATCAGCTTGCCCATGCGCGCCCGCTGCTTGAGCACCTCGCTCCGTGCCGGCAGATCCTGCATCGTCTTGCGCACGTTCGCCTCCACCACAGCGTCCACATACGCCGTGTTCTCAACACTATGATCACCCTCAATCTCCGTCGCCTTAATCGCAGGCGTAATCTCGCCCAACAGCGCCGTCAGATTGCCCATCTTCGCTTCAGCAATCGCACCCTTCACCGCACCACACGACGAGTGACCCAGCACCACGATCAACGGCGTCCCCGCCAACTCCGTCGCAAACTCCATACTCCCGAGGATGTCCACGTTCTCGATGTTCCCCGCCACTCGCGCGACAAATAGATCACCGATCCCCTGATCGAACACCGCCTCCACCGGAACCCGCGAGTCCAGACAGCTCAGCACCACCGCCTTGGGATACTGCCCCGAAGCCGTCGCCTCAGCCTGCGCCAGATAATCAAACTCCGACGACTCATCCTCAACAAACCTCGCGTTGCCCGCCTTCAGATCCTCCAGCGCCGCCGCCGGCGTCATCGCCGCCTGAGCCTCCTGCGTCATCACCACCGACACATCATCATCCCCCTCAAAAGTCTCACACCCCATCAAACCCGCCACCAGCACACCCGCACTCAACACGCTAAGAGATCGAATCATCCTTAGTCTCCTTCAAATAGTGACTTGTGGAACCTGCAAAAGAGCAGCATAAACTCCCTTGTCCCCCCAGTCACACCCACTTTCCATCTTTGAGCTTATGAAAGACTTGACGCCACCCCCTCAATCAGGCCTAGTTCACCCACCAGCATCCTTAGCTCACACTGATCCAACTCCAGAGGTAACCCAGTGCATCACCGTGGCTTGTTCAGCATCGTGATCCTCACCACCCTCGCGGCCCCCGCCCTCGCAGAGGTCCGAGGGACATGGCTCACCACCACCGGCCCCGATTCCATCGCCTCCGGTGCCAACACCCAGGCCACCTTCACCAACCTCCGCAACATCGGTCTCAACACCGCCTACGTCGAAGCCTGGAAAAACGGCTACTCACAGTTCCCCTCACCCACCATGCAGCAGCTCATCGGCATCGACCGCGCCCCATCCCTAGGCGGTCGAAACCTACTCGAAGAAACCACCATCCACGCCCACCGCAACCAGATGGCCCACATCGCCTGGCTCGAGTTCGGCTTCTCATCACAGTTCGTCGGCTCAGGCGGTACCCCCTCCAACCCCCTCTCGCAATGGGCACTCGCCAACGGTTACCTGCTCCAGGACCGCAACGGAAACTACGCCAACAACTCCAACGGATTCGCCTGGATGAATCCCGCCATCCCCGAAGTCCGACAACTCCTCATCGACGTCACCCTCGACGCCATCAACGCCAACGACCTCGACGGCGTCCAACTCGATGACCGACTCGCATGGCCCCGAGAGTTCGGCTGGGACCCCACCACCGCAGCCCTCTACCTCGCCGAAACCGGACGCAACCTCCCCACCAGCCTCAACGACTCAAACTTCCGAAACTGGCGCGCCCAAAAAACCTTCGAGTTCGCAACCGAATGGTACACCGCCGTCAAAACCGCACGACCCGACCTCATCGTCTCCGTCTCCCCCTCGATCATGACCTTCTCCTTCACCCAGTACAACGCCGACTGGGAAGACTGGGCCGATGCCGGGCTCTTCGACGAAATCGTCCCCCAGGTCTACCGCAACACCCTCAGTGCTTACCGCAGCACCCTACCAACACAGGTCAACATCATGGCCGGCGCCGACGCCACACCCAACGGCCGCCTCGAAGACCTCGTCGTTGGCATCTCCCGTGACTCGTCCAGCACACCCACCAGCCCCGCCGACTTCCTCCAGATGATCCAGGACGCCCGCAACGCCGGAACTGCCGGACACGTCCTCTGGTACTCCCGTGGCGTTCTCGAAGTCGCCTCCGAACTCACCGCCTTCTACGACCAGAATCCCGAACTCGACAACTCCCCCAAGATCGATCCCAACCGCCGACCCGCACCCATCGTCGCCACCGAGAACACCGTCCTCCCCGCCCTCTGGCAGTTCACCATCACCACACCCGGCCAGTACCGCTTCGTCACCCGCGTCAACTCCACCTGGTCCGAAGACTCCTCCGCCTATCTCCTCCCCGGCGACTACCAGTTCCAACTCAGCTTCGACATCGACCAGGTTGAACTCCTCGCCGACCGACGCCCCATCCCCGCCGACTTCAACAACGACTGGCTCGTCAACCAACTCGACATCAACGCCCTCACCGCCAACTTCGGCACCAACAACCCCACCTTCGACCTCAACGAAGACGGCTCCGTCAACCCCGATGACCTCCTGTATCTCGTCCAGGAAGTCTGGAACACCCGCCAGGGCGACGCCAACCTCGACGGCAGCATCGACCTCGTCGATCTCTCCATCCTCGCCGCCAACTTCAACCAGCCCATCCCAACCGCAGGCGGCTGGACCAACGCCGACTTCAACGCCTCAGGCACCATCGACCTCATCGACCTCTCCCTCCTCGCCACCAACTTCGGCTTCCAAAGACCCCTCGCACCCACCACCTTCCCAACCCCAGCCCTCCCCGAACCCGCCGCCGCCACCCTCCTGCTCCTCACCGCCGCACTAGGCTCAAGACCCCTCTCCCGATATCCTTCCTGATCCAACCTCCGCGCCCGTAGCTCAGTTGGATAGAGCAGCGGACTTCTAATCCGCAGGTCACAGGTTCGAATCCTGTCGGGCGTATTCTCCACACAAACCCAGCCCGCACCCGCCCAAGCCCCGCACCCCATCCATCCGATGATGCGATGACGCCAACAACCCACCAACTCCGTTCTCGGACCGGAGACATCACGACCCTTGCGCATCGTCCACGTCATCCAGAACCTCGACCCCGCCTGGGGCGGCGTCCCCATGGTCGCCTCAAGAGTCGCCGCCGCCCAGGCAGGACTCGGACACGATGTCCTCATCGCCTGCCACCACGCACCCGATGGCATCAACGCCGAAGCTAAACTTCTCGACGGACTACCCCACCGCGACCGCTTCCTGATCTCCCACATCCCCCGATCCCATGGGCTCGCCAGATACATCCCCACGGACCTCATCAAAGACCTCGACCCGATCCTCTATACAGCCGACGCCCTGCATCTTCATGGCCTATGGGACCCCATCCTCCTCGCAGCATCTAAAATCGCTCGCCGCGATAACGTCCCCTACGCCATGACACCCCACGGCATGCTCCACCCCTGGAGCCTCTCCCAAAAACGACTCAAAAAACAGATCGCCCTGCTCCTCGGCTACCGCGAGATGCTCCACAACGCCGCCTTCCTCCAGGCCATGAACACCGAGGAACAGGCCGCTTTCACACCGCTCAGCCTCAAAGCCCCAACACGCATCATCCCCAATGGCATCTTCACCGAAGAGTTCGCCGAACTCCCTCAGCCCGGAACCTTCAGAGCAAACCACCCCGAACTCGCGGACCACCCCTACATCCTCTTCCTCAGCAGACTCCATTACAAAAAGGGACTCGACATCCTCGGCGAAGCCTTCTCCATCCTCGCCCAACAACACCCCACCGCACGACTCGTCGTCGCCGGGCCCGAAGCCGACGCCGCCGAACCCTTCCGAAAAACCATCGCCAAGCACCAGCTCACCGACCGCGTCCTCATGACCGGACCCCTCTACGGCATCGACAAACTCGCCGCCTTCATCGACGCCGCCTGCTTCTGCCTGCCCTCACGACAGGAAGGCTTCTCCATCGCCATCACCGAAGCTCTCGCCCTCGCCAAACCCGTCGTGATTACCCACGAATGCAACTTCTCAGATGTCGCCGAAATCAACGCCGGCGTCGTCACCTCTCTCAATCCTCAAGACGTCGCCGCCGCAATGAGCCAGATCCTCGCCGATCCCGCCGAAGCTCACGAGTTGGGCCAACGCGGACGAGACCTCGTCAACAATCGCTACACCTGGCCCAGGATCGCCCAGCTTTGCATCGATGCCATAGACCCGCGATGAGAATCACAAAAATACCTCCCCAACCATGAATTAACATGCATAACGCACATCAGATGCTAGCCTCATAGAAGTTTCTGCTTTGAGGATCAGCCTGTGCGTGTCGTGCACGTCATCCAGAATCTTGACCCTGCCTGGGGCGGCGTACCCATGGTCGCCTCCCGTGTCGCCGCCGCGCACGCCGGACTCGGTCACAACACCGTCATCGCCTGCCACCCGGCACCCGCAGGCGAACAAGCCCAGCACAGCCTCCTCGACGGCCTCCCACACCGCGACCAACTCAACATCCACCACATCCGGTCCAAAGGCGGGATGGCTGGCTTCGTCCCAGACGACCTCGTCACAGACCTCGACCCCATCATCCACGGCGCCGACGCCCTCATCCTCCACGGCGTATGGGACCCCATCCTTCGAGCCGCCTCCTTAGTCGCTACCAACAACAGCATCCCCTACGCCATCACACCCCACGGCATGCTCAGCCCCTGGAGCCTCCAGCTCAAAGCCTGGAAAAAAAAGCTCGCCTTAAATCTCGGCTACCGCTCGCTCATCAGCCACGCTCGCTTCATCCAGGCACTCAACGATGACGAAGCCCGTTACATCGATTCACTTGGCTACAACGTGCCAACACGAATCATCCCCAACGGCATCTTCCTCGATGAGTTCGCCAACCTCCCCCCCAAAGGCGAATACAGACAACACGCCAAACTCTCAGACCACCCCTACATCCTCTTCCTCGGACGCATCCACCCCGCCAAAGGACTCGACCTCATGGTCGATGCCTTCCGGACCGTCATCACCAGGCACCCCGACACCAGACTCGTCCTCGCTGGACCACCCGATGAAGACGCCAGACGTATCAACGACCTCGTCCAGAAGCACAAACTCCAGGACCACGTCCTCATCCCCGGACCCATCTATGGCCGCACCAAACTCGCCGCCCTCGTCGACTGCTCCTGCTTCTGCATGACCTCAAGACAGGAAGGCTTCTCCATGGCCATCACCGAAGCCCTCGCCTGCGCCCGACCCGTCGTCATCACCAACACTTGCCACTTCCCCGCCATCGCCTCAGCCTCCGCCGGCATCATCACCGAACGTAACCCCGCCGCCGTCGCCAACGCCCTCACCTCCGTCCTCGATAACCCCGACCGGGCAAAAGACATGGGCATCGCCGGCCGCCACCTCGTCGAAACCAACTACACCTGGCCCACCATCGCCCAACAACTCATCAGCGCCTTTCTACAATAAACCCACACCGCCCCCGGGTGCCTGCGGCCACACCAAAGCCCTGCCCACAGAATCCAGCCAACAACCATCGACTACGAGCCCCATGCGCCAAGCATGGGGTCAGGGACACACCCAACGATCCGATCCCAGACCCCAACAAGACAAGTCGCCAACACAATCTCGCTCTCCAACCCAACCCCCACGCCCAAACCCACCCCACCTCGCGGGTAGCAGTAATCACGCCAAACCCGCGCCTACAGAATCCAACCAGGCCAAGGTCATCTAAGCAGGCGATTATTCGGTTCGCTCAGAATTAATATCTACCCCAGCATCTTGGTAAACGCTCAAGACAGTTTGATACCTTTTTCTAGCGTGGTACACAGAACTACCACCATTGTTGTAACTATAAAACGGGTCAGCACCAAGTTTCAATAGAACCCTAATAGCATCTGAAGAGCCTGCAACGTTAGCTACGTTGAGGGGTTGTGCATAACCGTATACGGGACCGTGCGTAGGGAGGTCATGGCTATCTATTAACCACTCTATGACGTCAGCCCTATTCTTCGATACTGCTACTTCCAGAGCGCTTCTCCATAACTCATCTGCCTGCACATCTTCCCCGTAAGTTGGCAGATCCAAAGCTCTCTTTATGTCGGGTAGTGATTGCCCCTGTCGGATGGCCTGCTCCACATCACTCCCCCCAGAAGAAACAAGCTCTACTACGGGCGTAATCTCGACGCGCACGAATACAAAGATTGTCAATATAACAAACAAGACTATTGCAGTAATACAGATCTTTACCATCGATTCTCTCGCGGGTGGCTGTGGTCACGCCGAAGGCGTGCCCACAGAATCCATCTAAGACTACGCCCCAGCGCGCGCACAAACAACCGCATCCAAACCCCATCGGTCACGTTTGATTGACGATCAAAGCCCAGTGCGCACAAATTCCAACCCATCCCCACCCAAAAAAACGCCCTCAAATGCACCTGAGAGGATTCGAACCTCTAACCTGCGGTTCCGTAGACCGCTGCTCTATCCAATTGAGCTACAGGTGCCCGCCGAGCCAAACTCGGAACGCCAGATTGTAAGCCGCCCCGCGCCCCTGTCCAGTCGCCCGCTAACATGAACCTATGACCGCGCCCGACTCCACCCCCAACCGCTCCGTCGAGGACTGTAAAGCCTCTCTGGAACAGACCATACGCCAACGAGGCTCCATGCTCGTCGCCTACTCAGGCGGGATCGACTCCACCCTCGTCGCCGCCGTCGGCCGCAACATCCTCGGCCGCGACCACTGCATCGCCGTCATCGGCGACTCCCTCTCCCTCCCCCGCCGCGAACTCCGCGAAGCCCAACAAATCGCCGCCGACCTCGACCTCCAACTCATCACCGTCAACCCCGCCGAACAGCACGATCCCAACTACCGCGCCAACGCCGGCGACCGCTGTTTTTACTGTAAAACCAATCTCTACCACGCTTTACAGCAACTCTCCAAAGAGCGAGACATCCCCTGGATCGCCAACGGCACCAACACCGACGACCTCGGCGACCACCGCCCCGGACTCAACGCCGCCAGCGACGCTGGCGTCATCTCACCTCTCCTCGAAGCCGGACTCAACAAGCAGGACATCCGTAACCTCGCCCTCCACATGGGCTTACCCAACGCTGACAAACCCGCCGCCGCCTGCCTCGCCTCACGAATCCCCTACGGCACCGAAGTCACCCCCCAGCGACTCGCCCAGGTCGAAGCCGCCGAAGACGCCCTCGCCGACCTCGGCTTCTCCGGCTTCCGTGTCCGCCACCACGACCAGGTCGCCCGCCTCGAAATCCCCGCCGATCAACTCAACCGCTTGATGGATCAGGAGATACGTGAGCAAGTCGTCACCGCCGTCAAACGCGCCGGCTTCGTCTACGCCGCCCTCGACCTCGAAGGCTTCCGCTCCGGCTCCGGCAACGTCATGCTCACCCTCGCCGGCCGCGACCTCGCCGCCGACTGACCATAATTCCCTGTAGCGTAAGCCGTGTCTACAGCCTACGATAGCTCCGCAAGCGTTTTCTTTAGAGGGACCCGATGTGAAGCGCAAGTGTGACCGCTGCGACCGGCCAGCCACGCATCACTCCGTCGAGATCGACAAAGGCGACAAGATCGAGAAGCACCTCTGCGACCTCCACGCCGCCGAGGATGGCCTCGCCATCAAAGCTATCCCTACGCCCATCAACGACTTACTGACCAACTTCGTCAAGCTCCAGCAGGAAGACGACGAGGTCGGCTCACCCGATGAACCCCGCTGCGAAGGCTGCGGCATGTCCTTCTCCGAGTTCCGCGAAAAACACCTCCTCGGCTGCGCCCAGTGCTACGCCGCCTTCGAGCACCAACTTTCTCCCCTGCTCGAACGCGCGCACGAGGGCGGAACCCACCACGTCGGCAAGGTCCCCCGCCGAGCCGGCGCCGGCGAACACCGCCAGATGCAGCTCATGCGCATGCGCAAGCGCCTCGACGACGCCGTCACCATCGAAGACTACGAGCTGGCCGCACGCATCCGCGACGAGATCCGCCAGTTCGAGAACGATCACTGACCCGAGTTTGACCCTTACCGACAGGGACGTTGGCCCATGAGCCTCAGTCAGATCCCCGAACACGCCGGCGAATGGCTCCGCGGCAACGGACCCCACGGCGAGGTCGTCATCTCCTCCCGCATCCGCTACGCCCGCAACCTCGCCGGCTTCCCCTTCGTCCACCGCGCCAACCGCCGCCAGCAAGTCGAGGTCATGCACCTCATCAAAGACGAGGTCCAGGCCCAGCGGCTCGCCGACAACATCATCTGGGTCGATATGGCCGCCTCCCCGAGCCTCGACCGACAGCTCCTGGTCGAACGCCATCTCGTCAGCCGCGACCTCGCCGCGGAGAAAAACGACTGGCCCCGAGGCGTCGTCATCGCACCCGATGAGACCTTCGCCGCCATGATCAACGAGGAAGACCACCTCCGCCTCCAGGTCCTCCGCTCCGGCATGCAGCTCTCCGAAGCCTTCCAACAGATCGAACGCCTCGACAACGCCCTCGAAGCCGGACTCGAATACGCCTACTCCAAACGCTTCGGCTACCTCAGCGCCTGCCCGACCAACGTCGGCACCGGCCTCCGCGTCTCGGTCATGCTCCACCTCCCCGCCCTCAAGCTCACCGGCGAGATCGAAAAAGTCCGCCGCGCCGCCCGCGACACCCACCTCGCCGTCCGCGGGCTCTTCGGCGAAGGCTCCGAGGCCCTCGGCGACTTCTACCAGGTCTCCAACCAGTCCACCCTCGGCAAGACCGAACAGGAAATTGTCTCCGACTTCGAGCACACCATCGTCCCCCAGGTCATCGCCTACGAGCAGCAGGCCCGCCAGGCCCTCCTCAAACAACGCCCCGCCCAACTCGACGACAAGATCTACCGCGCCTGGGCCCTCCTCACCCACGCCCGCGTCCTCGGCACCGAGGAAGTCCTCTCCCTCCTCTCCCACCTCCGCCTCGGCGTCAACCTCGGCCGCCTCACCTCCGTCGACCTGCGCACCATCAACGAACTGCTCCTGCTCACCCAACCCGCCCACCTCCAACGCCTCGTCGGCCGCACCATGGACCCCGCCGAACGAAAAATCGCCCGCGCCGACCTCGTCCGCCAACGCCTCAAACCGGGTGGGCAGGGTTAAGCCGCGGCTTTTTCGATCTCGGCATATTGTCGTGCTGAGATCACACCGAGTCTTCGGTTCAGTCGCTGGGCTTTTGGTTCTATGTCCTCCGGGAACGAGCACAACTCATCAATGAGTGCAATCCAATAGGCATAAGCACTCCACAGAGCCCTGTTGTCGTGCGGCTCGTGCGTGTACAAAAGCCAATCGCCTGAAGCCAGAACGCACGCCTCAACACTTTTATGCTCTCGTACTGATTTGAGGTGTAGGTAGCCGAGGACCGTGAGTACAAACTCGTGCCGATAGGGACGAAGCGCTTCAATCCGACTGTAACCATCAAAGCTCAGGAGCAGAGCAATCGCCTCGATGGGGCAATCAATCATCGCCATCTCAATCACCCACCCCGGCGGCTCATCCAGCTTCAGGATCATCCGATCTGCCCACTCGATCCAGTCCTCCGGACGCGCATACCCCGACGCGATCGCCGGGATCCAGAGACGCCGTAGTCGGTCGAGGTCGAGACTCATAAAGTGATTGTAACCGACAGGCCAATCGATAAACTTGCTTAGGTGTTTTGCCGCGGTACAAGACCAGGTTGCAGAGCCTCCCAAACAGGGTGGCCCGAGTCATACCCGCAGGGTTGACTCGGGATTCGAGATTGCACGATGGAGCAAGCAGATGTCCGACACGCAATCACGCTCCCGACGACACCGCTACGAAGGGCTGGAAGATGTCCGATTCCTCACCTTCTCCTGCTACCGCAACCTCAAGCTTCTGGCCGAATCGACGGAGCGAGATCTATTCGCCGAGCATCTGCTCTATCGATGTGAATCCGAGAATCGGGATCTGCTCGCCTGGGTGGTGATGCCAAATCACGTTCATATACTCCTCGGATCGTCAGGCTCAAGCACCGTCGGGTCATTTCTCCATCGCCTCAAGTCTCGTTATGGGCGGCTCGTTGTACAGCGTTGGAAGCGCAACGACGATCCACGTTTATCGATGATCCGGTCACCTGAGGGTAACTCTGTTTTTTGGCAACGAGGCGGAGGCTACGATCGCAACATCCACAGTGAGGAAGAGTTTGCCGAGAAATCGATGTACATCGAGAACAATCCAGTTCGTGCCGGACTTGTCAGAAAACCGGAGGGTTGGAAGTGGTCGCACGCCGGTTGGTCCACGGGTCACGCTTCGCGATGACCCGTGCCACCCCCGACTTCTCGTTGCACCAAAGCAGAACGATGACCATAAGCCGTCAGCTGTCATCGATCAGCCCCACCACCCGCACCTGCGGGTTCGCCAACGGCAGGTCATCCACATCACTCGGTTTGCGCCAAAGCCCGGAGCCCGCTTTCAGTCGCCCGCTCGACACCTCCGCCCGCCAGAGCGTGAAGGTGATCAGCCGGTGCGTTGTCCGGTGCTCGAAGGCCTGACTCTTTTTGGGCTGACTCAGCACCAAGCCAAACGACGACGCCGCCCAGTCCACCAGCGTCGCAGCCTTGACGCTCTCTCGCTCAAGCGTCGGGAGCTCCCACATCTCGGCCCACAGCCCGGCTGAGGGTCGCTGCCGAAAGAGAAACTTCCCTTTCCGCTCCATGGCGACCACATGATGCTCAACCGCCCGCGGGTCCCGCTTGGGCGTGGTGATCGGCCGCTGAGCGACTGTTCCACGCGCAAGCCCCAGGCAGTGATCCGACACCGGGCAGTGCAGGCACTTCGGTTCCCGTGGCGTACAGATCGTCGCACCCAACTCCATCAACGACTCATTCACCATTCCCCCCCCCACATCCACACCCCACGCCCCCCCCACATCGGATTTCGACAGGACGGCCAGCATCCCGGTGGCCGCTTCTCGCACAGCACGCTTGCCCTCGGGTCGATCAACCGGTAGGTCAATGTCATCGATCCTTGACAGCACCCGTGAGACGTTGCCGTCGATCGCGGGGACCGGAAGCCCGAACGCGATCGACGCGATCGCGCCCGCGGTGTAGTCGCCCAGCCCGGGCAGGGCTCGCAACGCCTCGAAGGTGCTCGGCACCCGTCCGCCATGCTGCGCGGCGATCGCCTGAGCGCACGCCTGCAGCCGCCGGGCGCGGCTGTAGTACCCCAGGCCCTGCCAGAGCTTCATCACCCGATCGGGGTCCGCCGCCGCCAGGGCTTCGATCGACGGAAAGGCCTCGATGAACCGCTGGAAGTACGGGATCACCGTCGCCACCTGGGTCTGCTGCAGCATGACCTCGGACACCAGCACCCGGTACGGATCTGGGCGTGAGCACCAGGGAGCCCGCCAGGGCAGGTCCCGACGATGCTCCCGGTGCCAGGCGAGCAGGGCGGTGACCAGATGTTGCCGATCGGTGTTCGCGGTCATCAGAGCGTGTGTGACAAGTTAGGGGTGCTGTGCGGGTGCGGGTGCGGGGGGTGGGGGGGGGAGGGGGGTGATTGGAGACGATAACCGGTTCAGGCCGATCTTAGGATGCATCGCAGGACTGACTTTCGCTAGACTGGCGGGTTCGCCTCGTGACTGAATCAGGAGCCGTTTTGATGCTTGGACAGCGCAGCAGCCTTCCCGAGACCCGAGAGTCGCTCACCCACAAGTTCCAGATCATGGGGTACGAGGGGTACCTGACGATTGGCTTGTTCCAGGACGGTCGGCCGGGCGAGGTTTTCATCAAGATGTCCAAGGAAGGCTCGACACTCTCGGGCATGGTCCAGGCCTACTGCCGAGCTTTCTCGCTTGCGCTGCAATACGGCCTGCCTCTCGAAGAAGCCGTCCGCCGGTTCAAGGGCATGCGCTTCGAGCCGATGGGCTCGACCAACAACCCCGACATCCCCGAGGCCGACAGCATCATCGACTACGTGGCCCGCTACCTCGAAGTGAACTTCGTCACCCAACCCGAGCCGCTCCGCAGGGCTTGATGGCGTCGCAGGGCGGGTGATGACCTTGTTTTCTTGACCGGGTTCTGCAGCAGGGCTACTGTGAGCGCAGGGTCAGCGCGACGGGCGTGACCAGGACCTGCGAGCCGTCAACACGGAGCCAGAACCCTTGTGTGGCATCGCCGGGATTGTGGCTCAGGCCGATGTCTGTCGTGACTTGTACGACGCCCTGACGGTGCTCCAGCACCGCGGCCAGGATGCCGCAGGAATCGTGACCTGTGACCGGGGGCGACTCATGCTCCGCAAGGGCAACGGCTTGGTCCGGGACGTGTTCACTCCCGACACGGTCACCACCCTCACCGGCAACATGGGCATCGGCCACTGCCGCTACCCGACCGCCGGGAGCTGCTCGGGCAACGAGGCCCAGCCGTTCTACGTCAACTCGCCTTACGGGATCACGCTGGCCCACAACGGCAACCTCACCAACACCGAATCCCTCACCGCTGAGCTGTTCCGCTCCGACCTGAGACACGTCAACACCGGTTCGGATTCCGAGGCTCTTCTCAACGTCCTCGCCCACGAACTCGGTTCTCTGCACAAGCTCCGTCCGGAGCCCGCTGACATCTTCGAGGCGGTCCGCCGACTACACCGCAGATGCCGGGGGGCCTATGCCTTCGTCGCGATGATTGCCGGCTACGGCATGGTCGGCGTCCGCGACCCGCATGGCATCCGCCCGCTCGTCATCGGTCGACGCGAGAGCCTCCTCGGCGTCGAGTACCTCATAGCATCCGAGTCGGTCGCCATGGATGCTTTGGGCTTCGAGATGATCCGCGATGTCGCGCCAGGCGAGGCCGTCTACGTCACCGATCAGGGCGAGCTGCACTCGGAACTCTGTGCCCACGAGGCCAGCCTCAGCCCTTGCATCTTCGAGCACGTCTACTTGGCGCGGCCCGACTCGATCATGGACAGGATCTCGGTCTACAAAGCCCGGCTGCGCATGGGCGAACGCCTCGCGAAGAAGCTCGACCGCTTGGGCGTCAAAGATCAGATCGACGTCGTCATCCCGATCCCCGACACCAGCCGGACCTCCGCCCTCCAACTCGCCAACGACCTCGGGCTTAAGTATCGCGAGGGCTTCATCAAGAACCGCTACATCGGCCGCACCTTCATTATGCCGGGCCAGGAGGTCCGCGATAAGAGTGTCCGCCAGAAGCTCAACCCCATCGGCCTGGAGTTCAAGGGCAAAAGCGTCCTCCTCGTCGATGACTCAATCGTCCGCGGGACCACCTGCCGGCAGCTCATCCAGATGGCCCGCGACGCCGGTGCCAAGAAGGTCTTCTACTGCTCCGCAGCCCCCGCGATCCGATACCCCAACGTCTACGGCATCGACATGCCCTCACCCAGTGAACTCATCGCCCACGGCCGCACCGACGCCGAAGTCGCCGAAGCCATCGGCGCCGACTGGCTGGTCTATCAGGACCTTGAAGACCTGACGGCTGCAGCCAAAGAGGGGAATCCGACGATCGACCGCTTCGAGTGCTCGGTGTTCGATGGCGTCTACGTCACCGGCGACATCGACACGCCTTACCTCGATCGGCTCAATCAAGAGCGTAACGATCAGGCCAAGCAGCAGCGAAAGCAGGCTCTCTTCGCCAGTGACACAGCCCTCTCCGATCTCAGTGGCCGCTGATCCACCCTCGCCCGGCAAACTACTCAAGACTCAGCGGGGCGTTCTCAAGGCTGATCAGGCTGTCGACGCTCTCCAGCAAGGACCGACTCAGCAGAACGGGCTGGCGGTCAAACACTGCTACCCGGGCGTCATCAGCCACAGGCAACAGGAACTGACGTGGCTCACGATCCGTCAGTTGCAGCGTGCGCGATCCGCCCGCGCTGAGATGGATCGTCAGCGTCGTCCCGAGATCCGGGTCGGGGCGATGGCGATCCGTAAGAAGCCTGGTGGCACGCAGGCGGGTCAGCCGATCGAGCAGCAGCGTCGCCGACTCGGGATCAATCGCTTCACGCCCGTCGATGAGCACAGTGCCATTGGCTTCGCGTCGCAGTTCAAGAGTCGTGGTGCCCTGCCTAAGCACAACCCGCTCGATGTCCGCAGGCGAGGCGACCAGCAGGTCCGTGGATCGAAACTCCGCCAGCAGCGCGTCGAGTGCTTCAGGGCTTAGGGTGAACCAGTCATTGATATCTGTCGCGAGATAACCGGCTGCGGCCATGGCATCCACCGTGATCCGAGCGGCTGGCTGAGCCGCATCGCCCGTCCACACCGTGATGGTGCACAACTCCGCCTCCGTGCGTTCGGCGGGCTTGTTCTCGGTCTCTAGCCAGGTCTCAGCGCGAAGATTGGCAAGCTCGCTGATCAACCATGGCACCGCCTCGGAACTCGTCACGTTACCCTGCACCGTCCAGTCAGAACCATCCGGCTTCCGCACCAGTTCCACCGTTTGCCGTTCGGGGTAGCGGACCTCGACCTGTGTGATCGCATCCGCCGGAACGGTCAGAACCGTGCGGTCACGCAGCGACAGCGGGCCATCGAGCCACGCCTGCAGTATGTCGGGACTGACGAGATATCCAAAAGGCTCGGGATCACGAACCACCATCAGCCGCGGCTCCGAGTCGTCGTCTCCCTCGATCTCCGTGGGTTGGTAGACCGCGATGCGGATGGGCTCAGGCTCGCCCGTGATGCTGATATCAAGCTCCGCGATGCCCTCACCAACACGATCCAGACCAACAAAGCCAAGACCGCGCAGGTTAGCGAGATCTTCAATCGACGACGCTGTGATACCGGAGTCCGGGCTGTAGTCAGGCGATGGTGCGGTGAAGCGCAGTCGCGCATCATCTTCCCGGATGATACCGTAGCGCTCAACGCGAGTATCAGCCATCACCGTGGCGATATCCGCAGGCGCAACACCCAGCACCCGTGCGTCGCGCAGGTCATCAACCGTTTTGCGGAACGGCTCTAGATCAGTGCCACGCACTGTGAACACCACATCAATCGGCTCATCACCCCGGGTGATCGCCGCAAACCGTGTCGTCGTCTCCATATCAGCCGGCCCGCCAACGATGAGCACCAGCGGAGGCTCCGGCGACTCCCCTCCCGGAGCGGGAAGCTCAGAACCGGAAGCATGATCCGCTCCAGTTGCAGAAGCCGTGGCGTCAACAGCAGGGGGGGGCGGGGGGGCGGGGGGGGTGTGGACAGAGGTGATGGTCAGCGTTGGTCGGTCAAGACCGTAGAGAGCCAAATCCTCAGGGTTATCTGCGGTAAACGCATCGATGCGCAGCCGCTGCAGCGCACGAATCGTATCAGCCACCGCCGTCTGATCGGCCCGCTCGATGCCCTCACGATCCAGCGTCCATCGCGTGGCCTGCTGATGGAGGGTCACGGGTTCTTCATCACGTGGTCGGATGAACAACGCCCGTGTCTGGCCGATCCCCGGCGCATCAAGCGTGGTGGCCCGCCAGTTCCAGATGCCCTCATCAAAGATCGCCAGATGCAGATCGTCATCCGTGACCAGGATCTCGGATTCACGATCAAGTTGCAGGTAAGCACGTTCGCCAGGCAGCCGTTTGCCCAGCTGTGCGGTGATCGGTGTCCCATCCGAAGTCGTCAGCGTGATCGTCGCACGAGGCTCGTCGAGCTGCGCCAGCGTGACGTTTTCGTCAGTCGCATCGAGCGAATCGAACCGCCTCATCTCCAGCAGCTCCCGCGCGACCCGATCGATGGCAAACGCCTGTAGCGGGAACGAAGCCGGAGCGGTCTGCGCCCAGCCGTTTCCCCTGCGCTCAAGCGTCACACTCTGTTCGTCGTAGTCAAGGTCAATACGAACAATCTCCGACACCGCAGGCCGTACCTCAGCGGGGAGCAGGGGATCGCCTTCGAGTTCAATCGCCTGCGCAGCCTCTTCATCGCGCTCGTAGGTCGTCGTGTTTCCAAGTTCAAAGAAGAAAACGTAGGCCGTGACGCCGGAGAGCAGGAGCAGCAGAGCAAGGGTGGTCTTGATGTTCATGGCAGTCAGAGTGTGATCAAGTAGGGGTCAGCCCGAACGCCGGATCGTATAGACCGTTACACCCGCGACGAGCACCAATGCGGGCAAACCAAGCAGCAGACCATAGGTGTACGCCGTCAACAACTCCCCGGACACCTCACCAATCCGCGGCACCCGCTGCGTCCGCGAGCCCGCCGCGATCAGGTGGTCCAGATGCCCCAGCCAGTAGACGGAGTTCACAAACAGCTCAGCGTTCCCGGGATACAGAGCAAACTCGGGAAAGCCCAGCTGCGCCCCAAGCCCGGTGATACCGTAGGTCGTGATCTGATCCGCCGACCAGACGGGATCAGAAACGACAACCAGCCGAGCACTGCCCGTCTCCTGAATGCGCTCACCAGCAGCGGCAACGATGAACCGATCTGCACCCTGTTCCGGCTCGTACACCAGGCTTTCGAGATCGCCCGCGGCTCCGACTTCGGTGCTCGCCCACGTGCGCGGGCTGCTCAGCGTGGCCAACGCAATAGCCTCGATGGCCGCAGCCGAGTCACCATCTGTTTCAACCGTCGTCAGTTCGATCGGACTCGCCTGCATGAAGATCGCGGGAAGCCCCTCAATCGCCTTGGCGACCGGATGATCATCGGGCCAGGTACGAACCTCGTGGTAGCTCGTCGCGCGGGTGCGTCGCTCGCCTTCCTGCCGCTCAACCAGGATGATTCGATCGAGTTGCGGGTTGATGCCGAAGTCACCGGCCAGATCCGCCAGCGGGTTCGTCGTGCCGAAGCGTGCCCCGGGGTCGTTGCCCAGCGAAACCAGCACGCCATCTCCCGCCGCGAGGCGCTGTCGAAGCAACCCGGCAACCTGATCCAACGCAGCGACGTTGCTGCCCGCCATCGGGTTGCGAGGATCGGGTGGCGGGGCGGGCAGAACGATCCACACCGCAGGCTGACCCGTTTCCGGCATCGGCGGGGGGCCCGAGGGCATCGGCTGACCCATCGGCCCCGGCCGACCGGAAGGATTCCACTCCGTAATCTCAAAATCAGCCGACCGCAGCCGTGAAGCAACGTATTCAAACGCACCCCGCGGACCCGTCGCTGGCGGGGACGCCCCAATCGACACAAACACCGCCAGCGGGCGCTGCTCCATCGACAGACTGATCAACGAACCGGTGATCTTCTCCTCCGCGAGGAACCGGTACTCACTCTCCTGATCCGAGGTCGGTGCCTGCGTAGGCGGCTGAATCATCTGCTCGAACGCGATCACCCGCGCGTTGCGCTCCGAGAGCACCACCACGCCATCCCGCCGAAGATCGCGCGTGAGCTGGTCGTACTCCTCAAGTCCATGAATCGTTGCGAGTTGATCAATCAACGCCTCCACACCGTCGCGCAGGCTGTCCGAAGCCGACGCCGCCCGGATCGTCGCGTCGCGCACCGCTGGCGGAAGCGAGCGATCACTCGATGCCTCATCCAGCCACGCCGTCGCCGCAGCCAGCATCTGCCGATTGACCTGATCAAGAAACCCCGAGAACTCAGAACGCATCGACGCCACCGGCGGCAGCGGCTCATCCAACAACCGACGCCACGCCTCCGCCTGCTGTGTCCACGAAGGAGGGAGCTGACGCAGCACCGTGACCAGTTGCCGCAAGCGATCCGCATTCGCCCCCGAAGCATTCGAAGCATCCAGCGCACTCGCCAGATCAGCCAGCGCTGGCGTCGCAGCCCCAAGCAGACCCGACATCGCCTCGATCGAGCGATTCAGTGTCTCCGCAGCGGGCTCAACCTGCTCCGCATACAGCCCCTGAAGCTCGGCATAAAAACGGTCCAGCGCCACCGGGTCACCGCCCGGCGGGATCATCCGCACATCAACCCGATCCGACCGCAGGTCATACTCACGCAGCAGGTCCGCGAGCTGCTGCGCCGGTTCAGACGTCACCGCGAACAGCCCGATCACCTCGTGATCCGAATCAAGATTCTCGAGCACCTGTTGGGTCTGCTGCGACAGGCTGTATCGCCCGGTCTGCGTGAAATCAAAACGCACCAGTTGCCGGTACGCGATGAAGTTCACCAGCACCGTCAGCGCGACCGCCGCCAGCACGGCCAGCACCACACTCAGCCCGATCGTCGCACGCCCCGGCGACCGGCGAGCGGAAGCAGTCGGAGGTGCAGATGAGGATGGAGGTGGGGAGGTGGGGGGGGTTATCGCCATCGTCGGCTCTCGATCAGCTTCACGGCGAGGAACAGGAACAAACCCGTCAACGAAGCGAAGTACACGAAGTTACTCGTATCAATCAGCCCTTTGGCGAAGTCCTCGTACTGACGATCAACCGACAGGTAGTAGCAAGCCTCCCGCGCCCAGCCCGGGAACCACGACACGGCGCCAGGGAGGATTGCCATGCCGATCGTGAGCATCCCCGTGAACAGCGCCGTCACCATGTACGCCACGATCTGCGAGTCACTCATCGCCGAGGCAAACGCACCGATCGCCAGATACAACCCGCCGACGAGGATCATCCCGACAAATCCCGTGATGATCGGGCCATAGTCCGGCCGCCCGTGGACCTCCAGCATCGCAATATGGATCAGCACCGGTGAGAGCATCGCCAGATAAAAACCCATCGCACCCAGCCATTTCCCCATCACAAGCTGAAGGTCCGAGACCGGCGCGGTCATGATCAGCTCCAGCGTGCCGGTGCGTATCTCTTCGGAGAGCAGACGCATCGAGATCGCCGGGAGTGTGAACGCCAGCAGCCAGACGATCCCCGTGAACTGATACCGAAGACTCGCTGGCGCTCCCGAATCGAACACGCCAAGGAAGATCATCGACGCGATCGTCGCGAACAGCCCGAGCACCAGATACGCCACCGGCGCGTAGAAAAGACTCAGCGTTTCTCGTTTGGCGATCGTCCAGGTGGCGGTCATAGTCACTCGTCCCGATTCAGGCCGCAGGGCTCTCGGCCCGCGTCTGCGTGGCGGTCATCTCAATAAAGAACGCTTCAAGCGAAGGCGCTTCAACCCGCAACTCACGGATCAGAATATTGGCCGAAGCCAGCCGCTGGGCAACCGATTCCCGCAGGTCCTCAGCGTCTCGAGGCGTCAGCGTCGCCTGCGTCCAGCCGCCCGCCTGGTCGCTGACGCTTAGGTCAGCAAGCCGCGACTCACCTTCAAGCAGCTGTCGCAACGTATTCGCGTCAGCCTTCGCTTCGAGGATCAGCCTTCCACCCGTCGTGGTCTTGCTCCGGAGTTCGTCGATGGTCCCCTCTGCAACAAGTCGCCCCGCCGCGATCATGATCACACGGTCCGCCGTCTTCTCGATCTCGGGCAGGATGTGCGATGACAACAGAATCGTGTGGCTGTCCGCCAACTCACGAACCAGCTTCCTGAACTGACCGATCTGCGCCGGGTCCAGCCCCGACGTCGGCTCATCCAGAATCAGCACCGGCGGACTGTGCAGCAACGCCTGAGCCAGCCCCACGCGCTGACGATTCCCCTTCGACAGCCGACCGATCGTCCGCCTCCGCACCGGCGTCAGCCCGCAGCGATCAATCACCAGCCCCGACCGCGACTTCCGATCCGCCCGGTTCATCCCCATCAGCTTCCCGCGAAACTCCAGATACTCGCTCACCCGCATCTCTGGATACAACGGCGTCGACTCGGGCAGATAACCGATCCGAGCCCGCGCCTCCCGTGACGCCGTCTGGATGTTGTGCCCCTCGATGCTCGCCGTCCCCGATGAAGGCGGCAGGTACCCCGTCAGCATCCGGATCGTCGTCGATTTCCCCGCCCCATTCGGACCCAGAAAACCAACGATCTGCCCCTGCGGAACCTCCAGCGAGACGTGATCGACGGCGAGCGTCGGGCCGTACCACTTGACCAGTCGATCTGCTTGAATCATGGGGCGTCCTCTGAGGCGTGCCTGGGGTGCTGCGGACCCGAGTTCAGTGACGCTGCTTGGCGTTGGGCATACCCCGCTTGCCGTCAGCCGGGTTTAGCAGTTTAGGGCTTGCCGCCACAAGCGTCGAACCGCCCGGCCTCGGGTTTGCCCGCCGCGCGCACCGTCAGTATGGTGCGGGCCCGGTTGGGGGCTTACGTAGCAGACCGGTCGTCAGTTCATGGATGAGAACGATGCGCCTGACCGACATTCTCCAGCCCGACTGCGTGGTCGTCCCTCTCGCGGGCACCGATAAGCACGCCGTCATCGACGAGCTCGCCGAAATGCTCGCCGAGAAGTCCCCCATCGCCTCCGCTGACGAGCTCAAGCAGGCCATCTGGCAACGCGAGCAGACCCGCACCACCGGCATCGGCCACGGCATCGGCATCCCCCACGGCAAAGCCTCTGGCGTTGATCGCCTGCGCATGGCCATCGGCCGCCCGGCGGAGGCCATCGACTTCGGCGCCATCGACGGCAAACCCGTTGACCTGATCATCCTCCTCGCCTCACCCCTCGACCAGACCGGCCCCCACATCCAGGCCCTCGCCAAAATCAGCCGGATGCTCACCGACGAAAACCTCCGCAACGACCTCAAGCAGGCGCCCGATTCAGCCTCGCTCTATGAACTGATCGTCCGCCACGAAGAATCCGCAGCGGTCTGACACCCTAACCTTCTGCGGACGTGTTGTACCGATTCATCGCCGTCTCGATTCCTTTCGTGAGCCACGTCTCCGCCGCGTCCGCAGCACGATCAAGCGCCGGCTCAACCATCGCCTGCTGATCCGGCGAAAATCGCCCCAACACATAGTCCGCCTGAGGAATCCGCCCAGGCGGGTCGATCCCGATCCGCAGCCTCGGATAAGCCCGAGTGCCCAGCCGATTCTCGATGTCCTTCAGCCCATTGTGCCCGCCCGCCCCGCCCTCGGGCCGCAACCGGATCGCCCCACAAGGCAGCGCAATGTCATCAACCAGAATCAACACATCCTCAGCCGTCAGCTTGAAGAAGTTCAATGCCTCCACGACCGATTGCCCCGACCGATTCATGTACACCATCGGCATCAACAGCCCCGCCTTGCCGCCACCAATCTGGCCATCCAGATACTGCCCCGAAAAGCGTGACTTGCCACGACCTAGCCCGAACCGCTGCGCGAGCCGCTCAATCACCATGAACCCCGCATTGTGCCGCGTCTTGGCGTACTCGGGTCCGGGATTACCTAGGCCAACGATCAGCTTCATACGTCGATTCCACTCAAGTGCAAACGCTCTGTCTCTATCGCCTCAGCCGTCATCCCCAAGGCAAAAAACACCACCCCGAACCGGGGTGCGGGGTGGTGTCATGAACTCCAGTTCGGACTGTTGGATCAGTCCTCGTCGCCTTCCCTCTCCTTCGCCTTGCCGATGACCTCCGGCTCGGCTCCGCCTTCTTCACCCTCGACATCGACGTCCTCTTCCTCTTCCTCACGCGCGATCGTGATCGCCGCCACCACCGTATCGGCCTCGGTGACCAGCTCCACGCCCTCAGGCAGCGTGATATCACCCGCGTGGATCGGGTTCTCTGTCGTCAGTTCAGCAATCGACACTGAGATCATCTCAGGGATGGCATCCGCACGCGACGCGATCGTCAACGCCTGCAACGGATGCTCCAGCACCGCACCCGCCGCCTCCAGCGCCTTGGGCGAGCCAACAAACTTGATCTCAACATCAACCTCCACACGCTCGCTCCGATCCACCCGCGTCAGGTCCGCGTGGATCAGATAACGGCTCAGGTGGTCCCACTGCAGGTCCTTGATCAGCGCCGCCTCGACCTTCCCATCGACCTTAACCTCAATCAGGTGAGCGTGGTCGAGAATCGCGTCCAACAGCAGCTTGCCGTCGATCGTGAGATGCACCGGGTCAATACCGTGTCCGTACAACACCGCGGGCATCTTGCCCTCGGCACGCAACCGATTGGCATAACGGGTGCCAAGCTTCGTTCGGGTCTGAGCTTCAATCACTGGAATGTCGTGGGCCATGAGTCGTTCTCCTTCGCGTCCCGATTCAAGCCGGGAGGATGTGGTTAGTTGTCGATCTGAAGCCTTTGATGAATCCCTCTAGAGGACTTGGTGAGTGTGTATGGGGGGTTAGCGTTTCCCGCTGGAGGTGCCCCTAAACAGGCTGGACACCGATTGGTTGTGGTGGATACGGTGGATCGCTTCGCCCAGCAGGCTGGCCACCGACAGCTCGACGAGCTTGTCTTGGATTGGAGCGCATCGTGGCCCCGCCGGGATCGTGTCCGTCACGATAAGCTTGCTGATCGGCGCATCGCGGATGCGCTCCATCGCCAGGCCTACGAGCACCGGGTGCGTACACGCCGCGATGATGTCCTTCGCGCCGCGGTCCTTCAGCAGCTTGGCCGCTTCACAGATCGTCCCCGCTGTCGAGATCATGTCATCGACCATGATGATGTTGCGCCCGCTCACGTCGCCGATGATGTTCGCCGACTCCACCTCGGTCCCCGAACGCCGACGCTTATCGATGATCGCGAACTCCCCGCCCAGCATCGAGGCATAGACCGAGGCCAGCTTCACATTCCCGACATCCGGGCTCACCAGACAGATCGGGTCCATGTCCTTCTTGATGGTGTTGAGATGCTCCATCAGTACCGGAGAAGCGTTGAGATGATCCACCGGCAGATCGAAAAACCCCTGGATCTGGGCCGCGTGCAGGTCGATCGTCAGCACCCTATCCGCCCCCGCTGCCGTGATCAGATTCGCCACCAGCTTCGCGGTAATCGGCGTGCGCCCCTCATCCTTACGATCCTGCCTCGCATAACCAAAATACGGAATCACCGCCGTGATCCGCTGCGCCGACGCACGACGCAGACAGTCAATGTAGATCAGCAACTCCATCAGGTGCGTGTTGACCGGGTTCGATGTGCTCTGGATCACAAAGCAGTCGCGCCCACGCACGTCCTCATCGATCTTCACGATGAGTTCGCCATCCGGGAACATCTCGGTCTTGCCCTGACCCACCGGCAGGTTCAGGTATCGACAGATCCGCTCGCACAGCTCGCGCGATCCCTTACCACCAAAGAGCTTGATGTGATCGCGATCGGCCTGGCTCATAATCCGGGTCCTTCGGCGTGGGGTTGTACAAGGCGGGTTCTCAAAATCCGATCGACTTCGGCTAGCTGCTCCGGTGTGTTGATGCTCAGCACATCATCAGCAGGCACCGCATCCACCACCGTCACAGCACGACCCGCTCCCCGCAGGATCCCCGGCACGTCCGTCAGGTAATACTCACCCTGCTTGTTGTCATTACTGACATCCGACAGCGTCGTAAACAACGCATCCGACCGGAAGCAGTAGTAGCTCGGGTTGACCTCACAGATCGCCAGTTGCGCTGCGGTCGCGTCCTTCTGCTCAATAATCCCGGTGAACCCGCCACCCGCATCCCGGGTGATCCGACCATACCCCGAAGGGTCATCGATAACCGCCGTCGCCAGCGACGCGTCCGCACCGGTCTTCCGATGGGTATCAAGAAGCTGCTCGAGCGTCTTCGCCCGAATCAGCGGGCCGTCACCCGCCAGAACAAACACGTCCCGAGGCGGATCGTCAGCGAAAAGTGGCGCAGCCATCTGGGTCGCGTGCCCGGTCCCGAGTTGCTCCGACTGCGTGACAAAATGTACGTTCTTAAACCCCGCCAGAGACGCTTCGACATCCTCAGCCTTGTACCCCACCACCACGATCACACGATCCACACCCGCAGCCCGGCACGCCTCGACCACCCACTGGATCATCGGCCGGTCCGCGACCGCGTGAAGCACCTTCGGCAGGTCGCCACCCATGCGCGTGCCCTTGCCCGCCGCGAGCAGAATCGCATCCACGGGTTGTGGGCTCGCGGACACACTCATCGCAAACCGCCTTCACTTCGAAGCGGTGAAGCTGGCCCACAGGGACTTGAACCCCGACTTTCAGTACCAAAAACTGATGTGCTGCCGATTACACCATGGGCCATCGCGGGGGGCTCCTGTCGAGCCCCCGTCGGCTTCATCGGTCCCGACCTGCGTCAGGAAAGATGGCTGAGAGGACCCGGATTCACCCTTCGAGCTTAGTCCGCCGCGGTCCGGTCCGCCGCTTCCCTGTGTGCGTGCCTCGGTCACTCTCGTCACGCCCGGCTCTCAGGTGCGACAAGCATAGCCCCCCCGGCCCTTGGGATCAAAGCGGCATCCCCAGATTCAGCAGCTTCCCCGGGTTCTCCGCCTGCCCCGTCCGCAGGCTAAGCAGTGTCGCCTCACAGCACGCCAGCACCCGCTGAGCCGTCGGTTCCTGCTCGTGCGGATAAGTCGATTGGTCCAACGCTCGCAGCAAACTACGGGCGATCAGCACCGCTTGTGAAGCCCCAGCCTTCGGACCCGGCAGCTCATCGATCACCACACCCGAATCGTTATGAAGCGTGTACCCCTCGTCCGTCACCACCAACGATCCCTCCGGCCCCGTCAGGCGCAGCCGCCGATCCCACCGGCCGGTCTGATCCGAAACCGCCAGCAGACCGGCCCCACGCCCAGGCGACCGCCCCGAGATCGCCAGCGACCCGCTCAGAACCTTCCCCGGCTCATACCGCCCATGGACCAGACTCGCATGTACCTCGTCTGGCATCGGCAACGCCTCCAACGCACTCAGCCACGCGTGGTACAGACTCGTCACCAGCCTTGTCGTCTCGGCCGGAGCATCGAACTCAATCACCGCCAGCCGCGGCTCCCCAAGCACCTCCCACGGCTCGTTCGCCCCCAGCATCCCGGGACCCTCCGAAAACCGCGGCGCAAGGATCACCCGACCCAGCCGTTCGCCCAGCTCGTCCCGCAAAGCCGCCGCCGCATCAAGACCCTCCGCCAGCAGGTCCGTGGTCAACACAAGATCGCACCGGTCCGCAGCTTCGGCGACCTGCTCCACACCCGGAGCCTTCTCAACAGCAAGCAGCGCCACCCGAGCCGGCTGGTCGATCACCAACTTCCTTAGATCACGCCCAACAGCCACCTTCAATCGCTCCGCCAACTCAGCAGGCGGCGACGACACCGGACCGCCAACCCCAAGAACGCTCACCCGGCCAAGCTCCCCGATCACCTCGCCGACAAGACCCTGCCGCGCCTTGTCGCACCAGATCACCACTTCCAGGTTGTCCTCTCCCTGAGGCATCCCCTCACAATACCACTCCGATCAACCCCAAGAGTGCTAAAGTACGTTTGGCGTGGCCGTGGCGGCCGCGTGTCTCCTCGGGAGGCACGAGGAAAGTCCGAGCACGGCAGGACACGGTGGTGGGTAACACCCACCCGCCCGGCTGGCGACGGCCGGGTGCGGGACAGTGCCACAGAAAACACACCGCCGATGGCCAGGGAGCAATCCTCGGCACAGGCAAGGGTGAAATGGTGCGGTAAGAGCGCACCGCTCCGCCGGCGACGGCAGAGGCAAGGTAAACCCCACCGCGTGCAAGGCCAAGCAGCGGGGTCCGCTCCGGCGGACGAGCGGTCCGCTCGTTCCTCACGGGGCCCCGCGGGTAGGCTGCTCGAGCCGATCGGCAACGACCGGCCTAGAGAAATGGTCGCCACCCGCCTCGGCGGGCCACAGAACTCGGCTTACGAGCCACGCCAAAATAACAAGGCCCCGCCGCTCATCGCGACGGGGCCTTGTCCTATCTCGAACAGTCACTCAATCACCTGACGTACTTCAGGATCTGATCAACCCCCGATTCCGTAGGCAGCATCAACGCACCATGAGCACGCGCCGCCTCCAACGCTAACGCCCCGTCCGTGCTCACCACCAACTCACGGACCCCTTCAACCAGACGGCTGTCCAGCAGATTCCCGTGGTAACGCGCCGACTCACCAAGGCTCGTCAGCAACGCGAGTTGGATCTCACCCTCCGACTCCAGGGCGTGATCCGCAACCGCCGCCTGAGCCGCCGCCGACGGCAGATTCTCAAGAACCTGACCCGCAGCAACGATCACAGCCGACCGACTGTCATCCAGCGCCTCGATGATCGCGACCTCAGCGTCGCCCGCGTAGTACACCGGATGACTCGCGCCAATCCGGTCAAGCAGGTCCAAAGCCGTCAGCGCAAACGCCTCCGCCTCATCACCCGTGATCGCATAACCCTCATAATCACCAGCCACAACCTCGATCGCTCCGCGAAGCGCCGACGAGTTCTCCGTCATCAGCGCCGTCGTAAACCGCGGCTCCGCTCGGAACATCTCGGTCAGCGTGATCTGCTCAGCAACCGACACCAACGCCAGCACAGGCGTAGCACCCAAACGCGTGTCGCCCTTCGTGTCCAGGAAAAACGCCTCGACATCCCCCTCGCCCAGTGCCAGAACCACCAGGTCCACGCCGGGCCGCAGCGCAATCTCATCATTGAGGTCTTCACGAGACAACCCGCCAAACGCCTCAAAACCAAGCTGATTCAAGACACCCAGCAGCGTGTTCAGCGTCTCAAAGTCATTCGCGACCACAGCCGCATACTTCGTATCGTTCTGCCGCACCGCTTCACCCAGCACCGGCACCACACGCTCCGCCTCCGGGAACGTCTGCATCGGATTCGCCGAAGCCAGCGCCTCAGCCGCCATGAACCGCACCCGCCGATCCGGATAGCTCAGTGCCCGCAGCAACGGCTGCCGACCCGATGCACCCTGAATCAGAGCGTTCGCCCCCGCCGTCTTCCGCAGTGCAGCAATCGCGTCGAGCGCGAGTACCGGGTCCTCATCCGTCAGAGCACGATCCAGTACCTCATGCAGCCGAGCCGGACCAGCCAGCATCGCGTAGTACGACGCAGGCAACATATCCGTCGGATAACTCGGATCAGCCTCGTCACTCGGCAGCCTGTTCTCACGACGAAGATTCGACCGCAAAAACAGCGTCATCGCCGCATCCGTATCCGGCTCCAGCTTCAACGCCTTGATCGACGACCGCAGCGCCAAAGCGTCCGCAAAGATCGCCTCCGGCACCTTGATCGGAACCAGCCCGGTCTCCGACGTGTACTCCCACAACGTCGCGTCATACGTCTCCGCACCAAGACCCGGAATCTCAGCGTTATTCGTCCCCGCCACATACTGCCCCTCACCCGCAGCGACATAAAGCAGTGCCGCACTCGTGTCCCGTGGCATATTGATCGTCTTAAGAACCTCGTTATGAGCAGCCACCAACGACTCAAGCGCCGTCGGGTCCGTCGACGGGTCCTCGATCGCCTGCTTCAGGTAAGGAAGCGCCTGCGGATACCCGATCCGAGACAGCACCTGAGCCACCTGCCCCTGCTGCACCGCATCAAGCTCGGGCAACGCCTCCGACAGCGGGTAAACCATCGAACGGCCGATCGCCACCATCGCCTCCTGAACAAACGGATGCAGATTCGCCTGCTGGCGATCCTGCAACGTGTCCAGTAGCAGTGGGGCCGCAAACTGACCCGCCCCACGCAGACGCTCGACAGCGTTGATGAACGCCCGACGATTAATCGCCAACCGCTCAATGTTCGCTCGGATCCGCTCAGGGTCACGAGACACGCCGATCTGAGCCTCCTGAATCCGATCCAGCAGCCGCTTGGCCACCGGCTCCACTTCCTCAACCCGAGTCGCGCGAACCAGCGCACCCTCGTAGTCCGCAAAGTCCGAGTTCTCCACCACCTCAAGCAGCAGAGCGTCGTCCCTCTCCACCTCACGCAGCAACGCCTGACCAGCACCCGAAGCAAGCTCCGGCCGCGCAATCAGAAGGTAATGATTGAAATCATCCCACAGCGATGCAGCAGTCTGACCAAAGGTCGGGCCAGCCCAACCAAGCAGAACCACCACAAAAGCCATGAGCACGCGGCCCATCGGACGTGTCGATACCGTCATAGCCGTACTACTCCATGAAGGATTCAAAGGCCGCCGCACTGTAAAACCGGGCCGATCCACCGTCAAACCCTCCAGGCTCCAAGACACCCTACGCAGGTGCTTATTGAGCCTGCGCTTACCACCCGCCAGCTTGCCGCCAACCCCCGCAAGAGGGATGATCTCAACCCACGGGCCGCCCCGATGGCCCTTTTGCCCGCCTGGAGACCCCATGCTCAGGTTTCAGTTGCCCACCGGCGAGGGATTCGGCTCCGACTGGGTTGCCCGCAACGCCCACACCCTCGGACCCGATGGCCACCCCCTCCGCTCCACCATCACCGTCAGCGACCACCAGCTACAGGTCGATCGCCGCGAGATGATCGCCGTCTCACTCGCCCTCCTCTACCCCGTCGGCGACCTCGGCGAACTCACCCTCCAGACCTGTCTCCTCCCCGATCGAGATGAGCCCTACCGCCTGAGCATCGAGCTCGCCCGACACCGACTCATGCTGCTCTACACCATGCTCGAAGAATGGTCGATGTTCGACCTCCCCGAGCAACACCCCGTCCACCGACGCTCGATCGAAGCACGCACCAACTTCATCGAAGCCCTCAGCCAGCAACACGATGACCCCGCCGCCGCCGACCACTACGCCAACCTCGCCCTCATCGCCGCACTCGACGCCACCGAAGAACTCGTCCTCGCCCACGCCGAACTGCTCCTCGACCGACGCATCGCCGCCGAAAAACTGCCCAGCTACCTCCTGGGCATCGGCGTCCCCATGGCCCACGACTCCGATCACACCACCAAACTCCTCGCAGGCATCAGCTCCCTCGTCGCCATCCAGTCCCCATGGAACGCCCTCGCGCCAGTCGAAGACGACAATGCCTGGGACGACATGGACCGCTGGGCCGAATGGTCCAAGCAGAAAAACATCCCCCTCGCCGCCGGACCCCTCATCAGCTTCGAGCCCTCCCACGTCCCTGACTGGGTCTACATGTGGGAGCACGACTACGAAACCCTCCGCGACCTCATCTACGACCACGTCGAACGCGTCGTCACCCGCTACAAAGACACCGTCTCCGTCTGGAACGTCGTCTCCGGACTCCACGTCAACCAGAACTTCCCACTCTCCTTCGACCAGGTGATGGACATCACCCGCACCGCCACCCGACTGGTCAAACGCCTCCAACCCTCCTCTCGCGCCCTCATCGGGATCCGCGAGCCCTTCGGCGAATACTACGCCGCCAACGTCCGCTCCATACCCCCAGCCCTCTACGCCGACCTCGTCGTTCAGGCCGGGAATGTCTTCGATGGCTTCTCCCTCCAGATCCTCATGGGCCAGGCCCGCTCCGGCCAGTACTGCCGCGACCTCATGCAAATCGCCACCCTCATCGACCGCTTCGGCACCCTCGGCAAACCCCTCCAACTCGTCATCGGCGTCCCCAGCGCACCCGTCACCTCCGAGATGATCAACGACCCCTCCTCCGACCTCCCCGCTGACGCCCACGCCGGAACCTGGCGCAAGCCATGGAACACCGTCGTCCAGGGACACTGGCTCGAAGCCGTCACCCAGATCGCCGCCTCTCGACCCTTCGTCGAAACCGTCCTCTGGAAAGAAGCCGTCGACCACCCCGACATGTCTCTCCCCCTCGCCGGGCTCCTCTCCGAATCTCTCGAACTCAAACCCGCCGCCGCTCGACTCATCGAACTACGCAAACGCCTCAAACTCAAACGAGCCACCGCGTGAACACCCCCCCAACACCATCCAACGCCAGGTGGCACGCTCGACTCATCGTCATCGCACTCCTGCTCCTCGCCCACACCACCGTCACCGCCGCCTGGTGGCAATACCCAATCCCCGTCAACGACATCACCCCCGCCCCCGCCGGCATGGTCATCAACATCAACACCGCCGACACCACCACTCTCCAGCTCCTCCCCGGCATCGGCCCCAAACTCGCCCAGGCCATCACCGACCACCGCGAAGCTTTCGGCGACTTCCAATCCCTGACCCAACTCGACAACGTCCCCCGAATCGGCCCCAAAACCATCCAACGCATCCAACCCTGGGTCCGTCTCAGCGATCAGTGACGCCCTCTCACGCACGCCGCTAGCCCCAGCAAAAGACCGAATCCCGCCGGCTCCGGAACGGTGCTGGCCAGAATCGCATCAAGCTGAAGGCTCGTCAGCCCCGAGTTGTGGTGGAACAGAATCGCGTCGATCTCAGTCAGACCCTCTCGCCGACCTAATCGGAACTCAAGCGGCATCCCGACGTGCACCTGATCAATGTCGAACTCGCCGCCATTCTCCCAGCGAAAACTGCCATTACTCGACACGTTCTCGGTCACGTCAGGATCAACCCCAAAATCATCTGGCGTAAAGAAACTGTCGGATGATCCGCTGAACCCGCGCGCCAGGTAGTAAGCCGTGTACTCACCCGCCTCACCGAACACCAAGTCATACAACGCCAGCGTCTCGTGACTGCTCGAGTCCGAACGACTCCCCGTTGGTGCCTTGATCACCGCGCCACCCGACGCCTCATCAACCTGCGCCAGCATCCAGATGTCACCATCCTGATCTGGATCACTGATCGCCGTGAAATCCTCAGCCTGAATCACGATAAACGCCCCAGGCGGCAAATCCGGCGGGCCACCCCAATCCTCTGGCGGAACATAGTTAAACCACGAAGCCCCCACGTCACCCGTCGTCAACGGCTTCCGCACAATCTGAGCAAACGATAACTCATCAGCCCCAACATCAAACAGCCCGATCCTCGCCTGACCATCCATGTCCTCTGTCACATAACCAGACGACGCCCCGTCAACCGCAGGACTCCCCGCCGAAGGACGCCACAACCCATCAGCCCCCAGCACCAGTTGAGGGTCCACCTGACTGATCCCCGGCCGCGTAGCAATCCCCAACGCCGCCCCATGAGCAATGTTGTTCTCAAACACGTAACCGCTGCCCTCCGACCCCTCAAACAACGGCGCATGCGCGCTCGAGATCAGGTTCGCCGCGATCGTTAGGTCCTCAGGCAGCAGCGAACGACCACTCGACCCGATTCCCCAGTCAAACGTGATCCCCGCACCCTTCACATTCACGATCGTGTTGTGAGCCATCAGCACATTCTTCACCTGCTGATAACCGTTGAGTTGCGAGTTCGGAATCCCAGCCGCAAACGAGATCGCACCGTCCGCCTGATCATCCACATCCGCGATGTAGTTGTTGACGATCACGTGATCCTCACCCACCACACGGATCCCACCCGAGTTCTCAGCACCCTCACCGAGAAAAAAATTGCCCTCAACACGGTTGCTGTTCCCATGCCGGAGCGTCAACGTCCCCTTCGACTCCCGGAACGTGTTGTAACGAAAGATATTGTCATCCGACTTGCTCGAGATGATCTCGATCTCGCCGTCAACACGCTCAAACAGATTGTTCTCCACCACGATCTGCGCACTCACCAGACTCGTGTCACTGTCTCCCAGACGGATCGCCTCAAAGCCGTTGTCCCACCCCTGCGGCCGATCGCCAAAGTGATTCGAATCAATCCGGTGCAACGCCGGCTTCATCGCCGGGCTCTCATCCAGCCACGCCACAATCTGAGGCCCGATGTTCCGCTGATCCAGAAAACTGTTGTTGTCCACACGGTTGTTCTGACCATAAAGCGACACATAGTGATACTTGTCGTTCAAATCCTCAGGGTTGTACGACTCGATCACCGAGTTGGTGAACCGCGAGTTCGTCGCCTCCCCCAACGGCCCGCGAAACTGCACCACATGATCCGAGTTCTCGATCGTCCCGCCCAGAAAGTGCAGGCCATCCACCACCAGATGGTCACCCGAGATCCGCAGCGTCGACAACCCGTTGAGCACCACACCCCCAGGCGTCTGCGCCCGAAGTGTGATCGGGTTCGCAGCACTCCCAATCCCTGCAAAATCAATCTCCTGATCCGTCCACACCCCGTTCGACATCACCAGCGTGTCACCCGGCTGAGCCGACTCCATCGCCGTCTCTATTTCGTCTGCGGACGACACACTGAAAATCGTCGCCGACGACGAACCAGCAAAAAAACAACCACTCAGCACCACCGCGGCCACTTCGTGCCCCATCAACCGGTAAGTCTTCATCCTGCACGTACCTCTAGAAGTGAGAACCAGATCGTCAAGGCCATCAGAATCACCGCCGAAGCAAAACCTCTCTCAACACACGCATCAGAATCGGGCGGGTTCACTGAAACACCATCGAGATCGTGAAACACGAATCGCAATAACCCCACCATACACCTCAAGTGATCCGCATCGAAGCCATCTACCACAAAAATCAGCGTTAATTACAGTGTTAATTCAACAGGCCACCCCCGCATAAGCGACTTCTCCCCCAGCCTCACGGGATCAACCCAAAGGGGCGCACTGATAATTAATCTGTGAAATAACTGTGACAATCAATCGCCGCGAGCAACGCCTTCCCCTCACCCCGCCTTCATCACCCCAGCCCGACGCAGCCGCGTCGCCACCACCGTCTTCACCGGCGATGTCAACGCCGAAAAATCACGCTCCGACCGCACGGGAGGGGAGTCGCTGAACGTCAACGGATCGTCTTCCAGCATCGTCCCGATGTGCGCCCGACCCACGAAACTCGTCCCCAACGGCACCTCAAGACTCCGCGCCCGCACCGAGCCCCGGCACGTCCCGCCCTCCAGAATCAGCGCCGCCCCGAACACCGTCGCCTCCCCGTCATACTTCCCCGCGATCGTCAGCGTCCCGCACACCACCTCACCGATCATCCCCGACCCCGCCTCCACCCGCACATGACCCATCGTCGAAACATCCCGCCGCGTGTCACGACGGATCATCACATCCTCAAAAACAAAATGACGCGTGCATGTCGGACACGTCGCCGAAACCGCCCGCGTCGACACATCAAAACCGCGCCCGCACGTCGGACAACTCACCCAGCGCCGCTCGCGCGGTTCCGGTCGTCTCGTCGTCCTACGACCCAGGGCAGGCTTGATCGGCATCGCTCAGCGCAGCTCCACAGAGACAGCGTCCCGCACGAAAGCCCCCGGCGGCATCGAATCCGCCGGGGCGCTCACAACCATCAACAAATCAAAGAAAATCCGCTCAGGCCGCCTGAGCAGAGTCCGCCTCGGCCTGACTCTGCTGCTGCTGACGACGACGCTCCAGCAGCGTCGCCACAGCACTCGGCACCGTTCGCACGCTCTCATCGCTGTGGCTCTCTCGCTGGCCACTCGGCCGCGAAGCCTGCTGCTGACGACGACCATTCATGTGAGCCTCCGCCGCTTCCATCGCGTTCGGGCTGACACACAGTTCGCCATCGAACAACGCGCCCTCCTCGACCTGAAGCTGCGGGGCATAAATACGACCCTTGATCCGGCAGCCCGACAGCAGGTGCACCGCCGTCTCAGCCACGATCACCGCCTCGGCCTCGCCGGACATGATCACCGCACCCGCGACGATCGTCCCGCGTACACGAGCCGAAGAACCAACCTCAAGTGACCGCGTCACCCGAAGCTCGCCCTCGAACTGACCGTTCAAAATAGCGTCGTTGTCGATCGAAAGATCACCGGCGATATGGCAGTCAGCGCCGAGGACCGTGCGGTTGTTGTTCTGGGCTTCGGATGGCATGGGGTCAGACTCCTTCTGGCTGGGGTACGAAGCCGCGCGGCTCCGCTGGCAAACCTCCGTATCGGACACCCGACCTCCACCACACCCGCACACAGACTTCTCGGACCTTCGCAACAAAACCAACCAACACCCATCCCCTCTTCATCTGTATGACCCCCAAAACACAAACCAAGCGTGTCACGAGCCAGAGGCGCAAGCCTCTGGGCCCATCCCCTCAAACACAACCCACCCACCTAGCCGCCGCAAGCGCAGCCACCCCCCAAACACCCATAACCCCGACCCCGTATCCTGACCCCATGGACTCCCGCGACCACCGACGACTCCGTCAGCAACTCATCACCGACCAGCTCCTCGGCGTCGATGCCGTCCCCATCCGTGCGCACGAAACAATCACCCCACCCGTAACCCCCTCGACCGAAAAATCCAAAACCAACACTGAGCAACATTCAGCCCCGGCGCGCGCACAAAGCAACGTATCTAACACCGTTTCACCACGTTTGATTGACGAGTCGGTCCCGATGCAAACGCTTACACATCCCCAAAAACTCGACATCCTGCAGTCTTTGAGCGCCCAGGTCAGCACCTGCACCGCCTGCGGGCTCGCCGCTGGCCGCACTCAGACCGTCTTCGGCGAAGGCAACCCCGACGCCGACATCATGTTCATTGGCGAAGGCCCCGGCCAGAACGAAGACGAACAAGGCCGCCCCTTCGTCGGCCGCGCTGGCCAACTCCTCGACAAACAGATCGTCGCCATGGGCCTCGAACGATCAGAAGTCTATATAGCCAACGTGGTTAAATGCCGACCACCCGGCAACCGAAACCCTCAGGCCGACGAGGTCGAAGCCTGCTCGGGCTACCTCAAAAAGCAGATCGAGACCATCCAGCCCAAAGCGATCGTCACCCTCGGCGGGCCCGCCGCCAAGCTCATCCTCGCCACCGCAGAAGGCATCACCCGCATCCGCGGCACCTGGCACACCTACCCCGCCTTCAACCCACCCGTCCCCGTCATGCCCACCTTCCACCCCGCCTATCTCCTGCGTTCATATACAGTTGAGAACCGAAAGAAAGTCTGGTCCGACCTCTGCGCCGTCCTCGAAAAACTCGGCCGCACACCCCCCGCACCCCCAAAACCCGCCTCCTGATCTCACTCCACCACCCGCGGGCCCCGCGCCCGCAACGACCGCTCCAGCCAGCCAACCGCCTGCCCATGATCGCTAAGCACAGCGTGCACAAAGACCCGGGGCGGCCACGGCCCATCCCCCAGCGTCTCAAACCGGTCGCCCGTCAGCGTCGTCGTGATTCCAGCCGCCTCCAGCCGCGTGATCAACTCAACGTTCGCCGCCGCCAGATGATTCGTAAACACAGAAAACAGCTTGTGTTGCGCCGGATCCGCCGCCACCCAATCGACAATCTCCTCCCACTGCCCATACGTCGCATCCAGCAGATGAACCTCGTTGATGTGCTCGCCCACACCGCCCACTGCCAGGCACCGCCCGATGGCCAGATACGCTCCCGAGTGTCCCGCCAGCACGATCTCACCCAACTCAGGACTCACCCCTTCCACGGCTAGGTGTGGCAACACCTCGTCCATCAACGACTTAAGGCCACCATCATCCCCCAGCTTCCCCGCTGAGGAGTCCGGCACGTCATAAGGCCCCTGCGGAAACACCAGCACCAGTTGACGCCCCGAGTTGACCAGTTGCTCCCGCAGCCCAAACTCCTCGACCGATCGCCTGACATGGTTGCCGTGACCATGGAAGTACACCAGCACATCCACCGTCTCGCCCGGGTGATACCCCTCTGGCGTGAAAATCATCACCGTCGAGTCCGAATAGTGCTCCTCCGCCGAATAAAAAGTCTCGCGTCGCGTGTATCCCGCCGACCGCGAAGCATGCGGGAACGGGGCAGAATCAAGTTCAACATAGACTGTGTGACCGATTGAGGCTGTGCGCTCGGTCTGAGCGATGCCCATTGGGCTCAGCACGCCCAGAAGGACCCATAAAAACAGGGCCAAAGCGGTGACGGTCAGGGGGAGTGTGCCGCTGTAAGTTGCAGGATGCTGGTTCATGGGGTTCAAGCTCGCCTGTTCAGGGACCCGATCTAGTGGGTGGGAGCGATGCGCTCCCGCTGAGGTGTGCTATGGGACAGATTACATCAGGGGTCGGTCTGATCAGCGGAATCGATACCGCCAGCCTGATCGATCAGTTGATCAGCATCCAGACCGGTCCGCGCCGGCAGGTCGAGCAGCGCAACGCCATCCTCCAGGCCCAGTCTGTCGCTTTTCAGGACATCAACGCCAAGCTGCTGTCCTTTAAGTCCAGTGCCTCTGAGCTATCACGCTCGACGGTCTTCAGGAGCACCAACGCCTCATCCAGTAACGAAAGCGTCGCCACAGCGACCAGCACGGTCAGTGCGACGCCCGGCTCCTACACCTTCACGGTCTCACGGCTGGTGCGCTCGCAGCAGACGATCTCCAAGGGGTTCAAGGACGCCGACGTGACCCCGTTGGCAGGCGGGACCATCAGCTTCGACCGCAACGAATCCCGATTGACCGCCAACACACGACTCAGCGTCCTCAATGGCGGAGAGGGAATCACCCGCGGGATCCTGACACTGACGGATCAGTCCGGCAGGACAGCGGACATTGACCTGTCCTCCGCAGTCAGCCTTGAAGACGTCATCAAGGCCATCAACACCAACACAGGCGTGAGCGTCCGGGCCTCGATTGCCGACGACGGTCTGAAGCTGTCCGACATCAGCGGGGGCAGCGGGACGCTGACGGTGATCGAATCCGAGACCGCAGCGAGCCTCGGACTCTCCGTCAGCGGCGGGGTGGACAACAGCAACGCATCATCCGCCAACGGCACCCTTGTCTCCGCTCGGCTCAACTTCCTGGGCCGTGATTCGCTACTCACCAGCCTCAACGATGGCAACGGCGTGCGCGTGGACAACGGCGGCTCGGACCTCAAGATCACCGACCGCAACGGCACGAACTACAACGTCGTGCTCGAAGAGGCTGGCAACCTCGGCGACGTGATCGATGCGATCTCTGCGGCCACCGGCGGGAACGTCACCGCGAAGATCTCCGATGGCGGGGTCCGCGATGGAGCCAGTCTCACCCTCGTCGATAACACCGGCGGGGTGGGCAATCTGGTCGTCGCCAACGGCGCGGGGAGCCAGGCCGCGACCGATCTTGGGTTGGTGGCCAATGTGGCATCGGACGAGGTCACCGGCGAACGCCTCCTCGCCGAGCTGGGTTCCAAGCTGGTCAAAAATCTCCGTGGCGGGCAAGGGTTGAACCTCACTGACTCGATCCAGGTGACCAACGCCGCGGGCTCCAGCGTGAGCTTTGACCTCAGCGGGGCCGATTCGATCAGCGATCTGGTGGATCAGTTCAACACCGCGACCTCGGGGCTAGGTGTCACGGCGGCGGTCAACTCGGCGGGCAACGGCCTGACGATCACCGACGCTTCGGGCGGTGCCGGGAGTCTTGAGATCACCGATCTGGCCGCGGGCGAGCTGGCCAGCCAGTTGGGCATCGACGGCACGCACATCAGCAAGACGGTCAACGGCGGGAACCTTCAACTCAAGTACATCTCCGAGGCGACCCGGCTCGACAAGCTCAACGTGACCCGCGGGCAGTTCACCGTCACCGACAGTCTTGGTAGTTCGGCGGTCGTCGATCTGACCCAGGGCAACGAGCAGACGCTTGCCGACGTGATCCTTGAGATCAACTCCAAGGGGCTGAGCCTCAACGCGCGCATCAACGACAACGGCGACGGCATCCTTCTTGAGGACACCAGGGCCACGGGGGTTGCTGCGGTGCAGGCGATCACCGTCGAGGAGCGAGGGTCGAGTACCGCGGCAAACCTTGGCTTACTCGGCGAAGCGGATGACCCTGGCGCGGACTTCAACGGCTCGTTCGAGACCTCGATCAGCTTTTCGAGTCAGTCGCTGACGCTCTCTACCGATGTCGAGACCCTCAACGATGGCGACGGCTTGGGGAGTGTGACCGGCCAGAACGACATCAAGATCACGCTCAAGGACGGCACGGAGATCGAGCTGGACTACGACGATGTAGACGCGAGCTTCGATGGCGACGGCGGCTCGGTCAGCCTGCAGGACGTGATCGAGTTCATCGAGGCGGGTGTCGAGGCCGTGACCGGCAGCCGCAGCCTGACGATTGCCGTGAATGATGCGGAGACCGGCCTGATCGCGACGGACAACACCGGCGGGGGGGCGGCCCTGCGGATCGAGGCCATCAATGAATCGACCTTCGCTGAGGACCTTGGCCTTGTTGGATCGACCGACCCAGCGCTCAACGAGATCAACGGTTCGGTGATTGTGGATGTGACGACGCTTCAGGACCTGGCCACGCGGATCAACGATGCGGGAGGCCCGGCGATCGCGACGGTGATCAACGACGGCAATCCGGCGGGCGGGTTCCGGCTCAATCTGACGGCCCGCAACGCTGGAGAGGCCGGTGCTTTTGTATTCGACGACGGCGGGCTTGGTTTTAAGACCCAGACGCTGACTCAGGCTCAGGACGCGGCGGTGTTTCTGGGTGACTCGAAGGATGTGCTGATTACGTCGAGCACCAACTCGCTCAACAGCCTGATCCCGGGCGCGAGCATCTCGCTGACGGGCACCAGCAGCAATCCGGTCACGATCAACATCAACGAGGACACCAGCGCGATCAGCACGACGATTGGGTCGTTTGTTGAGAGTTTCAACTCGGTGATCGAGACCATCGATCAGTACGACGCGTTCGACACCGAGACCGAGGAACGCGGGCTGCTCCTCGGCGACTCGACGGTATCTCAGATCCGCAGCCGTCTGTTTAACTCGGTCACCGGAGCGAACGGCGAGTTGACCGGCTCCTTCCGGGCGCTGTCGCAGGTGGGGATTCGTATTGGCTCGGGCGGGGTCTTGTCGTTTGACCAGGAACGATTCGACAACGCACTGGAGCAGGACCGAAGCTCGGTGATCAACCTGTTCACTCAGCGGCGAACCGTTGAGAACGAGGAGGATGACACCACCACCGTCGTGCCGGTGGGTGTGATGGCGGAGATCGACGACCTGCTGGCCAACCTGACCAACGCGTTTGATGGCACCATCCAGCTCCGGACGACGCTCATCGGTGACCAGATCGAGTCGAATCGCAATCGTATCGTGGACCTCAACGAGGGGCTGGATCGTCAGCGAGCCCGACTCGAGGCACAGTTTTTTGCGATGGAACAGGCGTTGGCTCAGCTCCAGTCGCAGAGCTCGTCGCTGTCACAGATCCAGTCGATCGGCCCGCTGAACCTGACCTAGCGGTTTATCGGTCGTTGATGCCCGCGGGCTCACGAAGGGCCCTTGAACCTCCCGATAGCACGCGGGGTGTCGTAACCCCGCCCCCGGCCTCTCGCGGAAGAACAAGACGTGATCAGTAAGCCCAAAGGACCCAACCCGTACCTCCGCACCAAGGTGATGACCGCCAGCAAGGAAGAGCTGCGGCTGATGCTCTACGACGGCTGCCTGCGGTTCTGCCATCAGGCCAAGACCGGTCTGGAGGCGAAGAACTTTGAGCAGAGCTACGAGAACCTGGTCAAGGCCCAGAAGATCGTCCTGGAGCTATCGACGAGCCTGAATCGGGATGCGGCTCCTGAGATCTGCGACAAGCTCACCGCGTTGTACAACTACATCTACAAGCTGCTGATCGACGCCAACATGACCCGCGATGCCGCTAAAATCGAAGAAGCTGCCAAGCTGGTCGCCTACGAGCGTGAGACCTGGCAACTGCTGATCGAAAAGAGCAGCGGGGTTGACCAGCAGGATGGCGTGACGCCTCAGGCGCAGCAGACCGCGCTCGACGGTCTCTCCAAGAGCGCCTAAGACCCGTCAATCTTCTCTTCTAGACCGGGATCAGAGACCGACGGCAGACCGTGCACGGTCGAGCACTTCGCGTGCCTTGGCTCGCGCCCGTTCCGCACCGTCCTTGAGAACCTGCTCGATGTAGCCGGGGTCGTTCATCAACTCAGTTCGGCGTTGTCTCGCTACGCTAAAGCTTTCGAGAATCAACTCGAACAGTTCCTGTTTGGCGTGGCCGTAGCCGAGCCCACCAGCGCGGTAGCGAGCAGCGAGGTCGGCGGTTCGCGGATCGTCTTCGCCTGCGATCGCGCGGAAAACCTGGAACGTGGTGTCGGCCTCGGGATCCTTGGGGTCTTCGAGCGGCGTGGCGTCCGACAGTATCTTCATGATGCGCTTGCGGAGCGGTTTTTCATCCATGAACGGGTCGATGGTGTTGTCGTAGCTCTTGCTCATCTTCTGGGCGTCGATGCCCGGTAGGACGGCGGCCGCCTCACGGATGCGGTAATCCGGCAGCCGAAAGACCGGTTGATCCTCGGGGCAGAAGTGGTGGTTGAACTTCTGGGCGAGGTCACGGGTGATCTCACAGTGCTGGACCTGGTCCTTGCCGACCGGCACGAGGTCGGGATCGACGGACAGGATGTCGGCGGCCTGGAGCACCGGGTAGGTATAGAGGCCGATCGATGCCTGGAGCCCGCGGGCGACCTTGTCCTTGAAGCTGGTCGCCTTGTCCATCATGTGCTTGGGGCAGACGCAGCCGAGCAGCCAGGCGAGTTCGGTGACCTCGGGCACGTCCTGCTGGCGGTAGAGGCTCACATTCGCCAGCTCGGGGTCGAGCCCGAAGGCGATGTAATCGATCGCCACCTGGCGGATGTTGGCGCGCAGCACCTCGGGGTCCCGCACCGAAGTCAGGGCGTGGTAGGAGGCGATGAAGATGAACATCTCGTGATCGGCCTGCAGGTCGATGAACTGTTTGATCGCGCCGGTGTAGTTGCCCAGGTGCAACTGGCCGGAGGGCTGGATGCCGGAGAGCACGCGTTTCATGGGAGTCGAGTCGGTCATGGGTGGATGAGCTTAGCGAGTGGCATCCGCTGCGCGCACTGCACGGCAGAAAGTGGCGATCATCAGGATGTCTTTGTTCCCACGCGATGACTCCACGCCCGAGGAGACGTCCACGGCGTAGGGATGCACGGTGGCGATGGCGTCACCGACGTTCTCGGCGTTGAGCCCGCCGGCGAGGATGGCCGGCGGCCATCCGCCGGCTTCGGCGGTGTCGAGGAGCTGCGCGAGGTGATGCCAGGGCAGTTTTTTCCCGGTTCCGCCCCACGCTCCATCAGCTTCGGGCGGGGTATCCCACAGGATGGCCCGAACGCGGGGGTTGTGCAGCCAGTCGCCGTGTTGGGCGAAGGCATCATCGGTGAAGGGCAGGGCTTTGATGACCCGGTGGTCCCGGAGTTGTTCGAGGATCCCCGGCGACTCATGGCCGTGAAGCTGAATCGTGTGGATGCCGGTGGCCTCTGCGATCCTCCGGGTCTCCTCAGCGGGGTGGTCGGCAAACAGCCCCACCAGATCGACGAACGCCGGGACGGCCGCAGCGACGGCACGGGCCTCCTCGAGCGTTACACGCCGTGGTGATCCTTCAACGAACACCATCCCGATGGCGTCGGCTCCTGCGGCAACCGCCGCACGGGCGTGATCGGGCTGACGAATCCCACAGATCTTGATCCGGGTCCGCACGCTCATGACTCGACCAGCTCCAGCCGGGCGTATTGGAGGATCAGGGTTTTCGTGCCAGCGGTGTTGAACTGGACCCGGGCTTTGGTGTGGGCACCCGAGGCCGCGACATCGAGGACACGTCCGAGGCCGAACTGCGGGTGGCGGACGAGCGAACCCTCCGGGTAGGCGCTCTCCTGCATCATCGCGGAGCGTCGTTGGAGTCGCGCGCTGGCCGCGGAGAGGAAGTCATCGATCTCCGCTGACTCGGGCTCGACCTGGATCAGCTCTTCGCGCGGCAACTCGCTGAGGAATCGCGACGGGATCGTCGCGATGGACTGGCCATAACTGGCTCGGTATTTCGCATGAGTCAGGAAGAGTCGTTTCATCGCACGGGTGATACCGACGAACAGCAGGCGGCGTTCTTCCTCGATCTCGCGCTCAGAGCCTTGCGAGCGGTCGTGCGGGAGCAGGCCATCCTCGACGCCGACGATCGCGACTGTCGGATACTCCAGCCCCTTGGCCGCGTGCAGGGTCATCATCGTGACCGAGCCTTGATCCGAGGCCACGCCATCCACATCCGAGACCAGCGCGACCCGTTCGAGCAGGGCAAGCAGCCGGTCGCCAAGGTGCGGCGTTGGTTGGCCGAGTTCTTCAACCGTCTCCAGCAGGAAATGCTCCTCGAACTGCTGTGCGAAGGTGACCAGCTCGGCGAGGTTGGCCAGACGCTCGCGATCGGGGTCCGACTTGTCTTCAGCGTAGTGCTTGTGCAACCCGGATTCCCGGAGGACCTGATCGACGAGGTCACGGAGGCTCGCCGGGCGGTCGGCGGCGTCCGGTTGGGATGGATCGGTCCACGCACGCCAGCGTTTCATGCTGGTGGCGAACGCCTCGACGCTCGTCACCGCGCGGGTGCCGAGTTCCGCGACATCGTTCGGGCGATGCATCAGGTCGATGAAGCCCAGGTCGTGGCGTGTCGCTGTGGCCTGAATGGCCTTGACCGTTTTGTCGCTGATGCCCCGGGTGGGCGTGTTGATGATCCGCAGCAACGCGACCTCGTCCGCCGGATTGACGATCGCCTGGAGATAACCGAGCGCATCCTTGATCTCGGCGCGGTCGTAGAACGCGGTCCCGCGAGCGATCTGATACGGGATGCCCGCGTCTCGGAACGCCTCTTCCAGCACACGGCTGAGGCTGTTCATCCGGTAGAAGATCGCCATCTGGCCCCAGGCGACACCCTCCTCGTTGAGCTCTTTGAACCGATCGACGACCCACTTGGCCTCGTGGTGCTCATCCCGGCAGCGGGAGACCGTGACCGGTTCGCCGTCGGCGTTGTCGGTCCACAGGGCCTTGTGCTTGCGCGCCCGGTTGTTGCGGATCAGCGCGTCGGCGACACGCAGGATCACGGCGCTCGACCGGTAGTTCTGTTCGAGCCGAACCGTCAGCGCGTTGGGGAAGTGGCTCTCAAAATCGAGGATGTTCTGGATGTTGGCCCCGCGCCAGCCGTAGATCGACTGATCCGGGTCGCCGGTCACGCACAGGTTCTTGTGGCCCTGGGCCAGCAGCTCGGCGATGCGGAACTGGGCCCCGTTGGTGTCCTGATACTCATCAACCAAGATGTACTGGTAGCGTTCGCGCAGCTCCGCGGCGGCTTCGGGGACGCCTTCGAGCAGGTCGACGGTCCGCATCAGCAGGTCATCAAAGTCCAGGGCGTGATTCCGCTTGAGGACCTTGGTGTACTTGGTGTAGACCCGGGCGACGGTCTTGCGGTAGAAATCCTGAGCCTCGCGGGCGAAGGTCTCGGCGTCGATCAGATCGTTCTTGGCGGTGCTGATCGCTGAGAGCATCGAGGCGGGCGGGAAGTTCTTCGTGCTGATCTCCAGGTCGGAGAGCACCTCTTTCATCGCGCGTTTCTGATCGGCGGTGTCGTAGATCGAAAAACCGGGCGGCAGGTCGAGTCGTTCCGCATTGATCCGCAGCAGCCGGGCGCACAGGCTGTGGAACGTGGCGATGGTGACCGCCCGAGACTGACGCTCGGTCAGGAGCTGGCCGACACGCTCGCGCATCTCGCCGGCGGCTTTGTTGGTAAACGTGATGGCCAGCACGTTCCAGGGCGCGATGCCGACGCGCTCGATCAAGTGGGCGATCCGCCGGGTGATCACCCGGGTCTTGCCCGAACCGGGGCCGGCGAGGACCAGCAGCGGGCCATCGACGTGAACCACCGCCTCCTGCTGGGGCTCGGTGAGCCCGTCGAGAAGAGGGTCGAGGCCAGCGGTGTGTGGATCGAGGTCCGTTCGATGCATGCCGTCAGTGTAGCAGGGCCGGTTCAGCCTTCGGCGGGGTCGCTTAGGGCATCATCAAGCCCGATGCGGTGATCGATGAAACGCGGCCGCCAACCGGTGCGCTGAATGGTCGGTCCAGGATCGACAAACTTCGATCCGGCGCGACGGAGTGAAGCGGGGTCAATGCCCAGCTCGGCCTGCGCCTCGGCTTCGGTCATCACCCGAGGCGGGTCGACACCAAGCCGTGCGGCGAGGTCGCTGTAGTACGCCTGGCGAGCAGGGGGGTGGCCATCGGCACCGACCTCAATCCGGCCACAGGACGTGTTGAGCATGGCGTCAAGCAGCGAGACGGCATCCTCGACATGAATGAGATTGAGTAGCGCCTCAGGATCACCGATGAGCGGCGATTGATTCTTCACCGCCTCCAATCCGACGACACGACCGCAGCCGTAGATCCCCGCCAGCCGGAGCACGCGAAACGCATCGCCGCCAGCGAGCCATGAGTTTTCGCCATCGAGCAGTAGTTGCCCGCGAGTGTGAGCCGGTCGCGCGGACGTGTCAGCGTCAACACGTTCACCCGACGCCCCGCCATAGACCGCTGTGGATGACACCAGCACCGCACGCCGCACCGTTGCCCCTTTGAGTGCCCGCACCGTGTTGGCGATCCCTTCTCGCACCGTCACCTCAGGCCCCGGATGCGTTCGCGGCCGGCCCGGAGGAACCATGTAGGCGACATTAATGGCGGGCTCGTCGATCGCGGGTTTCAACGCCGTCAACGTGAGCTTCTGCGTGACATCGAGCATGAGCGGGCGCACGCCCAGTCTCGCCAGTTCACGAGCACGGCTCTCTCCACGGGTGGTGCCGTAGACCGGCTGCCCGCTGGCAATCAAACGCTCGGCGAGACGGCGGCCGAGGTAGCCGCAGCCGATGATGAGCGTGGCGGGTGTTGTCGTGGGCGCGTCGTGAGCCATCACCCGATGGTAGGGCATCGGATCAGTAGCCGTAGTCGTCCGACTGATCCTGCGAAAAAGCGATCGCCGTCTCGGCCAGCGGCCATGCGATGAGCCCGAGCATCACGACCCATCGGCCCAACCAGCCGATCAGCGGGAGGCTCGACAGAATCGGGATCACGCCGAGCGCTGCCCACGCGGTCAGGCCCGCGGTCAGAGTCAATGCGTGCCGCACCGACACCCCGCCGAACTGAATCCCGCTGAGCATCAGCATCCCGAGTACCGGGAGGGCCACGTCTTCAAGTCTTGCTTGTATCGGACCCGACCGTGTGATCAACAAACCAACACCAGCCGCAACAAGCCCGGCGCCAAGTGCGATCGCCAACTGCCCGGTCCCCGCCGCCTCGGACATCAGGCACAGGGCTCCGGTTGCGATGCCGGTGACGCCAACGGCTAACCCGCGATGCCGAGCCGTGTCACCACGCCCACGCAGCGCCATCAGCACCCGGATCATCAGCAGTGCTGCTGCGGGTCCGCCTAGCCATAGAGCCCGCTCCGCTTCACGCCAGCCGCGTGACGATTCAGCATCGAGATAAGGCGAGTCCACGACCGCGAGATACGGAATCACGGCGTACAGCATCACCCGCCCGATCCATACGACGGGTTCAATCTTGCTCAGACTCGACAGCAGGCCGATCACCATCGCTCCGGGCAGCACCGCGACCAGCAGCCAGTCGCGCTCGGTCGAAGGCGGCCAGTCCGGCATCCCCAGGATCGTCAGCCAACTCCAGACAAACGCCGCCGAGACGCCAAGCACAATCGCAGCGGCGGCCTTTCTCGGCATCAGCTTGCCGAGGAGCAGCGTCAGGATCAGCGTCACCACCCCAACCGCCACGGCCTGCGGGAGCACGCCCATCAAGATCCACTGCGGGTCGTCCGGCTGCATCACCAATCTCCAATGTCTGAGCCTCGTGCCCCCTTCGCTTGACGGGGGACTCGAAGCCTAATGCGGGGGGGATTATTGGCGGATGCCCTCGAAGCTGACATAGAGGGTCACGTCGTCGCCGATCCCGCCCAGGCCGTACTCCATGCCGAAGTCGGAGCGCTGGATGGTCAGCTCGGTGTCATAGCCCTTGTAGTAGTTGCCACGGGCCTCACCCTCGGCCATCTCGGCGAGGTCGAAGGTCACTTCACGGGTTTCGCCCAGGAGCGTCAGGTCAGCGGTGACACGCAGACCGTCCTCGATGGGCTCGATCGTCTTGCTCGTGAGCGTGATCTCGGGGTAACGGGCGACGTTGAAGAAGTCGCCGGAGCGCAGGTGGCCATCGCGGCGGTCGTGGTTGGTGTCGAGGCTCTCGGCCTGCACCGTGAAGCCGAAGCGCGACTGCTCGGGGTTCTCGCGGTTGATCGTGAAGCTGCCGTTGAAGTCGTTGAACCGACCCCACGTGAAGCTCCGGCCCGCGTGATCGACCTTAAAGACGATCGAGGTGTGAGCTGTGTCCAGTTCGTAGGTCTCCTGAGCCCAGGCAGGCGCGGTCAGGGCCATCACGGCGAGGGTCGTGACCATCATCAGGTTGCGAAGCATGGCGGGTCTCCGGTTCGTGGTATCAATCGTGTCCATCAACATTAGCCGTCCCGTGCTAACACCGCAGCGGGGCGGCTTATTCCTTGTTCCAACAACTATATTCCGGAACGCGATCGGCAGCAACCGCCATCGCGGGCGGTCGGCGAAAACCTTATGCTTTCAGGGCCTAACCGGGAGTCCCGCATGAGAACACAGGTCTACGCCGACGAGTACCGATCGCCCAAAGCCCTTGGGGGATGGGTGGTCGTCACAACGATCGCCACCTATGTGACGCTGCTCCCCGCGACGGCGCTTGATGCCATCGGCAGGCAGCAGTTCCCGCAGACGTGGGATGATCTCGACGTCGAGTACGTCTCCGATCAGGAGGCCCTGTTGGCAACCCTGATGGGTTTCTGCTGGCTGCTCTTTCTCGTCGCGGCCATTGCCTCGATCGTGTTCTACTTCCGTTGGATGTACCGGGCGATCAAGAACAGCCACGCGCTGGGTGTCCGTGGCGTGGCGGCGAGCCCACACGGTGCCTGGCTCTGGCACCTGGTCCCGTTCGCCAACCTCGTGATGCCCTTCAGGGTGATGAAGCAGATCGCTCTGGCGGCGAGGGAGGACACCGGCGACATCGATCACCTCTCCGACCCGACCCCCAGCCGCGTCGCGATCTGGTGGGCGATGGTTCTGCTTGGCGGGCTCTGCGACGGCATTGCCAGCACCATGATCGATCAGAACAACGCGCAGGCGGCGATGATCTTCAGCGCGTTTTCTGTAGTGGCCGGGATCACGTCGGCGGTCTATCTCATCGGTATGGTCCGCGACTACTCGCGCATGCAGGACGAGAAAGCCGAGGTCGTCTTTGCTCAGATGCAGCAACAGAAAGCGGACGAGGTCAACCTCCCGCCGAATCTGGGGGGCGGGCGGTATCGGGGGTTGTGATGGTGAGAAGCTACACCCCCGAAGACTATCTTCCTCACGGCGAACTCAGCCGCTGGGTGGCCATCACTACTTGGCTATACATTGCCATGATGCTGCTAAACCTCATGGCTCTGCTGGCTGCATCGCTTATTCTGGGAGACAGCGCCTACACCCATGAGCCTGGCACGCAGCCGGAGTCCGCATTGTCCATTGGGGTGGCTCTCGCCACGCAGATCACAGACTGGATCACGCAGATCGCTTACCTTTTCGCGGGCATTGTTTTTCTGGTCTGGTGTCACAGGATCGTCACTAACCTGCTCGCTCTTGGAGACAACTCAGTCCGTACTTCACCGACCATGGCCTGGGTCTGGTGGCTGATTCCGATCGCCTGGTGGTTCGTTCCATATCTGATGATTCGACGAGTGGTCAGGGCATCCACACCCGAAGCAGATGGTGTTTACAGTGTTGAGCACACACTTGCTGATGCTGTGAAGTGGTGGATACTTGATCTTCTTCAACCGGTGTTTTACATGATCGTCTTCACCGTCACGATGGCTTACATGCTTGGCAATATCGCGTCTGACCCGGATAGTCTTATGAACAGGTTTGTGAGTTATGGATTCATCATGCTGCTGCTTCAGTCAGGAGTCATTCTGATACTCGAAGTGCTTGCTTGTTTGTATTGCCTGAGAGTCATCGCAAGTATCTCGATAAGGCTTCAGCAGCAAGCAGAGCGGGTCCTGGATTGGTACTGATACTCTGTTTCACACATTAAAATACTTCGCCTCCGGATGATGCACGATGATCGCCGAGGTCGATTGCTCGGGGTCGATCTGCCAGTTCTCGGTCAGCGTGCAGCCGATCCGCTCCGGCTCCAGAAGGCGGAACAGTTTTTCCTGGTCGGACATCTCCGGGCACGCCGGGTAGCCGAAGCTGTAGCGCGACCCGCGGTAGTGCTGGGTGAACAGCTCGCGGATGGTCGAGCTGTCATCGTTGCCGATACCCAGTTCGGCGCGCATGCGCTTGTGCCACAGCTCCGCCAGCGCCTCGGCGGTCTCGACGCCAAAGCCGTGAACGTAGAGGTACTGCTGGTAGTCGTCGGCGTCGAACAGCTTCTTGGCGATCCGGCTCGCCTCGTGACCGACCGTCACGCAGCTCAGGCCGATCACGTCCTTCTCGCCCGATTCCACCGACCGGTAGAAATCCGCGATACACATCCGCTTACGGCTTGGCTGACGGGGGAAGCTGAAACGCTCGATCTCCCGGTCGTGATCCTCGGGGTCGAACAGGATCAGGTCGTCCCCGCTGCTCTGGCACGGGTAGTAGCCGTACACCACCTGAGGCGACAGGAAGCCCTCATCCTTCGCCCGCTGGCGCAGGCCCTGAAAGATCGGCTCGACCTCGTCCTTGATCTGCCGTTCGTAATCCTCGTCCGAGAGTTTGCCCTTCTTGAACTGCCACTGCCCGCGATAGAGCGCGATCTTGTTGACAAACGGCAGCACTTGGTCCAGCGGGATGTCCTCGACCACCCGACTGCCAAAGAACGGCGCGGCCGGCACCGGCACGTCCGTTGCAACCTCACTGCGAGCCGGCGCAGCCACCGCGGTGCCCCCGCCTGCCGCTTCGGCCTCGGACTTCTTCTTCTCGGCCATCACGGCGAGCTTCTCATCGGTCTGCGCTCGCTTGCTCAGTCGGGTCTCGATCTCGCTATCGAGCTCGTCCATCCGGTCATTGACGATCCAATCCATCAGCCGCAGGCCCTCGAAAGCGTCGGTGCCGTGGAACACCCGGCCTTTGTAGATGCTGCGCAGGTGGCTCTCGCAGTAGTGCCGCGAGAGCGCAGCCCCGCCGAGGATCATCGGGATGTCGATGCCCTGCGCGTTGAGTTCCTTGAGGTTCTCCTCCATCACGTTGACGGACTTCACCAGCAGCCCCGACAGCCCAATCGCGTCCGGCTTGGTCTCGTGGTACTTCGCAATGATCTCATTGACCGGGATCTTGATCCCGATGTTGTGCACGGTGTAGCCGTTGTTGGTCAGGATGATGTCGACAAGGTTCTTACCGATGTCGTGCACGTCGCCGCGCACCGTCGCCAGCAGCATGGTGCCCTTGGTCTGACCCTCGACGCGCTCCATGTGCGGTTCGAGGTGCGCCACCGCCTTCTTCATCACCTGCGCCGACTGCAGCACGAACGGCAACTGCATCTGGCCCGAGCCGAACAGCTCGCCGACGACCTTCATCCCGTCAAGCAGGTGATCGTTGATGATGGCCAGCGGCGGGTAGGTCTGCATCGCCTCGTCGAGCGTCTCGGGCAGACCCTTCTGCTCGCCGTCGATGATGTGCCGCCGCATCCGCTCTTCGAGGGTCAACTCGGACAAGTCCACCTTGGTCGACTGCACGCTCGCGTCGGCAAACAGGTCGATAAAGATCTGCAGCGGGTCGGTGGTCTCGTCCCCGGTGCTGAGCTTCACAGGCGTCTCAGCGGGGCGGTCGTAGAGCAGGTCCAAGGCCGCCTGCCACTGCGCGTCATCGATGCGGTTCTTCGGCAGGATCTTCGAGACGTGCAGGATCGCCGAGGTCATCCCCGCCTGCACCAGCTCGTAAAGGAAAGCCGAGTTAAGCACCTGACGTGCCGCGGGGTTGAGGCCGAAGCTGATGTTCGATAACCCGCAGGTGATCTGGCACTCGGGGAAGCGCTGGCTGATCAGCCGCGTGCCCTCGATCGTCTCCAGACCCGACCGCTTGTCCTTGTCCATGCCCGTCGAGACCGGCAGCACCAGCGGGTCGAACATCAGGTCCGCCGGGTCCAGCCCGTACTTGTTGACCGCGAGGTCGTACATCCGCTCAGCGATCGCCAGCTTCCGCTCGCGGGTCCGCGCCATCGCCTCTTCCGGGTCCTCGTCGATCGTGCCGAGCACGAGCCCGGCTCCGTACTTCTTCGCGAGCTCACACATCTCAGCGAACTTCTCTTCGCCGTCTTCGAGGTTGGCTGAGTTGATAATGCACTTGCCGCCCGCGACCTTCAGCCCGGCCTCGATCGTTGCCGGCTGGGTCGAGTCGAGCATCAATGGGGCGTTGACCTGGTTCACCAGCTTGCCGACGATCAGCTTCATGTCGGCGGCGTTGTCACGCCCCGCGTAGTCCACGTTCACGTCGATGACGTGCGAGCCCTCGCGCACCATTTCCTTGGCCAGCGACATGATCTCGTCCCAGTCTTCGGCCTCAAGCAGACGCTTGAACGCACGCGAGCCCGACGCGTTGGTGCGCTCGCCGATGTTCAGAATTGAGTTGTCCTGCCGGTATTCGACAGAGCCCATCAGCGACGACACCGCTGGTTTCCAAGACTGCTTGCTGACGCTCGATGGCGGATGCTCGACACCGATCGCCTCGACCAGCCCGGTGATGTGCGCTGGCGTCGTTCCGCAGCAGCCGCCCACGATGTTGAGGCCCATGGTCTCGACGTACTCCGCCACCTTCTCGGCAAACGGTTCTGGCTGAAGCGGGAACACCGTCTTGCCCTCCACCAGCATCGGCAAGCCGGCGTTGGGCAACAAACTCAGCCGCCCGGGCCAGTTCTTGGATAGATAAGTCAGGTGCTCACCCATCTCGACAGGCCCGGTAGCACAGTTCATCCCCAGCGAGAAGATCGGGTAGTCCTTGAGCGCCGCAGCGACGCCCGCGATGTCCGTTCCGATCAGCGTCGTGCCAAACTGCTCGATGGTGACCTGCACCATGATCGGCACGTCCCCGCCGTTGGTCCCGGTGTCTGGCCGCAGACCCTTCTCTTCGAGCGCAGCGACCGCCGCGTTGATCACACACTTGACCTGCAGGATGTCCTGGGCCGTCTCGATCAGCAGCACATGCGCTCCGCCCGCCAGCAGCCCGCGCACCTGCTCACGATACGACACGAACATCGTGTCCCAGTCGATCTGTCCCAGCGTGATCAGCTTGGTCCCCGGCCCCATCGACCCGATCACAAACCGAGGGCGCTCGGGCGTCGCGTACTTCTCACACGCCGCCCGCGCCACTTCCGCAGCCGTCTTGTTCAACTCGAACACACGATCCGTGAGGTCCTGATCCTCCATGGTGTGGAGCGATGCGTTGAAGCTGTCGGTCTCAACGCCATCAGCACCGGCTTCCAGGAACGTCTCGTGGATGCCCTGAATCAGCTCCGGCCGCGTCAGCAGCAGGGCCTCGGTGCAGTTCTCACGACCGAGGTAATCACGCTCAAGGTCGAGGTCTTCGATGGAGTGAATCGACGTGCCCATAGCTCCGTCAAAGAAGAGGACACGCCGAGCGATCTGGTCTGCAAACTGGCTCATAAGTGTTGGTTCCAAGGCCCTGGGGGGTCAAATGGTCGATGTTGATCCTACATCGGATGGATTCATTTATCCATTCATCCGGATAAAAGGATGAATCATGGTGCCGTGGCCACTGATCCGATGCTAAGACTTGATCTATCAGGAGTTTAGTGCATGGATTGGTGGCAGGCGATCATCCTCGGCATCGTGGAAGGGCTCACCGAGTACCTCCCCGTGAGTTCCACCGGCCACCTCATCCTCACCCAGCGGGCCATGGGGCTCTCCGGCGAGGCCGCCAACGCCTACGCCATCTGCATCCAGGGCGGGGCGATCATCGCCGTCCTCGGCCTATACGCCCAGCGGGTTCGACAGGGCGTCCTAGGCTCGCTCGGGTCCGTCGGACTGCTCAAAGCCAAAGACCCCGCTGGCGCTCGCCTCACACGCAACCTCATCGTCGCCTTCATCCCCGCTGCCATTCTCGGCCGTCTCTTTGATGACGCCATCGAGCAATACCTCTTCGGTCTCTGGCCAATCATCGCCGCCTGGATTATTGGCGGTCTTGCCATCCTCATCGTCGATGCCTGGCGCAAACGCAAAGAACCCGTCGCCGAGGTCAAACCCGGTCTGGGCATCGACGACATGACCTGGCGCATGGCGCTGATCATCGGCTTGCTCCAGTGTGTCGCGATGTGGCCCGGTACCAGTCGCTCGCTGATGACGATTGTCGCGGGTGTTCTCGTTGGACTGAGTCTTGTCGCCGCCGTCGAGTTCTCATTCCTCATCGGCGTCGTCACCCTGCTCGCTGCGACGCTCTACAAAGCCATCGACGCCGGGCCGGTGATGCTCGAAGCCTACGGCTGGACGCCCATGCTCATCGGGACCATCGCCGCCTGGGCCTCCGCCGTTGTCGCCGTGCGATGGATGGTCAGTTACCTCCAACGGCATGGCCTCGCCGTGTTCGGTTGGTATCGCGTAGCCCTCGGGATCACCGTCGCGGCCCTGGTGCTCGCTGGCATCCTCTCGGATGACACGGGGATCACGCCCTGAGTCTCAGACCCTCCGACGCAGTGACAACAGCACCATCAACAACGGAAGCCCCGTCCCCGGTGCAGGAATCGTCATCACAGGCGGGCCCGTGTTCGTGAGCTCTTCCACCATCCCGATCAGCCGCGAGACGCCGATGATGATGTCGAACTGCCGCGTGTCGTAGACCACCCCGGGGATCGGGTCCGGGAAGTCCGCGATGTTCAATCCTTGAGCGGGGAACGCATCGTTCGAGAAGAAACTCGCCAACGTCCCGATGTCCGCCAGCATCGACCCCGCAGCAAACGTCGAAGAGAACGTCGCGCGATCGATCGTCCCCGCGCCGGTGTCGAAATCATTGCGGATTGTCAGGTCCAGCGTGCTGCTGACAAACTGTGTGAGATTAAACGTCCCCGCCACCAGCGTGGCCGAGGTCGCGCGGTAACGCCCCACGTCCGGATCGCTCGCGTCCTGATCCACCGGACTATCCGGGTACTGCGCAGTCAGTACCCAGGTGCTCCCCACGGGAACCAGCCCGCCGATCGGACCGCTGCTCATCGTGATCGTCCCGGACCAGCGCAGCGTGGCCGCATCCGCCGTCGTCACGGCCGCCAGCAGCATCCCCAGCGTTAATCCAATCGACCACCCACGCATGGGAGTCACTCCAGTTCCAGGCCAGCGGGACTACCGGCCTCAGCACGTCGCACCTCGCGCGCCGTGATTCCACCCACCAGAGCTATCGACAGTTACCCGCACCGAGTTAGGCTGGCCCAGAGGCATTCCACCCGATTTACCGGTCCAATAACCCCTCACGCGTGGTTCAGGCCTCAGGGCGTGACCAGCACCTTGATGACACCAGGCTGCTTCGCCGCGGCCAGAATCTCCCCGCCCGACGACAGCTTCGCGCGACGACTGATCAGACTCACGACATCCACGGCGTCGCGCGCCAGTGCATCCAACGCCATCCCGAACGGACCGCAACGACTACCGATCACCGTGATCTCATCGATCACCACCCGCGACAAGTCCACCGGCTCCGGGTACGAGCTAACCGCCACCGTTGTCTTGAGCACGATCGTCCCACGCGGGCGAACCATCCCGAGCGCCGTGGTCAGCCCCTCCGCCGAGCCGGTGCAGTCGATCACCATGTCCTGATCCTGCCGCAGCCCGACATCGCCAAGCAGGCGATGACGCACCTTCCATTTCTCCGCCAGCGCCAGCTTCTCAGGATGCTTACCGATCAGTCGCACGGTCGCGTTCAACTCGCCGAGCACCTGCGCACAAAGCAAACCCAGCCGCCCATCACCCAGCACCGTGACATAGGGACGACCCTCGACGGTGAGTTGCCGCACGACCTGATACGCCGCCGCCAAGGGCTCCACAAACACCGCCTGCTCGTCACTCACATGCCCCGGCACCTCGTGAAGGTTCTTGACAGGAAGCGAAAACCGCTCTGCGAACACGCCGTCTCGCCCCTGAATACCGAGCACCGTCCGCGACCGACAATGCTCACGCAGACCCTTGAGGCACAGATCACACGCCCCGCACACGGCATTGATCTCACCGACCACACGTTTGCCGAGCCACGCCTTGCCGCTCTCGTCCGTCGCCTCGATCACCTCGCCCACGAACTCGTGACCGAGAACCCCCGCAAAGCCCATATAACCCTTCGCCAACTCCAGGTCCGTCGAACACACGCCCATCAGCAGCGGGCGGATCACGACTTCACCCGTCCGGGCACGCGGCTCGGCGTGATCCTGCTTAAGCCTGACGCCACCATCCTGGTCCAGTACGAGTGCCTGCATGAGTTTCCTATCGGCTTAATCGCCGTTCCTGCCGATCTGAGTCAGGGACCGCAGCGCGTACACTACAGCCATGACACAAACTCAGGACCCCATGACCGATCCCCGCGACGTCAGCCCGCTCCCCGAGCGGCCGCGTGTGATCATCTTGGCCAACCTGGAAAAGAGCGACGTTGCCGAGGCCCTCGAATCGTTCCGCCCCTGGCTCAGCGAGCGCGCGATCATCGTCTCCGAGCCCGATATCTGTTCCCTCAATCAAGATCAGGCCGCCAGCCTCCCCGAGGCCGACCTGGCGATCGTCCTGGGCGGGGACGGCACCATGCTCGCCCAGTCCCGCAACCTCGCCGACATCGACATTCCACTACTCGGCATCAACTTCGGCAAGCTCGGGTTTCTTGCCGAGTTCACCATCGAAGACGTCAAGCAGCACTGGGACGCCCTCATCGCCGGTAGCTGCAGCGCTACCCAGCGGCTGATGATCGAGGCGCTGGTCTACCCCGCCAACGCGCCCAAGTGGGGCGGGCAAGACGGCTTGGCCGCGATGCCCGAACCCGTCTTCCGCTCGATCGCAATGAACGATGTGGTCATCACCGCTGGCCCCCCGTACCGGATGATCGACCTCGATCTCGCCATCGAACCCCGCCGCACCCTTCACTCCTCCGTTCAGTTTGGCGGAGATGGTCTCATCATCGCCACACCCTCGGGGTCCACCGCCTACAACATCTCCGCAGGCGGGCCCATCCTCTCCCCCGGCATCGACGGCCTGGTCATCTCCGCCCTTGCCCCGCAGTCTCTCGCCTTCCGCCCGATCGTCTTCAATGCCAGTTGCGAGGTCTGGGTCCAGGTCCTCCGCGCGAACGAGGGCACCACCCTGGTCATTGACGGCCAGAAACTCTCGCCCCTCGCCGACGGCCAGCAGCTCCTGGTCAGGAGGCACCCCTCACGAGTCCGCCTGATCCATAATCCCGATCACAATTATTGGACCATGCTCTCCTACAAGATGCGCTGGGCCGCTCAGCCCAGAAGGCGATAAAGCCCCACCCCATACCGGACGATGGTAGTTCCGGGTAACGCCTAACCGGCGCGATCCCCGGAAGGGTGGAATGGTATGTCCTCGCGCCGCGATACCAGCGTGACAAACTTAACGACGAGAAAGTCCCTGGCCCTACTCGCCAGCCTGTTGCTTGCCAGCACCGCTGATGCACGGACAGTCTCTTTCTACGCCAACCCTTCGGTGACCTCGCAGCAGGTCCTCGACGCTCCCATCGCCCAGCGGCTCGCCGCCGAGGGCGACACCCTCACGGTCTTTGACGACTTCTCACCACCCAGCCTGGCCCTCACCCTCGCCGCCACCGATCTGCTGGTCCTCGATCAGTACACGACCGGGTCACTGATGGCGGGCATGGCCTTCTCAGCGCGAGAGGATGTCCGCAACTACGTCGCCCAGGGCGGGGGCGTCCTCATCGCAGGCACACGATCCTCGCAAGCACTCTCGGCGATCAACTTCTTCTTCGGCACCGCCGTGAAGTACGCACTGGACCCCGGCTCCACCAGCACCACACTTGAGTTCACGGGCGCTCCCTTCGATGTCGCACCCGTGAGCATCACCACCAGTGCGGACGCCCTCACCCTCAAGTCAACCTTCTCGCCGTCACTCATCAGCTTCTATGGCGACACCGACCTGTCCAGCGTCTTCGGCGGATTCTTCGGTGACGGTGCTTTCGTCTACATGGGCATCCCCTCGCAATCAGCCGAAGCGATCGAAGGCCCCCTCGCCGACGCGATCGCTGCCTCAGCCGACTTCGCCGTCGATGCTCGCCTCATCCCGCTCCCATCTTCCTCCGCCGCAGGCATCCTCCTCCTCGCTGGCCTCGCCACCTGGCGCACCGTCTCCTCACGCCGAGGCTGATATCGGACGTTGAGCCTGGCGCTTTTTTACGATTCAAGAGGTTGTAACGGTCAATCCGCACGGGCGGATCGCCGATGCTCCTGCTGTCGGAGACCCAAGGGAGAAAGCACATGATCCGCAGCATGGTCAAGACCACAGGAGTCGCCGCAGCACGCTTTGCCGTCGGTGAAGGACTCGAAACCTTCCGCGCCTACTGGTGGTGGATGCAGAAGGGCAAACGCAACCCGCCGCCCCCCGTCGTTAAGTGGATGGCGATCCGCGAATACGCCAACCGATTCAAGACCATCGAGCTGATCGAAACCGGGACCCACGAGGGCGATACCCTCGCCGCCGTCCGAGAACAGTTCCAGCGACTCACCTCGATCGAACTCAGCGATCACTACCACCGCAAAGCCTCGCTGCGATTCGACGGCGACGCCCGCATCCGCCTGATCCAAGGCGACTCCGGCAAAGTCCTCCCCGATCTCATCCAGACCCTCAAACGCCCCACGCTCTTCTGGCTCGACGGTCACTACTCCCAGGGCCTCACCGCCCGAGGCGACGCCGATACACCCATCAGCGAAGAACTCGCCGCCGTCCTCGCCGACACCCGCTTCGAGCACGTGGCCCTGATCGACGACGCCCGCCTGTTCGTCGGCCAGGACGGCTACCCCACCCTCGACGCTCTCTACGCAACCATCCGCACGAAGCGACCCGGCTACACGATGACCGTCTCCGACGACATCATCCGCGTCCACCCCGAGCCGCCGCCCTACATACGCTGATCCCTGACACTCAAGGGGCGACCGACTTAGTTCAAGGCCCTGGTCACGTCGTCAGGAACGTCTCCTGATGCGACGACTGCCCGATCACCTTCACCATCTCAAGCTCCATTCGCGCCTCGCCACCCATCGCTTCGAGGATGCCATCGTGGATCGCCCAGCTCCGACCCCGCGCCGTCCGGGCGAACCGCTGCTGACGAAAATCTGATCCATCCAACGCCTCATACAACGCCCCGCCCCGGGCAAACGCTCGGTCGATCTCCAGCATCCGCCGCCGCCCGGAAATGTACGCAAACCCGTGGTTCTCGTACCACACCGCGTTGTGATACGTCAGCGGCTCCAGCACGATCCCGTAGTAGCCCAGTCGCTTGGCAAACGACTCCAGCCTCGGCAGCAACTCCGCAAACAGCCCAAGCCCTTTGCGCACCTGACACGGACCCAGCCCCGCCAGCATCGCTCGCCGCTCCTCCTCGATATTCCTGCCCGCCGTCCCCAGCAACGTGATCCGCCCCAGTTCGTCCACATCCACATTAAACCGCGGCGCGCTCAGGTCGTTAATCACCAGAAAACCGATCTCCAACTGACCACCCCCCGCGTCCGCCAGGTCCAGACTCACCCCGTAATCGCCGTGAACTCGCTCCGCAGGCACGCGCAGCCGCGCCTCGTATGACCCCGCCCGCGCATCCAGCCGAAAACTCCGCTCATCCAGCCCCACACCCGAAAAATGCTTGGGATCCACCCGCCTCAGATGCTCAAAACACCGCTCAGGCAGGATCGAGCCGTACAACGCCCGCTTCTCCTCCTCACCCCGGTGATTGAGCTGCTGCAGGGCCATACCCAAGCATAATCACATTCCAGCGAGCCTTTCACGATTCACGCCGATATCCTTAGAGAGTCCAAGGAGGGCTACACCATGCGATCATTCAACCTATTAACCACCAAACTTCTCGCCATCACCATCCTCATCACCCTCACCCCGGCGGTCGCCTTCGCCCAGAGCGACCGCACCGTCGGATGGATCGAACTGTCAGGTACCCTCCGCGATGGGCCCTTGCCCTTTGCCTGGGTCCCCGAGGACGAGGCAAAACCATCCCTCACCACAGTCATCAAGAGCCTCGACCACGTCGCTGAATCCGACACCCACCTCGGCCTGGTGATCTATCTCAACGAGCCCAGGCTCACGCTTCAGCAGATCGAAGCCCTCGGCCGCGCCCTTGACCGCATCCGCGACACCGGCAAGAAGATCATCACCTTCTCCGAGACCTACTCCACCAACGCCTATCTCATCGCCTCCCACGCCGACATCATCGCGCTCCAGTCCAAAGGCGTGCTCATGCTCCACGGCCTCCACACCGAGGAGATGTACCTTGCTGGACTCCTCGAACGCATGGGCATCGAAGCCGATTTTATGCAGGTCGGCCGCTACAAGGGGGCTGATGAAGCCCTCACCCGCAAAGCCCCCACGCCCTTCTGGGACGAGAACATGGATGGGCTCCTCGACGATCTCTACGACCAGATCATCGAGCACATCGCGACCCGCCGCGACCTTACCGCCGAACAGGTCGAAGCCCTCATGCGTGACAGTTGGCTGCTTAGCGACACCCAACTCGTCCGACGCGGAGCCATCGACGAGATCACCTCCCGCGATATGGAAGCCGTCATCGTCAAGACCTTCGGCAACGACATCACCTGGGACGATCAACTCGGATCATCATCCGCGAAAATGCCCGAAAACCCCTTCGTTCTCTTCCAGATGCTCTTCCGCGAGCAGAAGACCAAAACCGAAGGCCCCACCCTCGCCATCATCCACGCCCGCGGGCCCATCCACATGGGTGAGTCATCCGTTGATGATGGCCAGTTCTCCGATGACAGCATCGGCCACAACACCCTCATCGACGCCTTCCGCGATGCCCAAGAAGACGACAACATCAAAGGCGTCGTCCTCCGCATCGATTCACCAGGCGGGTCCGCCATCGCCAGCGACGTGATCTGGCAGGCCGTCCGTGAAACCGGCGAGACCAAGCCCGTCTTCGTCAGCGTCGGACGGCTCGCAGCCTCCGGCGGCTACTACATCGCCTGCGCTGGCGACGAGATCTATGTCGAAGCACCCTCGATCGTCGGGTCTATCGGCGTCGTCTCCGGCAAGATCCACCTCGCCGGCCTCTACGAAAAACTCGACCTAGGCGTCACCGTACGCTCCCGCGGACCCATGGCCGACATGTTCGCCTCCGATCGGCCCTTCACCCCCGCCGAACGCCACACCATGCTCGCTTTCATGGAACGAATCTACGACCAGTTCGTTGACCGCATCCGCACCGGCCGCGGCGAGCGACTTATCCGCATCGACCAGGTCGCCGAAGGCCGCCTCTTCACCGGACGGCAGGCCACCGAGAACGGCCTCGCCGACCGCCTTGGCGGGCTCGAAATCGCTCTAAGCGACCTCGCTTCAGACCTCAACCTCACCGAAGGCGAGTACGACGTCATCAACCTGCCCGAGCCGCTCTCCTTCCAAGACTTCATGCAGCAAGCCTTCGGCGTCAGCTCGCCCGCCACCCAACTCACCCTCCCGGCCCTCGCCAGAAACCTCCTCGGCGACCGCTGGTCCAACGTCGGCCCCATCATCCAGGGTGCCATGCTCCTCCAGCGAGAGCCCGCCCTTCTCCTGATGCCGGTCGCCATCGACCTCCGCATCACGCCATAATGCTCGCTTGACCCAGCCGCCCTCCAAGAACATCGCCCTCATCCTCCTCGCCGCCGGCCGAGGAAGCCGCTTCGGTCTGTCCGCCGGTCGAACCAAGACCGAACTCGAACTCGACGGCCGCCCAGTCTTCGCCCACGCCCTCGATCGCTTCGCACAAGCGCCCCACATCACCCAGCGGCTCCTCGTCGTCCACCCAGATGAACGCGACGGATTCGCCAAACGCTGGGCCGCTCTCCTCGCCCAGGCCGACACCACCCTCTGCCCAGGCGGACTCCGCGACCGCTGGGAATCCGTCCACAACGCCCTTCAGACCCTCCACCCCGACACCACCCACGTCGCCATCCACGACGCTGCCCGCCCCTGTACAGACCCCGCTTCCATCCATCGCCTCCTCTCAGCCCTCGATCACCACCACGCCGTCATCCCCGTCCTTCCCGTCTCCAGCACCCTTAAGCAGACCCACGCCGACAACCCTACCCACATCAGCAACACCATCGACCGCTCCGGTCTTGTCGAAGTCCAGACCCCCCAGTGCTTCCGGCTCGACATGCTCAAACGAGCCTTCGACAATACCCTCGACGACCTCAAAGCCGGCAAAGCTCACGTCACCGATGACGCCTCCCTCATCGAACGACTGGGCGAAACCGTCATCGGCATCGAAGGCGACCCCGGCAACCTTAAGATCACCCGTGCTGGCGACGACCAACTCGCCCTCGCCATCCTTCGTCATCGTTATCAAAGTCAGTAAAACGAAAAACGGCGTCCCCCGTCAAGGGGACGCCGCCGTCAATCACAAAGGTAACTTCGCTTACGCAGCCTTACGGGTGCTCCGCGAGGTGCTCCGGCCAATCCGACGCAGAACGCCAGACTTCGCCGAGGTCTTCCGGGCCTTAGCCCGAGTCGTGGTCTTACGAGCCTTGCGCTTGATAGCCGTGCTCTTGCGAGCGGCAGGCTTACGAGCAGCAGTCTTACGCGCCGTGGTCTTCCGACCAGCAGCCTTGGCCCGAGTTGTCGTCTTGCGAGCCTTACTCTTGATGGCCGTGCTCTTGCGAGCGGCAGGCTTGCGAGCAATGGTCTTGCGTGCCGTGGTCTTACGGGCGACCGGCTTGCGAGCGGTGGTCTTCCGCGCTGTGGTCTTACGAGCGACCGGCTTGCGAGCGGTGGTCTTCCGCGCTGTGGTCTTACGGGCGACCGGCTTGCGAGCGGTGGTCTTGCGTGCCGTGGTCTTACGGGCGACCGGCTTGCGAGCGGTGGTCTTGCGTGCCGTGGTCTTACGGGCGACCGGTTTGCGAGCGGTGGTCTTGCGTGCCGTGGTCTTACGGGCAACCGGCTTGCGAGCGGTGGTCTTGCGACCAGTAGCCTTCGCCCGAGTCGTGGTCTTCTTCGCGGTCGTCTTACGGCTGCTGGCCTTGGTCGCGGTCTTCCGAGTACCAGCCTTGGCCTTCGTGGTGGTCTTGCGAGCCGCGGTCTTACGGGTCGAAGCCTTCGCCGTGGTCTTGCGAGCGCCGGCCTTCGCACGCGTTGTGCGTTTGGTCGTGCTCTTCGAGCGAGTGGTGGTCTTACGAGTCGGCATGATTCTGCTCCATTTCCTAGGGTGCCCGTCGCGGGCGTTGGGGGTGCTCGCTCCATCGCGATAGCACCCATGAATGAACAATGTGCGTTTCTGGTATCGGCCTCGAATAACACTCGCATAACCTGTTTGAAAGAAATCGATTATCGGTCCTCAAGTCACAGCAACCTTCTCATCCCCCGAACCACACACGACTTGCTGCAACCATCACCGTTGACCGCTACCCTTTCCCCCATGATCTCCACCGCAATCTCCCCTCAATCAGTCCACGATCTGGCCCTCTTTCCAGCCGCTCAGGCCATGATCCACCTCAACCACGCTGGCGTCGCCCCCATCTGTGGCCCCGCCGCCAACGCCATCCACCATTACGCCCAGCAAGCCACCACCCAGCCCTACACCAACACCGGCTGGTACAGAAAAATCAACGACCTACGCGCCCTCGCAGCAAAACTCATCAACGCCCGCAACCCCCACGAAATCGCCGTCATCCCCAATACCTCCACCGGTCTCGCCACCATCGCCCGCGGACTCCCCTGGCGCTCAGGCGACAACATCGTCATCACCAACGTCGAATACCCCGCCAACCGCTACCCCTGGCAGGACCTCCAACGCCTGGGCGTCACCCTCACCGAAGTCCCCCAGCAACCTGATGGCCGAATCGACGTCGAGGATGTCTGTGACGCCATCACCGACCGAACCCGACTCGTTGCCATCTCCCACGTCCAATATGCCTCCGGCTTCCGCATCGACCTCAAACCCATCAGCAACACCACCCACAAAGTAGGGGGGTACCTCTGCGTCGATGCCATCCAGTCCGTAGGCGTTCTCCCCGTCGATATTCAGGCCATGGGCATCGACTTCCTCGCCGCTGACGGACACAAGTGGATGCTCGCCCCCGAAGGCGCAGGCATCCTCTACGTCCATCAGGACCTCTGCCAACTCCTCCACCCGCCCATCGTCGGCTGGCTCAACATGGTCAACGCTGACGACTACGGCAACTACGACTTCAACTTCCACCCCGACAGCCGACGCTTCGAGCCCGGCTCATACAACATCCCCGGACTCCTTGGCCTCCACGCCGCCCTCGAACTCCTCGTCGGCATCGGCACCGATACCCTCTGGCAACGCGTCGAACACCACACCAACCGACTCGCCCAGGCCCTCCCCGATCTCGGCTACCGACTCTTCACCCCACGACGCCACGCCGAAGAACGCAGCGGGATCATCGTCATCGAGCCCCGCGTAGGCCAGGACCCCGCCGCCGTTGTCCGTCAACTCGCCGATCAGAACATCCACATCGCCCTCCGCTCCGGAAGACTCCGCCTCAGCCCCCACGCCTACAACACCGACGACCAGATCGACCAGGCCCTCGAAGCCCTCAAGAACGCCTGATCACCCCTCCCCACCCTCCAACTCAATCTCCTCCACCCGGTACCCGCGCCCTGGCGCATCCGTCCGGAAGTCCGCCTCACGCACACCAACCCCCGTCTGCACCCGCAACAGATCAATAATCGACTCGTTCTCACTACGGTCCAGCGTCCGCACCCGCCGCGGCAACGCCGTCGCCTCGTCGTACCACAAATCAATCACCGTCTGATCAATCTCGACATGCTCCTTAGGCGTCAGCCTCAGATGAAACGTCCCCTCAGGATCATCCGACCGACCCGGTATCACCCGCACCTCAAACCGCGCCAGCACCTCATCCTTCTTCAGGTTCAGCGGCAAACTAAACGGCCCCGAACCAAACCGAAGCGGGTCCACCTCCGCCGCATCCTGATCCTCACCGACGACCTCGCGCCGGATAAACAGCTTCTCATCCTCCAGCCGCTCCGCCAGATACCGCCCGTCAAAAATATACCAACGGTTCTGCCGATCCCGCCGCTCATCCACAATCAGATACTCAAAGTGCACCACGAACTTCGCCGGCGGGCCCGCCGCATACCGCAGCTCCCCAAACCGCCGCTGCTCATCGCCCAGCAACCCCTGAATCCGGTCATACCGCAGCCGTGCCCGCAACGACTCCAACGCATCCGCCGCCCCCTCAACACGCTCTAGCAGCCGCTCCGCCTCCGCTGACACCACCGCAGCCTCACCCGGGTTATCAGACCCGATCGACTGATCCTGAGCAGACACAGCCGCACAGCCCGCAAGGCTGGCCAACACCACAGCAATCCAGAGGCTTGATTTCATGCCCTTGTTATACGCCGACTCGCGCCGGAGAGTTCCCGCCTACGCCGCCCAACCGTCCGGCAACGCCCGCAGCACCTGATGCGTCGGGTCCAACGCAGAGAGATGCTCCGCCACCGCGTCCGACACGTCACCCAGATGACCGACGTACCAGCCCGCCAGACAAGGATGCCCCGCCAGACGATCAATCTGATGCAGCACCGATGCCTCCACACGACCCTCCGGGTCAATCGGGATCGACTGCAACAACAGAATCCCCGCCCGATCCGCCGCCTGATAAAGCAGCTCCGTCCCAAAATGATCCCGCACAAACAGCAGCGAGTGACCCGTCGCAGGCAGCAACTGCCGCTCATCAATACGGTCAATCATCAGCACCGTCTCGAGCTGGCAAGACTTCCCATTGACCCGAAACAGCGGCGGGCCCGCAACATTCTCACCAGCCTCCCGCCGCACCGACGCCAGCCCAATCGTCACCGACTGACGGTCCACCATCTCTTCGCCATCCATCAGACTTATCGTCAACTCATACAAACTCTGGCCGCCCATCCCCGCAGGCCACCAACGATCCGGCTCGACCAGATCAAAACGAACCCGGCCCACCAGATCATCATCCAGCGGGGCCCGCGTCTGACCCTCATCGTGAAAACCATCCGTGCTGTCGATCTCCACCATCACATCAACCGCCGCCGGCACCGCCTCCGCATACCCATCACCCGGCACAGGCGGAAGCACCGTGAACTGAGCATCAACCACCGCCTGACACTCATCCACATAACGAACCAGCGGACGAACCGATCCAAGCCGAATCTTGCTACTCATGGCACGACTCCCTTAAAGGGAAAAATCCAACCAACAGACCACCCCAAGTAATACCGCCCACCACACAGATGTCCAGCACCATCAGCAGATTTGATAACCCTTATCGGACCCGATGAGTCGCCCAGACTCACTCAACAGCCCAGCCCTCACCATCCCATCGCAACTTCTAGAACCATCAGCCTTCCCTGCTCCGGTCACAGCATCAACCCCCCACCTCCCCCCGCCCGTGATACCACACCGGCATCGCCGTCTTCCGACGCTCATCACCACCATCAGCCGCAGGCTGCGATATCTCGCTCTATCTCGCCCTGCCCAGAACGCCAACTTCACCTACTTCTAGAAGTGCCATCGTCGTGCCTTGAATCCAGGTAAGTCCGGCAAACCGTGGATCCTCAACCATCCGCTCATCCAGAGCCCGCTGAACCCCGGCGAAGTTGCTGTAATCGTGCCACAGAAGAATCCCTCCCTCCGGCTTGAGCAACTTCAACGCCGTATCCGTATCGAAGTTCGCACTCTCATAGCTGTGATCCGCATCAACAAAAACAAAATCACATCGCCCAAAATAAGGCGTAAAATCAAAATACCGTGTGTTCCCATACAACTGAGTGATCCGTGACGAAAGCGGATGGCCTCGAAACCGAACACCGACCTCCGTGCGATCACCAAATGTCCCGTGCCCGGGCGGGAGATCAAACGTCAGCAACTCAGTCGTATCAGGCGTGTTCAAGGCCATGTTCAACGTGCTGCGACCATCAAACGTCCCGATCTCAAACACGCTTTGAGGACACGCGTGACGAACCAGCCGCGTGAGCACAAACAACTCGAAAAAGCTCGTGTTGAACAGCGCGTAGTCCAACGAGATCAAACGAACATCATCACTCCCAGGCGTCAGATCTTCGATCGAAGCAGGCCGCCCACCGGGGCTTAACTCCCCCCACTTCAGATCTGAGGCCGTATCACGCAGCCGCTCTCGACCACTCGACGACCATGGATCCAACAGCAGCAGACGCGCAAAGCACCCGGCTAGATACGCGTGACGCTTGAGATGGTCAAGACGTGGTTTGGCCACCGTGATCCTATTACTCCGCAGATAGCAAGCATGACCGACTGGCTAGTCCCACTGGGCTGCTGCCATCCTACCGGCTAGGCATGCAGGCGTACAGACCTAGCGCATCGTCCCACGCAGGCCGCAGAGCAGATAATCCAACCGATTCTCATTCGCTCCATCTCTCTCAGAAAACAAGACCTGAACCCCGCAACAACATCCCCGGGTTAATCCAAGCACCGGCAAGACACCTTTGCTGCATCACCAGACTATTCGCCGAACAACCCACCCAGGCAGGTGACTGCGATCACTATTCAAGAGCGACCCATGACGCGAATCACGAAGACCTTACCCCCACCTCCCCCCGCCCGTGATACCACGCCGGCATCGCCGTCTCCCGACGCTCATCACCACCATCAGCCGTACGCTCAAACACCAGCGCCGCCGTCTCACCAAACAACCCCTTGAACCCCGTCATCGCCCGAAGCAGCAGCGCCCCCTCATCGCGCCCACGCAAGTGCCGCTCCCGCCGACGCGTCATGTACCACGTCGTCAGCCAGATCACCGGATAAAGCGGAACCCCCATCAACAGACTCTTGGGCTTGTACCACTCCGCATCAAACTCCCGCAGCCCCAGCCCGTAGCTATGCGCCTGATACAAAAACACCGGCAGATGAGGCGGGTAGTTGTGAAACGCAAACGCCTCACCTGCCGGAACATCAAACCCCGGGAACGACCGCTTCACCTTCTGAAACCCCGAGAACAGATAATGCACCCGCGAACTGATCCGGTTCGTGTTAGGCGTAAGAATCACCGCCACACCCCCAGGCCTCAGCACCCGCGAAATCTCCGACAACGCCCTCGGATGATCCGAGATGTGCTCGATCACATCCGACAACACCACGCCATCAAACTCTCCATCCTCAAAAGGCAGCCCCGCCAGCAAATCCACCCCATCATGCCGCTCGATCGCCGGGTCCCCCAACTCGTAAGCCGTGTAGTTCGTCGCCACCACCCCATACCCATCCGTCTTGAGCGCCACGAGGATCTCCCCCTCACCACAACTCACCTCAAGCACACGCCCTCCCGGCTCCACATGCTTCTTCACCAGCGTGTAACACCGTCTTTGGAATCGGTTCATGCCCGAAACTTATACCCGATCCCCCAGCTTCATCGTGATCACCGCGTGATAGACAACCGCGCAGCTGCTGTGTGGTGCACTCAAGAATCCACACAGCACAGGCCGTACGATCGAACATAAGTCAATCTGAGAGCCTGCCGGAAGTGGGGGGGGTTACTTCTTCCCCATAAAAAACTTCTTCACCGCATGAAACGTCACCTGCCGACCGATCCGCGCGATCGCCTCCGTCAGCGGGACGTGCTTCGGGCAGACCTTCACACAGTTCTGCGCGTTCCCGCAGTCATTCACCCCGCCCGGACCCATCAGCGCCTCGAGACGCTCACCCTTGAGCTGCTTGCCCGTCTCGTGCTCGTTGAAATACAGCGCCTGCGCCATCGCCTGCGGGCCGATGAAATCATTGTCCTTCTCAAACTGCGGGCACGCCTCCAGGCAGCAACCGCACGTCATGCACCGTGACAACGCGTACCGAAACTCCTGACTCTCCTGCGACTCCTGCGGGCCCTCACCAAGATCATGCGTCCCGTCAATCGGCACCCAGCCCTTGACCTTCTTGAGGTTCTCAAACATCCGATCACGATCCACAAACAGATCACGCACCACCGGGAACTTCGTCATCGGCTCGATCAGAATCGTGTGCCCCTCCGGCAGCAGCTCGTCCACCAGCGTCGAACACGACTGCTTCGCCACCCCATTGATCACCATCGTGCACGACCCGCAAACCTCCTCAAGACAACCCGAGTCCCACACAGGCGTCGTCGTCCCCTCGCCCTCCACCGTCGTCGGGTTCGCCGCGATGTACTGCAGCACCGAAATAATGTTCTGACCCGGCCGGTACGGCACCTCAAACGTCTGGAAATACGCAGGCTGACTCGGGCCATCCTGACGCTTGATCTTCACCCGATACTTCTCTGGCTTGTTCTGGGCAATCATCGAAAACACACCTCGCAAGGTTGATTATTCAGCTAGCAGTCCGTCCATCACAACCACACCAGCGATCACTTCGCCGCCGGCTGCTTCTTCTCTTCCTTCTTAGCCTCAACGCTCCCGTAGTTCCGCGCTCGCGGCTCCACCATCGGCTGAGGCACATCCTCGTACCAGATCTCACTCTGATCCGCCGACGCGTCATACTTCGCGACCGTCGTCTTCAGGAACTTCTCATCATTCCGATCCGGGTAGTCCGGCCGGTAATGCGACCCCCGCGACTCCTTCCGCAGGATCGCCGCCTCCAAGACTGCATCCCCATAGATCAGCATGTCACCCAACGCCCGGGCAAACATCAGGTTCTGGTTCGTCCAGTGTCCCGTGTCCGACAGCTTGATCGACTTGTACTGCTCGCGCAGCCCCGCCAGTTTCTCACGCGCCTCCAGCATCCGGCTCTCCTCACGGATCACCGTGCAGCTGTCCGTCAGCTCCTCGCCCAGAATCCGATGAATCTCATAAGGGTTGTTCTCGCCCTGATTCGATTCGAGCTGACCGGCCAGGTCCTTCTCCTCCTGAACATGTTTGGCAAACAGGCTCTCCGGCTGCTCCGCCGCTGGCGTCGAACCCGGATTCTTCGCGTGGTTCGCTACACTCAGCCCGCAGAACAAACCATCAAAAATACACGACAGCAGCGCATTCGCCCCCAGCCGCGTCCCGCCGTGATACTGATAGTTCACCTCACCAAAGGCATACAGCCCGTTGAGGTTCGTCATCATGTTCTTCGGATCACCCGCCTTCATCCCGCAGACCTTCTCACGATCATGAGGATCAGCCGCCGGGTCCGAATCACGCCACTCATCCTGATAAGTCGTCCACAACCCGCCCATCGTGTAATGAACCGACGGGAAGATCTTCATCGGAACCTCAGTCGGATCATCGCCCGTGAACTTCTCGTAGATCTCCAAAATCGACTTGAGCTTGTTCTTGGTCTCCTGCGGGAGGTGTGACACATCCAGATACACCATCCGCCCGCCGCCGACACCAAAACCCTCCTGGCACTTCCAGAAAATCTCTCGCGTCGCGATATCCCGTGGTACCAGGTTACCGTAGGCCGGGTACTTCTCCTCAAGGAAATACATCCGCTCCGGCTCCGGGATCTCCAGCGGGTGACGATTGTCACCCTTCTTCCGCGGAACCCACACCCGACCACCCTCGCCCCGCGCCGACTCCGACATCAGCCGACACTTGTCCTCACCCGGAATCGCCGTCGGGTGCACCTGAATAAACTCAGGATTCCCCAGCCACGCCCCATGACGATAAGCCCGCGCCGCCGCCGCTCCCGTGCAGATCACCGACATCGTCGACTTGCCAAACAACAACCCGTTCCCGCCCGTCGCCAGCACCACAGCGTCCGCCGGAAATGCCTTGATCTCCATTGTCCGCACGTCCTGCGCAATAATCCCCTTGCACGCCCCCGAATCATCCAGCACCGGACGCAAAAACTCCCAGAACTCGTACTTCTTGACCTTCCCCTCCGCCTCATACCGTCGCGTCTGCTCATCCAGTGCATAAAGCAACTGCTGACCCGTCGACGCCCCCGCGAAGTGCGTCCGCTTGAACAGCGACCCGCCAAACAACCGCAGGTCCCGCTCCCCCTCAAACGTCCGGTTAAACGGAACCCCCATCCGGTCCAGCAGATCAATCACCTTCGGCGCCCAGTGAGCCATCTCATACACAGGCGGCTGGTGATTCAGAAAGTCCCCGCCATAAAGCGTCTCGTCCATGTGCTGCCACTCGGAGTAACCCTGCTGACGGGCCACCTTGTTGCAGGCGTTGATCCCGCCCTGAGCACACACCGAGTGCGAACGCTTCACCGGCACCAACGAGAACAGATCAACCTCCGTCCCGCTCTCAGCGACCCGCACCGAGGCCGCCAAACCAGCCAGTCCACCCCCAACGACGATGACCCGAGGCGATTTGCCCACGGCTGACTTCCTTTCCGCCGCTTCATGGCCTGTTCCGGCCTCATCTGCGGCTAGGGGTATACCCCTAATTCTATCCATCGGTCACCCGCCGGGCGACCCTCAATCATCAATAACTCACAGCGTCCGCACTCGACGCCGGAACCGTCGCAGATGGAACCTCCGGCATCGTCTCCACCAACGCCGGGTCCGTCCCGTCAATCAGGATCTGCATCGCCTCACGCTCGTCAGGCGACAACTCGTACATCCAAGACCCCATCAGCGCCAACGCCGTAAACACACTCAGCGACACACCAACCAACCCGCACACATAACCCCACCGACGCATCGCCGACTCCGTCGTCGTCGCCCCCCACGTGATCGCCGAGGTCCACAAACCATTCGCCCAGTGGAACACCGCAGAATATGCACCCACGATGTAGAGCGCCGAAACCAGCACCGCCAACACGATGTTGTGGTCCAGCCCTCCCTGCAACGCCAACGCCAGGCTCGCCGACGCCAGCGGGACCTCCGTCCCGTCCGCCGTGTAACCAGAAACATAAAACGGCGTGTACCACCCAAAAATGTCCCAACCCCAACGAAGCGTCGCCACATGCAAAAACACAAACAGCAACGCCACCATCCCCGTCACCCGCTGAATCACATAACGCACATTCCCGTAGTAACGGTAGTGCTTCACGTTATTCGTCCCGGTGAACGTGTACACAATCCCAAGCCCGGCATGGAACGCAATCGGCAGCCACAGACCAAAAATCTCGACCAGCACCAGCGCCGGGATCGTCCCGTGGATCCACTCCACCTCGTGCTGGAACGCGTCCTCGTGCAGAAACCACTCGCTCAGCCCCAAAGGCTTCACCGCCATCTGCATGTTCGTAAACAGATGAAACATCAGGAACATGCCGATCGGCACGATCCCCGACAGCGAATGCAGCCGTCGCAGCAGAAAGTGATGACGGGCTAAAAAACTCTCACGCTCAATCGCGGCGGGCTCTGTCGACACGGGCTCTGATCCTCGGAACGGGGGAGGTACCGACACACTCAGGCGTCGGCAGGGGGGACATCACACACAGCCCGCTAGGGCCACATAAGAATACACAGCAATCCCTTATTCGGCTAATCACGGCCCCCCAAGCCCACCCATACCAGGCGGCATCCCCAAACCACCGTCCAGGTTCGCGTTCGGAATCCCGCCACCGGCTCCGCCCGTAGCGCCACCACCCGCTCCAGCCCCGCCCGTAGCCTGCTGCACAAAGTGCGACCGCAACTCATGCAACGTACCCGTCAGGATCTCCGACTCCTCTTTGCTCAGGTTCCCCTTCGTCTTCTCCTCCAGCACGCCAAGCAAATCAATATGAAACTTCGCCACCTCCAGATCAGCCGGAATCGGCTGACCCGTCCGACGATCCATAAACGCCCCCAGCGACATCAACGCCTGTGTCGCAATACTCGATAGCAGCGTCTCAAAACTCGCAGGCGGGATCCCCTCTGGCCCCCCGGGAGCGCCCGCCGCACCCGCTCCCTTCTCACTCTCCTTAGCCTTCGCCTGCTCAGCCAGCTTCTGTTTGTCAGCCTGAGCCTGAGCCTTCCAGTCACTATCAATGATGATCTTCGGGGCTTCCTCACCGTCAGCCATGCCGTCTTCCTTTCAAGAAGTTCTCCGCCCGAGTATAGCCCCATCCGCTAAACTGTTCGGCTCGATACCCCAGACCATCAGGACCCAACCATGGCCGACTCCGACCGCGAAAAAGGCTCCGCCCTCAACCTCAAACTCAACGACCAGGGCCTCATCCCCGCCATCCTCCAGGATCACGACACCGGCGATGTCCTGATGATGGCCTGGATGAACCAAGACGCCCTCCGCCAGACCCTCGAATCCGGCAAAGCCACCTTCTACTCGCGCTCCCGCGACAAAACCTGGGTCAAAGGCGAATCCTCCGGACACACCCAGCAGGTCGTCGAGGCACGCATCGACTGCGACCAGGACACCATCCTCCTCCGCTGCAAATCCCACGGACCCGCCTGCCACGTCGGATACCAGACCTGCTTCTACCGCTCGGTCTCACCTGAGGGCCTCACCTTCGTTGAAAAACCCGTCTTCGACCCCGACAACGTCTACAAGAAATAACCCCATGGCCGCACGCCTCCGCAAACAACCCGCCCCCGCCGACCAGCGACTCGCCATCCTCCGCGATCGCCTAGCCAAATCCAAAGCCGACGCCATCCTCCTCACCCAACCCGTCGACCTCCACTACCTCACCGGCTTCACCGGCGAAGACTCCTGGGCCCTCGTCCCCCTCCGCCGCGGCAAGGTCACCCTCATCTCCGACCGCCGCTTCGAGGAAGACATCGCCACCCAGGCACCAGACGCCGCCTCCTTCATGCGCACCGAGTCACTCCCCGCCGCCACCGCCAAAGTCATCGCCAAAAAACGCTTCCAACACATCGCCTTCGAAGCCTCACAACTCTCCGTCGCCGACCGCAACCAACTCGCCAAAGCCGCCCGACCCGCCAAGCTCCTCCCCACTCAACTCGGCATGATGGACCAGCGCGCCATCAAAGAACCCTCCGAAGTCGACCACATCCGCCAGGCCATCGCCGTCCAGCAAAAAGCCTTCCGCGACACCTGCAAATGGCTCAAACCCGGCCGCTCCGAGGTCGAAGTCGCCGCTTACCTCGAATACCGCATCCGCATCCACGGCGGCCAAGGCGTCTCCTTCTCCACCATCGTCGCCGCAGACGACCGCTCCTCCCTACCCCACGCCGTCCCATCAACCCGCAAGCTCAAACAGGGCGGTTGCATCCTTTTTGACTGGGGGGCCAGAGTCAACGGCTACTGCTCTGATATGACCCGCGTCGTCGCCCTCGGCAAGATGACACGCAAGATCGCCAACATCTACCAGATCGTCCTCGACGCCCAGCTCGCCGCCATCGACGCCATCGCCCCAGGCGTCCCCCTCGCCCAGGTCGATGCCGCCGCCCGCAAAGTCATCCGCAAAGCCGGCTTCGCCAAAGAGTTCCTCCACTCCACCGGCCACGGCATCGGACTCGAAATCCACGAAGAACCACGACTCTCCGCCAAAGCCCAAGGCGTCCTCCAGCCCGGACACGTCGTCACCGTCGAACCCGGCATCTACCTCCCCGGCATAGGCGGGGTCCGCATCGAAGACGACGTCCTCGTGTCCGATAACGGCCACCAGGTCCTCTCCGACTTGCCCAAAGACCTCGCTTCCGCGACCCTTTAGCATCACTTCAGCACCCCCGAGCCAGGGCCCGGAACCCGGCTCTCGGAACCCCCAAACCCATGACTGACCTCAAAACACTCAGACAGTTGATCCGGATGATGGTCGAAAACGACCTGACCGAAGTCGACCTCCAGGGCGAAGACGGAAAAATCAAACTCAAACGCGGCCCCGGCGACGCCCCAACCGTCCAGTACGCCGCGCCCCCGCCCGCTCAAACCGCTCCCGCGCCCGCCGCAGCCTCGGCTTCCGGAGCACCAGCAGCGCCAGCCCCTCCCGCCGAAGAAGCCGGACTCATCACCATCAACTCACCCATGGTCGGAACCTTCTACGCCTCCTCCAGCCCCGACGCGCCCGCCTTCGTCCGCGCCGGCGACAAGGTCTCACCCGACACCGTCGTCTGCCTCCTCGAAGCCATGAAAGTCTTCAACGAAATCAAGGCCGAAGCCGCCGGTACCGTCACCGAAATCCTCGTGTCCAATGGCGACGCCGTCGAGTTCGGCCAACCCCTCATCAAAATCCGACCCGCCTGATGACACCCCAAAGACCAAGCAAGCCGCGCGGCGCCAACAAACGCCCCGACGAGAGATAACACCCTATGTTCTCGAGGATCCTCATCGCCAACCGCGGCGAGATCGCCGTCCGCATCATCCGCGCCGCCCGTGAACTCGGCGTCGAGTCCGTCGCCGTCTACTCCACCGCGGACAAAGACTCCATGCACGTCAAAATGGCCGACCGCGCCATCTGCATCGGACCGCCCTCACCCGCCGAGTCCTACCTCAACATCCCCAGAATCATTGCCTCCGCCGAAATCGCCAACGTCGACGCCATCCACCCCGGCTACGGCTTCCTCGCCGAAAACGCACACTTCGCCGAAGTCTGCCGCTCCTGCAACATCGAGTTCATCGGCCCTCCGGTCGACGCCATGCAGACCCTCGGCGACAAAGTCCTCTGCAAACAACTCGCCATCAAAAACAAGGTCCCCACCTCACCCGGCTCCAAAGGCAAAATCGAAAACGAAGACGACGCCCTCAAAATCGCCCACGACATCGGCTACCCCGTCATGATCAAGGCCGCCGCAGGCGGAGGCGGACGAGGCATGCGCGTCGCCAACAACGACATCTCCCTCCGCTCAGGACTCAAAGCCGCCAAGGCCGAGGCCGAAGCCGCCTTCGGCGACGGAACCGTCTACGTCGAAAAGTTCATCGACCGCGCCAGGCACGTCGAAGTCCAGGTCATCGGCGACACCCACGGCAACGTCGTCCACCTCTGGGAACGCGACTGCACCATGCAGCGCCGCAAACAAAAACTCATCGAAGAAGCACCCTGCCCCGTCCTCTCACGATCCGCCGCCGACAAACTCTGCAAAGCCGCCGCCAAACTCATCCAGGCCGCCGGTTACTACTCCGCCGCCACCGTCGAGTTCCTCATGGACTCAAAAGGCGACTTCTACCTCATGGAAGTCAACACCCGCGTCCAGGTCGAACACCCCGTCACCGAAATGATCACCGGCGTCGACATCGTCAAAACCCAGATCCGCGTCGCCGCCGGCGAAAAACTCGGCTTCTCCCAAAAAGACATCAAAATCAACGGCCACGCCATCGAAGCACGCATCAACGCCGAAGACCCCGACCGAAACTTCGCCCCCTGCGCCGGACCCATCGACCACCTCTACCTCCCAGGCGGCCCCGGCGTCCGAATCGACACCCACGCCCACGCCGGCTACCGCGTCCCTCCCAACTACGACTCCATGATCGCCAAACTCATCGTCCACGCCGAAGACCGAAACGCCGCCATCACCCGACTCTCCCGTGCCCTCGCCGAGTTCCAACTCGGCCCCATCGCCACCACCATCCCCCTCCACGCACGACTCATGAAAAACGGCAACTTCCGCAAATCCGACGTCGACATCAACTTCGTCGAACGGTTGCTGGGCTTATGACACCGCAACCACACACACCGGGTGGCCGGGGTCATCGCGCAGCGTGACCCCGGAACCATAAACCCCGCTCGGGTGCCACATGGCAAGGTTCTGACCGCAGGTCAGGTTCTGCCATGTGCCGATCACCCTCCCACATCAAGCCAATCCATGACAACAAACCCGAGTGATACTCACTCCGTCTGAATGACGTACTCAAGCATCGGCGACATAGCATCCCAAGTAGACGCGATCAGATCGACAACCTTGGGACTCTGAACGACCCCGCACGCATACGACATCCTCAGATCGATTCCGAGTTGGATATTCGATTGCTTCTTCGTTAGCAACGAATAAACAGCATCCAGCCACTCGGGCTGGTACTTCACCCCACCCTTGCTACCACGCACAAGTGTCCTCAGATCCGCTTCAAGACGCGCATCGACTGTCGCAACTGATCGCTGACTCCGGTAATGCCGCTGAAGCACATAGATCATCGGTTGCCCGGATTTAGTCCGTTCAACGACAGGTCTCATCTTGGCTTCAAGCTCTTCGACCAGCTTGAAAAATCGCTCTGGGCCATCATACTTGAGCCGGGTCCGGAAGCCTCCTCTGACACCATTCGGGATGGTGATCGACGCTACTGCTTGATGAGCCTTCAACGACAAAGTTAGGTGGGGATAGGCCGTAAAGTTAGAAGAGCCGCGTGCAGCTTTAAGCGGCAGGTAATCCCAAACAGAATCACTCTCTCCGCGGGTAATTGCAGCCCTACGCTCGCCCTCAGGGTCTGCACCAAGCTTCTGAACTGTCTTGTTTGCCTGCAACTCATCACCGAGTAAACGGATCAGCCGCTTTGCCTCTCGATAGTGGTAGGGGCGCTCCTTATCGAATCGCAGGCCGTCAAACATGGTCAGGGTCCCTAGTATCCCGTATGCCTCGTCGAGCATCTTTGTCTCGAAAATCTCTACAAACTCGGTAAACGTCCGAGCCCAACAAGAGCCACTGTTCTTATTCCGAAACCAGCCATATACATCACGCCACAGAAGAGAGTGACAGCCTTTGGGAAGCTTCTTCTTTGTCGGCTGGTCAGTGAGCAGGAGCAGAGGAGCGTCCGGATACCCATGCCGCTCAGCGGTCCGCCGATGCCGTCTGAGTTGATCAACTGAGACCGCAGCCTGAACCTTTGCCTCGATCAATAGCGCCCAACCGTCTCCATCATATATGCAGGCGTCAGGCAGACCCTTGGCCTCCGTCTCCTCACCCGACACAGCGCTGCCCGGAATCTGTTGCTCCGTGATCCGCAGCCGTGAGACAGGCGGAACACTCGCGATACCCACCCAGGCCAGAAACGGTCGAATAAGCGTCCGGTCAGCATTCAATGTCGAGGCCAACGCATGCGTTAGTTGATTCTCTGGCTGTCGATACTGATCAAACAAGTTACGCACGTTAGGAGGATACAGATAGTTGCTGAGATGAGCGCCTCATTCATTCACCCCCACGCCCCCCGAAACACCTCCACCGCCTCCCCCATCATCCAAGCACTCCGCCCCGCCCCCTCCCACGCAACCTCCAACTCCCCCCCCGGCAGCACCGCCGTCACCGCGCGACCCAGCCGCCCCGTGACGACCCCCGCCACCACCACCGCCGTCGCCCCCGTCCCGCACGCCTGCGTCACCCCCGAGCCCCGCTCCCAGTGACGCACCACCACCCGACCCCCCCCACACACCGCCGCCCAGTGCACGTTCGCCCGCCGCGGAAACGCCGCATGATGCTCCATCACCCGCCCCAGCCCCGCCACATCGACCGCTTCTAAAGCCGCCACGCCCTCAACAAAAACCACCGCGTGCGGGTTCCCCGTGTTCACCCCCACAAACTCCACCCCCGCCACACCCGCAGGCTCGGTTGCTGGAAACTTCCACGTCACCTCATCCACCCGCTCCAGCCTCTCGGGATCAAGCGGCACCTCTCCCGCCAAAAAGGTGGGGGGGGCCATGTCGACCCTCACGCGCGCCGCCTTCCCGTCCATGCCCACCTCAACCTCAACATCCAGCACCCCGTTGCCCGTCTCGATCTTCATCGCCCGCTCACGACACACCCCCTCATCAAACACCAGCTTCACCAGGCACCGCAGCCCGTTCCCGCACATGTCCCCCTCACTCCCATCAATGTTGAACATCCGCATCCGCGCGACCGCCCCCCCCGCAACCCCCGCAGCGGTAGGAGGGAGCGCCACAATGAGTCCATCCGACCCCACCCCCCGATGCCGATCGCTGATCGCCCGCGCCAACGCTGGCAGGTCCAGCCCCTCCACCCCCGCCTCCACGAACCCGTTCACGTACACGTAATCATTCCCCAGCCCGTGCATCTTGATAAACCGCATCGCCATCTCCTGCAGTCCGAACTCGGGTGCCACATTGTGCCTCGCCGGGTGCCACACTTTGCGCAGCAACGTGTGCCGACGCTCCCCACCCATCAATCAAACCACAAACTACCCCATCCATCACATCACACACCCATCCCCCACCACACCACCCCCAACCCAACCCCCACCACCACAATCGCCACCCGCAACCAGTTCACCGTCCGGTCAATCGCCAACCCATCCATCGGCTGACCCGCCAGCGACCGCAGATGCACCTGCCGCTCCCGGATCGACCCGTGCCGCCACATGAACCGCGTCGTGCTCATCCCATTGAGCGCCGCCACCTGATCCAGCGCCGCCGCCATCACCACACTCGCCTCCCCGTTCACCACCACCGCACCCGGGTCCAGCCGCCGCGACAACGCCTTCGCCCCCGCCGCATCCGCCTGACGCTCAAAACGCCGCGACAGATAACCCGTCCCCAGCCACCACAACACCATCACCGCCGCCGTCGCACCAAACAGCACCCCCACCTCCCACGCCCCCAACTCGGCCATCCCCGCGATCGCATTCAACCGCTCCCCCCAAGGCGACACCCGCACCAGCGTCTCACCCACCACGGCAATAACCAGCGTCCCCGCCCCCAACCACACCGCATGACGCTCCCGAACATGCGCCACCTCGTGCGCCAACACACCCACCACCTCCTCCTTCCGCAGATGATCCAGAATCGTGTCCGAGATCAGCAGATAACGAAACGGCCACACAATCCCCAGCACCGCCGCATTCGCCATCGACCCCTCCGTGATCCACAACCGAAACGACCCCGCCCGCACCCGCGCATCACGACACAGCGCCACCAGGTCCTCCCGCAACTCACCCTCCGGCACCCGCCGCGTCCGCCACATCATCACAATCATCGGCGCCGCCAGCGCCATAATCACCACCACCCCGCCCACCAACAGCGCCATCCCCTCCACCGACTCCACCCGCATCAGATTCAACACCTCCAGCCAACCCAGAATCAGCAACACCGGCAGCAACACCGGCCCCAACTGATGCCGCACCTGATCCAACACATAACGCTCGATCGAAGGCGTCGGATACACCGGCTTCCCCTCCATCAGCCGCCGACCCAGCGCCGCCTCCCGCAACCACCCGTCCACCGCGTGATAAGGCACCCAACGCCACGCTAGCAACGCCAACGTAGGCATCAACACCAACAACTCATCCACCAACACCAGGTCCCCCAGCCATCCACGCAACCCCGACAGCAACCCCATCCACAAATCCCCCGCAAACAACACCACCGCCAGCCCCCCGTAAACATCCGCAAACCTGAACATCCGCTTCAGTGCCCCCTGCAACCCCGGCTGGCTCCACCGCAGACAAACCCCGCGACACACCCGCCACCACGCCAACCCCACCAACACCTTCAACCCGATCGACACACCCCAAGCCCACGCCTCAGGCGCACCACCCCCCACCCCCAGACTGTCATACCCCATCAGCACAACAAACAGCGCCAGCGCATACAACGGCATCGTCCAGAAGCTCCCTCCCGGCTACGCCGTCTCACCCAGATAAGCCCGCAGCAGATTCGGAACCTTCGGGTCCTCACGATCGCCAGCCCCATACCCCACACCCACCACCGTCATCGCTGGCGTCGGCCCAAACGACGAACACAACGCCGCCACGATCGCAGCGCCCGTAGGCGTCACCAACTCACCCGTCCGATCAACCCCCACCGTCGGCAAACCCTCCATCAGATAAGCCGTCGCCGGCGCCGGCACCGGCATCAACCCATGCGCACAACGCACATAACCCCGCGACAACGGCAGCGGACCGCACGACATCGTCTCCACCCCCAACGCCTCCAACGCCAACGCCACCCCCAACATGTCCACGATCGAATCCACCGCACCCACCTCATGAAAGTGCACCTCCTCCGCAGGCATCCCATGCACCCTCCCCTCCGCCTCCGCCAACTTCCGCGTAACCGCCCGCGCCCGCTCCTTCACCCGCTCCGACGCATCCAGATGACCAATCAGATGCAGAATGTCCTTCGCCGTCCGGTGATGATGCTCATGTCCATGCGAATGGTCCTGTGAGTGCCCATGCGTATGAGAATGACCATGCTCATGGCTGTGCTCATGCGAATGCGAGTGCTCACCATGCGCATGAGAGTGCGAATGAGAATGACTGTGCTCGTGCGCGTGCTCACCCTGATGAACACTCTTCTCACCAGCCTGCTCCTGGTGCAGGGGGGTGGCGGGGGTGTGGACCTTCAGGTCGATCGCCCCGATCCCGTGCCGGCTCACGGCCGTCGCGTGCAGGTGAAAACCCGGCTCAAACCCCAGGGCCTGCAGCGGCTCATCCACCGCCTTGAGGTCTACGCCAAGATGAACCAGCGCTCCCAGGGCCATATCCCCGGCGATGCCGCTGAACGGGTCGAAGTGGAGGTGTCGCGCCATATCCCCGATCATAGACCGACAGGCGGCATAGGATGTGACGCCAGCCAAACACGGAGTCCAAACCATGACCGATCACCCGGCAACGTCCGGCCCAGAACAACGCCCGCCCCTCCCACACACACGCCCCGCCACACCACCCCAGTACGCCTACCCAGAGCCGCCGCGACGCTCAGGCGGGATCTTCTCCAAGATCGCCACCTCACTCGCCGCCACCCTCCTCATCACCTCACTCATCCTCAACGCCTACCTCGGCGCCATCGTCTACTCCCTCTACGCCGGACCCACCGAAACACCCTACGCCTCCGGCGACCCCGAACAACGCATCGTCATCCTCCCCATCGACGGCGCCATCAACGACACCACCGCCTCATCGCTCCGCGAATCCCTCAAGTCCCTCTCCGCCAACCCGCCCAAGGCCATCGTCCTCCGCATCACCTCGCCCGGCGGCGGAATCACCGCCTCCGACCAGATCTGGAACCGGATCACCCAGTTCAAAACCAAACACCCCGACGTCCCCATCGTCGCCTCCTTCGGATCCGTCGCCGCCTCAGGCGGATACTACGTCGCAGCCCCCGCCGACTTCATCATGGCCGAAACCACCTCCATCACCGGCAGCATCGGCGTCATTGCCACCGGCTTCACCATCGAAGACATGCTCGACAAAATAGGCGTAACCCCCGAAGTCATCGTTTCCACCGACTCCACCAACAAAGACACCGGATCCATGTACCGCCCCTGGACCGACCACGACCGCCAGGTCATCCGCGGACTCCTCGACTCCGGATACAAACGCTTCGTCGACGTCGTCGCCCAGGGACGCGCCGGCGTCCTCACCGAAGAAGAAGTCCGCTCGGTCGCCACCGGCGAAATCTTCATGGCTCAGGAAGCACTCGACGCCAAACTCATCGACGGCATCGGATACATCGACGACGCCATCGACAAAGCCATCGAACTCGCCGGCATCCCCGCCGATATCAAACCCACCGTCACCATCATCCGCAAAAAAGAAACCTTCAACCCCCTCGGCATCATCTCCTCCTCAACACCCGACCTCAACACCCTCCTAACCACCCAACGACTCCGCGACATGGCCACCGAACTCGCCATGCCCGAAGTCAGCTACCGAGCCCCCATCGCACTCCCCTCCAACTAACCTCGTAAAGCTAAATAGGTCACAACCCATCAGAAAATATGGGTGGCCGGGGTCCAGCGCAGCTGGCCCCCGGAATCCAAGGCCCACAGCCTCAAATCGACCGCGCCGCCGCCGCCAGCTGCGCCCGCGACCGCTCCCGCAGCACATCCAGCATCCCCCGAACCTCATCCGCCATCCGGCTGTTCGGGAACTCCGCAATGATCTGCTCGCCCACCTGCACCGCCCGCACCCATTCCTTGTCCTGAACCGCCATCTTGAACTGCACCCCCAGATTGTCCCGCTTCTTGCCGATCACACCCCGCGCCGTCTCTCGATAAGGCTCCGCCTCCTGCTCCGTCAGATACTTGTCCATCTCCTTGAGCAGCTCCATCGACTGATCCACATCGTCATGACTCGCCGCCTCAAGAAAACGCCGCTCCAGATCGTGCTTGAACTGCTCACGCGCCTGCTGCAGCTTCCTCGGCAGACTCTTGATCCGCTGCGACTCCGGATACAAACGCTGGAACTTCGCGATCTCCTTCTGCGCCATGTCAAAATCATGCCGCGCCACCGTCTCATCAAACTTCGCGATCGACCGCGTGATCTTCGCCTCCGTCTCCGCGTTCCGCGCCGCATGAATCTGATCCCGAAACTCCTCAGCCTCCTCCCGATACCCGTAGACCTCGCCAAGATCCTCCACCAACACCACCGCAGCCCCATACTCACCCGAGCTGATGTCCGCCTTGATCGTGTCCCTCAGCAACTGAATGTCCGCATCACGATACGCCACCCGCTTCGCCGTCTCGCTGATCAGCAAACGATCATTCATCGTCTTAAGCAAGCCCAGCGTCTCCGCCGAACTCGCCGGCTGCCGCAACCCCTTCCCCATCAACCCATGCAACGCCCACCGCACCGATCCCGCCACCATCATCGAAACACTCAGCAAACCCGCCAGCACCGACGGCAGATAAGCCAGATAACTCAAAAACACACGATTCCGCTCCCCCATGATCTCCTCAGGATCAAAACTCGTCCGCGCCACCGCCGCCAGGATCACCGACACCACCATGCACAACAGTCCCACCAGCAGCATCACCGCCGGTGCCGTCCCACGACGAGCCTTACGCTCACCAGCCGTTCCCTCTGGGGCAGTCGCTTCAGCCATGCAACCAATCCTCTTATGCCTGGAGATGATGAACAAACAGCTCCGCCCAACACACCGATCCGACGCAACACAACGAGCACCGCCGGGCAGTCAGAGCCACCCCCAGTTTAACCGCAGCTACACTCGGCGTATGCAACGCCTCCGACAGCACCTCCGCACCACCCTCGTCTGGGGACTCACCCTCGCCCTCACCGCATGGGTCATCGTCCTCGCATGGCCCACCCTCGCACAAGCCCTCCAGCACGCCCAACCCGCCCCCCACCTCTGGTTCATTGGCGGACTCCTCGTCCTCACCAACTTCGCCCTCACAGGCATCCTCTGGTGGATCGTCCACCACCCCCTACCCGCCTCCAAACCCGTCTCCATCCCCACCATGACCGGCCTCATGGTCGCCAGCTCATTGCTGAACCTTGTTCCAGGCCCCCGCCTCGGACTCCTTGGCCGCTCCATTTTCCTCAAACGAATCCACGGCATCCTCCTCAAAGACTCCTCCCTCGCCATCGGCTGGCTCCTGCTGATGACCACGGTCATCTTCCCGCTCGCCGCCATCCCCCTCCTCGTCGACCCCACCACCGGCTACACCCTCTGGCTTATAGCCCTGCCCCTCGTCGCATGGCCCTCCGCCATCCTCGTCCACCACTACGTCCACACCGCCACCTTCCCCGCTGTCCTCGCCTGCCTCTTCCTCCGCAGCGCCGAGATCATGGCCCAGGCACTCCGCCTCCTCGTCGCCGCCCGTCTCATCGGACTCGACCTCTCCCTCGAAACCGCCCTCGCCCTCAGCATCGTCGGACTCACCACCCGCCTCGCCGCCATCACCCCCAACGGCCTCGGCCTCACCGAAGCCGCCATGGCCCTCTCCGCCTCATGGCTCTCAGGCTTCGACGCCAACCAGATCGCCGCCGCCGCTCTCATCGACCGCGCCATCGAAACCACCCTCACCATCCTCATCGGCCTCCCCTGCATGATCCCCATCCGCCGCGCCTGGAAACTCGCCAGCAACGACCCCACCCACGAAGAATCAACACCCCCCGCCACCCAGTAAACAACCCAAGCACGATACGAGCCTGAGGCGCAAGCCTCACGGGCCCATCCCCTTCTAAACCGTGCCATCACCAATCACCACCCCAGGCACATCACCCGATATGTCATGACGATGCCGGGTGCCACACTTTGTCACCGCGCAGCGCAGACAAAGTGTGCCCACGACGGGTGCCTGGGGTCAAGCCGAAGCCGTGCCCACTAAACCATTACCCCTCCCGACAAACTCGCCCACCACACCGCCCACAAACCCCTTCCCGCTCACCCCGCCCCCGCGCCGCCAACAACGCCGCCAACCCCTCCACACACCACCCTGCCTCAACCCTCGGCCCCACACCAAACCACACCCCACCCGCCTGCCCATGCCGACACGATGCTCCCTCCACTAACCGACCCCGTTCCTCCCTCTCTGATTCGTCCTTCCGCTCCAACACCATCCCCTCCGGCTTCCCACCCGCCAAAGGCGAATACGCCACCACATCCCGCCCAGCATCCATCGCCAGATTCGCCAACTCATCCGCCCGACGATTCCCCTCCCGCCGCACATGCTCAACCCGCCACGCCGAAAACCCCCCAAGCACACCCTTAGCCTCAGCGAACAACGGCTTGAGATCAGCCGACTTCACCCGATACTCACCCCGCAACTGCTTGACGATCAACTCCGAGTCCAACCGGATCAGCAAGTCCGTCACACCCACCGACCGCGCCAGCTCCAGACCGCGAATCAGACCCCGATACTCCGCCACATTATTCGTGCACCGCCCCAGAAAATAACCCGCCTCCCCCAACGCCGTCCCGTCATCATCCATCAGCACCACGCCCGCGCCCGCAAGCCCGGGATTGCCCCGCGACCCGCCATCCGTCTGCAACGTCGCTCGCATCAGAAAGGATCAGCCGCTCTTCGCGCCGCCGATCGCCTCCTTCAACGTCTCCTTGATATACAAAATCCGACGGCAGCTCGGACACGTAAGCACCTCGTCACGACGCATGATCAACGAGTTCACCATCTCAACCGGCAGCGACATGTAACAACCCCCACACGTGTACTCCTTACGACGACGATCCTGCTCCTCAACCGCACACACCGCCTCACCGTCGTATGCCTCACTAAGCCGCTCAAAAGCCGTGATCACATCAGGCGGAACATCCGCCGCCGCCTTGTCACGCTCTGCCTGCGCCTCATCCAGCTTGTCACCCACCTCCGCTCGCGCCTCAACCACATCTTCCTCCGCTCGCTCCACCAGCTTCTTCTGATTCTCAAGCTGCTCCGCCAGCGTCGCGTGCTGAGTCTTCAACTCCTCAGCCTGCTCCATATCCTTGATGATCTGCTCTTCGAGCTTGTTCTTCTCAATCTTCAGCGTGTTCATCTCCACCAACAACGCCGAATACTCTTTGTTGTTCGTCACCGTGTTCATCGCAGCACGATGCTTCTCCACCCGCTCATCAATCTCCGCCACCTCCTTCTCCAGACCCGTCACCGTCGCCTGCTGCTTCCGCGACTGATCCCCCAACTCCGACTCCTGCACCGCCAGACGCTCCAGCTTCTTCTTCTGAGCATCCCGCCGCCGCTGGGCCCCTCCCAACCGCTCACTGATCGTGCGCACCGTCTGATCCGCGTAAAAAAAGTCTCGTATACGGTCCTGTAGCGACAAACCTTGATCCTCCAGTCGTGTGATCCCTAATCCTAGCACAACAACCGACACAACCCACCCCCCAGCAGCCAGTATCCCTCGCCCCACCCCTGCTTTCACCTCTCCCCATCCCTCCACCCTTCCTCTGACCCCACCCCCAACCCACCGACCGAGAACCCGCCCCTTCACCCCCACCCGCTCTCTTGCCGATGACACCCCGGTCGATATACTCATCCACCCGGCCCACGCCGGACCACAACTCGGGGCAGTAGCTCAGTTGGGAGAGCGTCGCCATGGCATGGCGAAGGTCAGGGGTTCGAGCCCCCTCTGCTCCACTCCCCACAAAAACCCGCCCCCAAGGCGGGTTTTTTTCATGCTCCCAAACGAGCCCCCGCACCCCCACCATCAGCCCGGGCCACCCGAGCCATCGCCCAGCATGAATCGAGAACCTGGACAACCCGGATGATTCCGTCGGGTGCCTGTGGTCAGCCGTAGGCTGCCTACAGAGCGCAACATAAGAATAACCCTGCGAAGCCTTGGCGAAGCAGGGCCGTGCGCACAAACCATTGACATTCAACCCCCATCGGTCACGTTTGATTGACGAGGACGACCGCTTTCCCGCCGGTTTCGACACGAAATCACCCCTTCCTCAGACGCCCGGAAGGCCCCGCCGCGGGGGAGTGCGGGGTGGGGGGGTGGGGGGGTCGCAGTCGATGAGTTCCGGGATCTGCGTAAACGAGATCCGCGTCGGCGCACTGTCCAACGCCCCCAGCATCGCACCCGGAAAAACCGCGTTGTTCCCGAACCGCCGCTCGATCCGGTCCATCGCCTCCGCGATCCGGCCCATCGCCCGCTGCTCACCGAACAACGCACCGCTAACCCCTTGATCCAGCGTGAGATCCATCAGCGTCACCGACACCTTCAACGGCACCGCTGACACCACCCCCGGCCACGCCGCCGAGCACATCCGCACCAGCGTCACCGTGTCCGACACATCCGGTAGCCGCATATCTCGAACCCACCGCGACCCATCCACATACCGCATCCCCAGGTGCATCCGCCCCGCGTGATACCCCAGACGACGCATCCGCCGACCCGCTTTATGAATCATGTGCACCATCACCCGCAACGCCCCCTCCCGCGTCCGGTACTCAGGCGACAACACGTGCGAATGACCCACCGTCCGACGCCGCGTAGGCGTCATATCCACCTGCTCACCCCGGAGTTGCAGATACCACTGCGACCCCAGAACACGACTCCCCCAGATCGTCTGCAGCGCCGACTCACTCAGCCCGCACAACTGCTCCACCGTCGTCACCCCCACCCGACCCAGCCGCGCATGCATCCGACGACCAATACCCGGTAAATCATCTAACGCCAGACAAAACAAACGCTTAGGAACATCCTCAGGCGTCAGCACCACCAGCCCGTCCGGCTTCTGCAGGTCCGTCGCCACCTTCGCCAGCCACTGGTTCGGACCCACCCCCACCGAACACTTCACATAAAGACCTGCATCAACAGCAATTGCGCCCTTAACAGCTCGCGCAATCTCCAGCGCCCGCTCCGCCGACCGCTCGTTGCTCATCAGCCGAGCGCACATCTCATCAATCGAACACACCTCATCCACATGCACGCAACGCTCCATCGCCGCGATGATCTGATGATGCATCCGCACATACCGCTCATGCCGTGCCAGCACGAACCGGACCCCCGGACACAGCCGCCGAGCCTCAGGCACCGGCGTCCCCGTCTTCACCCCAAACGCCTTAGCCTCGTAACTGCTCGCAATACAACACGTTGAGTCCGTATCCACCGGAACCACCGCCACCGGCTTCCCGCGCAGCTCCGGCCGCAACTGCTGCTCCACCGAAGCGAAGTAGCCATTGATATCCAGATACAGATACCGACAGTACGCCTGATCCATACCCTAACATAATACGATCAAATCGAGCTGATGGAACTAAAACTGTCGGCGTCGCCGCGATAATGCGCACAGCCCGCTTCCGACGAGAATCAAAACGGTTCCCGGCTCGGGAACCGCGGTTGCGTCGAAGCCGAAGCTTCCGGCGAGGAGGGAGAGGTCGATGAGGTCGATGGTGCCGTCGGTGTTGAAATCACCTTCGGCCCAGCCGCCTGCCAGACCGAAGTTCCCGGCGAGGGCAGAGAGGTCGATCAGATCGACACGCTGGTCGAGGTTGGCGTCGCCGGCGACGGTGCCGAGGATCGATTCGATCAGGTGCGTGAGGTCCGAGGAATCAGCGGCGGGGTTGCCGTCCACCATGCCGTAACGGAGAGCGGGGTCGCCGAGGTCCAACGCGGCGGCGAGGTCGTCGATGTCAGAGGCATCGACGAGGCCGTCGAGGTTCACGTCACCGATGAGCCAGTTCTCTTCGACGACGAGGCGCTGGTTGGTGGGGAGGTTGTCGAAGGTCTGGATGAGCCCGCTGGGCCAGCGGACCTCGACACGATCGACCTGGGTCAAGTCGCCGACGCCGAAGTGTGCGAGCATCTCGGACTGAGCGAGGAAGTTGCTCCCGCCATCGATCTCGCGGAGGTAGGCAGTGTCGGGGTCGTTGAGATCGGGGGTGACGGTGACCCAGGCCCCGACGCCGAAGCGGTTAGAGATCACGCCCCGGAGGTCGAACTGGAGGTAGTGACCCGCCGTGGGGTCACTCTCGGCGTTGTTCTGATAGATCGTCGGCGCGCCGGCGTTGTTGACGATGAGAACGTCGAGATCGCCATCACGGTCGTAGTCGAACGTGAGCATGCCCTTGCCCGAGCCGTTGTCGGTGACGCCTACGGACGCGCCGACTTCGGTGAAGGTGCCATCACCATCGTTGTCGAAGAACTTGGTCGTATCGATCGGTCGACCTGATTGGCCGTTGGTGGCGATGAGGTCGAGGTCGCCATCGTGGTCGTGGTCGAGGAAAGCGGTGCCCCAGCCCCATCCGCCGGCTTTGACGCCAGCGGGGATGCGGACTTCGGTGAAAACTCGGTTGCCATCGTTGCGATAGAGCATGTTGCCGACGCCGACGGTCCCTGCGGTGTCGATGTTGGTGATGTAGACATCGAGGTCGCCATCGTTATCGTAGTCGCCGACGGCCATGCCCATCTCGGAAAAGCCCTTGTTGAAGCCGGCGTCGTTGGTTCCGTCGGTGAAGGTTCCGTCGGCGTTGTTCCAGAAGGTCTTGCTGGAGCTGAAGTCGTTGGCCTGGACGAGGTCGGGGTAGCCGTCGGCGTCGAGGTCGGTCAAGCGTGAGGCCCAGCCGGTGGCCTGTGGGGTGTTGGGGTTGTGTTCAACACCTGCTGCCACGGTGGTGTCCTGAAAGAATCCGCCGCCGGTGTTGCGCAAGAGTCGGCTGTTGTGATCGGCGTTGGAGGTGTTGAGGAACCCCCATCGCCACTCGTTGGTGTGAAGGTCGAGCCAGCCGTCGCGGTCGTAGTCGCCGAAAGCGACAGAGGTGCCGTAGTGGAGGTCGGGCTTTTCGACGGCGGCCCCGCGTGCGACGGCGGCTTCGGTGAAGTGGCCTGCGCCATCGTTGAGGTAGAGGTAGTAGCGCGTGTCTTCGACGGCGGTGGCGTAGAGGTCGAGGTCGCCATCGTGGTCGATATCGCCGAAGGCCAGGCCGTTGAGCTTTGTCGGCAGAGTGGCTCCGCCGAAGACTGAAGCGGTGGCATTGGTGAAGGTGCCGTCTCGATCGTTGAGGTAGATCAGAGGGGTGTCGCCGTAGCGAGAGACGACGACATCGGGGTAGCCGTCGGCGTTGATATCGCCTGCGGCCGCCCCGCCGGTCTGTCGGCGGATCTCATCGGAGGTATCGGGGAAGGCTAGGACGTTGCGCTGCAGGTAGAAGATGCCGGTGTTGAATGTGACATCGGTGAAGCCGGATGCGAGCGCGGCAGAGCCCATCAGTAGAGGGCTGAGAAGGCAGGCGATCCCGATGGGGATTTGACGGCAACGACTCACGGACAGGTCCTCCCAGGCGGCACCATGACGTGCTCTAAAGTCTACGCATGGATGGCGGACGGGCCATATAAAAGACGACGCCCGGCGGTAAAGCCGGGCGTCGTGTAGGGGCTGAATCAGGTCGTCGGATTACGCACGACGACGGAGAGCGGCCAGGCCACCGAGGCCGAGCAGGGCGGCCGAGGCGGGCTCGGGAACCGCGAAGAAGTAGACATAGCCCGAGCCGAGGTCGGATACGGCCAGGATGTCGGTTTCGATGTCATACGCAAAGTCGTAGACGATGGCATCGAAGGGGTTGACGTTGAAATCAACGAAGGTCTGGGCGGCCTGAGCGAATGGCGAGGTGCCGTCAGGAGCAAGCCAGTTGACCGAGGTCAGGTTCGCGCCGTTGGCGCCCGTTGTCTTGTTGGTCCCTGGGTCGAGCTGGGTGTCGGCGAGGTAGGCCTGGACGATGTCGACCAGAGCGACGCCCGCCGTCGCGGCGATACGGGGGTTATTGACGAGGAGCAGATCGAGCGGAACGCCCTCGCTGCCGGCACCGTTGACGAACTCGAGGTTCTGCGGGCCGAAGAAGTCGGCGCTACCGAAGAAGGTCACGGGCAAGGTTGCCTGGGTGTACCAGCCCTGCGTGTTGAAGGGAGGGTTGGGGTACTGGACGAAGGACTGGGCACCATCGCGGGTCATCTTGGCGAGGCCCTCGATGGTGAGCAAGTAGTGATCGCCCGTGAGGTCGTCGTAGGCGACATCGCGACCGCCGGTGGTGGCGGCTTCGTTGCGGTATTCGGCGACGCCGGGGTCACCGGAGAGCAGGGCTCCGCCGTTGACATCGTTGGCGATGCGCTGACGCTGCGCGAAGACCACGCTGGAGACCGCGGCAGGGCCCTGGCCGTTGAAGCCGGGATCGAGGGCAACGCCGGTGAAGCCACGGCCAGCAGCGCCGTAGTTGCTGGGGACAGCGAGGCCAGCATCCGAGTTGAGCTGGAGGGTGGGGACGCCACCGATGGTGTGAACCTCGAGGAGGTCATCGGTGCCAGCGTTGTCGTCGGTGCCGGAGACGGCGGCGACGTAATCGAAGTTGGCATCGATACTGTCGTAGCCGCCAGCGTGGACGGCGGGGGTGCCGAAGATGTTGGTGACGGCGGCAGCGCCGAGGGGATTGTCGATGCGGACGACCTGACCGCCTGTGCCGAACTCACCGATGTAGAGGATCCCGCCGGAGTAGCCGACGGATGAGGGCTGGGCGATCGGGCGACCGGTGACGTCCTGCAGGGCAGCGACGTTAAGGCGACCAATTTCAACGAAATCGATGGCCTGTGCGGTGGTCGCACCGGCGACCGTCATGCCAATAGCGGCAAGAACCAAGTTACGTGTCTTCATCTCTCAAACCTCCTTAGTGGGTTGGAACTGGGATAACCAAGAAACTCGTGAAACGGAGTCATTCCGGACAGTGGGATGGCTCGTATACAGTGGTGTAATCTTCTTCTTCAGACTCCAGCAGTGATGTCGTGGCGACTAGCCTGTGAATCGCAATCAGGCTTGTGCCAAGCCCTAATACTTACATAAGATACCTGTGAAATACCCTCTGTCAAGGTATTATGGTCTTTCAAACTGCTTGCGCCATCAGGAATTACACGCATGGAGCAGGGATGAGAAGGTGGGTAATCTGGCTCGCAGGAATGGAAATCACGCCCTCGATGGGGGTTAGGGGAATACCCGGCAGTTTTGGGGTGCGGTGAGGCGAATAGCTCCGGCGGGATTCGAACCCGCACTGGATCGATTTTAAGTCGATTGCCTCTGCCAGTTGGGCTACGGAGCCAAGTTGTCTCTAGCTTACCTAAGCCGGAGCGGGGCCCCATCCTCCGCCACCAGGGGTTTGGATTTCGAGGGTTTCCCCGGCGGTGAAGGTTCGTTCGAATCGCCCGCCTAGGTGTTCGATCCGGCCGTCCGTGTGGATGAGGTGTGCGGCTCCTGCGGCCCCCGGTTGACCGCCGGCTAACCCGTAGGGTGGACGGCGGTGGCGTTCGGCGAGGAGGGTGACTTCGGTGGGTGCGAGGAAGTGGTAGCGGCGGATCATCCCGTTGCCGCCTGTGAACTGTCCGGACCCGCCGGAGTTGTTGCGGATGGCCACGGCGTCGGTGCGCACGAAGTAGGCGTGTTCGAAGGCTTCTGCGGGGGTGTTAAGGGTGTTGGTCATGTGGGTCTGGACGCAATCAGCGCCGTTTCGTCCCTTTCCGGCACCGGCTCCGCCTGCGATGGTTTCGTAGTAGGTGAAGGCTTGACCGCCGCGGCGGGGGTCGTGTCCACCCATGGTGAGGTTGGTCATCGAGCCAGCGGAGGCGGCGGGGATGCTGTCGGGGGTGGCCTGGGCGAGTGCGCCGAAGAGGGTGTCGACGATGCGCTGCGAGGTTTCGACGTTTCCGCCCGCTACGGCGGCGGGGTGCTGGGCATCGACCACTGAGCCGGGTCGTGTGAGGATGTTGAGGGGTTCGAGGACGCCGGCGTTGTCGGGGAGGTCGGCAGGGCCGAGGCATCTCAAGGCGTACTGGCATGCGGCGAGGGTGATCGCGCGCACAGCGTTGAGCGGGCCAGCCATCTGGTCGTCGGTTTGGGTGAAGTCGAGTGTTGCTGTTTCGCCGGAGATCGTGAGGGTCAGGCGGATCCAGACGGGCGAGTTAGTGCCTGAGACGACATCGTCATCGAGGGCGTCCTCGAAGGTGTAGGTGCCATCGGGGAGGTTGGCGATGACGGTGCGGATGACGCGATCGGTGTAGTTGATAAGGGCTGCGCCAGCCTGGGTGATGCGGTCGCGGCCATGGGTGTTGCAGAGGCTTGCCATGCGTTCGATGCCGAGTTGGAGGGCGGCGGCTTGGGCGAACAGGTCGCCGCGGCGTTCGTCGGGGGTGCGGGTCTGGGCGGAGAAACTGTTGATGAAATCGTTGTCGAAGCGTGCGGGTCCGAAGCGGACGCCTTCCTCGTCGATGGATCGGGAGAGCGGGAGGGAGCCGGGGCGTGTTCCGCCTACGTCGGCGTGGTGGGCGCGGTTGGCGACGTAAAAGGAGGGTTGGGTGTCGCCGGGGAGGATGACCGGGGCGACAGCGGTGATGTCGGGGAGGTGGGTCCCGCCAGCGTAAGGGTCGTTAAGGATGAAGCGGTCATCGGGCTTCATGTTGTTGGGCGGGAAGGTGTTGATCACAGCCTGTACTGAGGCGGCGGCGGATCCGAGGTGAACGGGGATGTGGGCGGCCTGAGCGATGAGATTGGCGTCGCTGTCGAAGAGGGCGCAGGAGTAGTCGCGGCGCTCTTTGATGTTGGGTGAGTAGGCGGAGCGCATGAGGCGGACGCCCATTTCTTCTGCGACGGAGGCGAGGAGGTGTTTGTAGACCTCGATCTCGATGGGTCCGAAGTCGGTGGTCATGCGAGGGCTCCTGCGGGTTGGAGGAGGGTGTGGCCCTCGGGGGTGGTGGTGGCTTTCCATCCTTGGCGGATCAGCAGGGTTGAGGAGCGATCGCGGAGGGTGGCTGGCCCGATGAGTTCGGTGTTTGGCGTGTGTGGGTCCGAAGGCGGGAAGATCAGGGGGTGATCCTCGGTGGTGGCGAGGAGGCGGAGGGTGACGACTTCGATGGGGCGGTCATCGGGGGTGTAGCCGTAGAGTCGGGTGTGTTCGCGCTCGAAGATGGCGACGGGGTCGTCCTGGTGGATGTCGGTGGTGATTTCGAAGGATTGACCGGTGTAGCGGAGGTCGACCTGGATGCGGGTCTGCTGCTGGTTCTCGGGGATTCGGTGTTTGCTGAACCACGCGGAGGCGAGGGTGTTGAGGTGATCGAAGGCTTGGGGGAAGAGTGAGGCTGGCCATTGGTTGGGTTGGCGGGCGGTGGATGTTTCGTGGTTGCTGAGGCGGTGGATGATCGAAGTTGAGAAGGTGAGGCTCCGGGGTGCGGTGAGCATGCCGACGGCGGAGAGCAGTCCGGCGTGGGCGGGGGCGATGATGGTGGTGATGCCGAGGGCCTGGGCGAGTCGGCAGGCGTGGAGTCCGCCTGCGCCGCCGAAGCTGACCATGGCGTACTCGCGGGGGTCGTGTCCGCGTTCGAGGGAGACCTTGCGGATGGCGCGGGCCATGGTGGACTCGGCGATGGTGAGGATGCCTTCGGCGGTTTGCTGGCGTGTGAGTTTGAGTTGCTTTGCGAGGTGATCGACGGCGTGGTTGGCGGCATCGAGGTCGAGGGGCATGGAGCCTGCGAGTCGGGTGTCGGGGTGGAGGTTGCCGAGGACGGCGTGGGCGTCGGTGACGGAGGGTTGGGGGTTGTCGCGGGGCTGGCGGCCGTAGCAGGCGGGGCCGGGGTCGGCGCCGCAGGATTTGGGTCCGACGCGGAGGGCTCCGCCGGGGTCGATCCATGCGATGGACCCGCCTCCCGCGCCGACGGTGTGGAGGTCGACCATGGGGAGTCGGACGGGCATGTCGGCGGCGGTGCCTTCGGTGGTGAGGGTGACGGCGGTGTCGAGGAGGGCGACGTCGGTGGAGGTTCCGCCCATGTCGAAGGTGATGATGCGCGGATGGTCGAGGGCCTTGGCAACGGCGAGGGCACCGAGGGCTCCGCCTGCGGGGCCGGAGAGGATGGTGCGGACGGGCTGGTCGGCGACTTCGTCAACTGAGAGGGTTCCGGCGTGAGAGGCCATGATGGTGAGGCGGTCGTCGCCAAGGGTTTCGGCGAGTCGTTTGACGTAGCCGTTCATGCGCGGGGCGACGGCGGCGTTGATGGCGCAGGTGGCGGTGCGCTCGTACTCGCGGAGTTCGGGTAGCAGTTGGTGGGAGACGGTGAGGTGGATGGTGTGGTTGAAAGCGGTGTTGATGGCGTCGGCGAGGGAGCGTTCGTCATCCGGGTTGGCATAGCTGTGCAGGAGGCTGATGGCGATGGCTTCGGGTTTGAGCTGGCGGAGTTGGTCGATCAGTTCGGCAGCGGCTTCGGGTTTGAGGGGTGTGATGGTCTGGCCGTCGCAGGCGGTGCGCTGGGATACGCCAAGGGTGAGGTCGCGGGTGATGACAGGGCTTGGTTTTTGCGGGACCAGGTCGTAGAGGGCGGGGCGGTTCTGGCGGGCGATGAGCAGGAGGTCTTCGAAGCCTTGGGTGGTGACCAGGGTGGCGCGGGCGGTGTTGCCTTCGAGCAGGGCGTTGGTCGCGACAGTGGAGCCGTGTACGACGCCACTCAGCGCCTCAACCGATTGTTCGAGGCTGGCGAGCAGGGCGCGGATGCCTTCGAGGACGGCGCGGGCGGGGTCATCGGGTGTGGAGAGGAGTTTGTGGGTGGCACGGATGGTGCCGTGTTGGTCGGTGAGGATGAGGTCGGTGAAGGTCCCGCCCGTGTCGACGCCGATGCGGAAGGGGGGCTTGGGTGGAGTGGTCATGTGGTGTAGTCGGCGTTGAGGCGCACGTATTCAGCGGAGAGGTCGGTCCCGCGCCAGGTGGCGGAGGCTTTTCCGCGCGTGAGGCTGATGTGGAACGTGATTTCGGGCTTGAGCATGAGCTTGTCGATGCGTTTGCGTTGGGCTGCATTGAGTTCGTTGGGCTGACCGTTGGTGAGAAGATTGATGGGCCCACTGGGCGCGACGATGGTGATGGAAACCTGCTCTTGTTTGATGGCTGCGCCGGACTTGCCGATGGCCATGGCGAGCCGCCCCCAGTTGGCGTCTCCGCCATGGACAGCGGCTTTGACAAGGGGTGAATCAACGATGGTGCGGCCAATGAGGTCGGCTTCTGCGGTGGACTTGGCTCCTTCGATGATGACTTGGAAGACGCGGGTGACGCCTTCGGCATCCCAGAGCATCTGATGGCAGAGTGAGTTGCAGGTGCTGATGAGGGCCTCGCGGAACTCGGTGTAGCCGGTGGAGGCTCTGTTGCGGATGGTGTCCATACCTGAGGCACCGTTGGCGAGGATCAGGACCATGTCGGAGGTGGAGGTGTCGGAATCGACGGAGATGCGATTGAAGGTCTGGTCGATGGCTTCGGTCAGCAGAGCCTGTAGGAGCTTGGGATCGATGGCGGCGTCAGTCATCAGGAAACCCAGCATCGTGGCCATGTTGGGGGCGACCATGGCGGAGCCTTTGACGATTCCTGCGAGGGTGAAGCGGTCGCTGTCGATGGTCAGTCCGAGTTTTCGGTTGATCGCGTCGGCGGAGGTGGCAGCGGTTTTGATGCGGGTGTCGGTGGTGAGGATGCCTTCGGCAGCGCGTTTGGCGGCGGCGCTCCCTGCGAGGAGTTTGGAACAGGCGTGGTCTATGCCAGCGGTGATTTTGTCCATGGGGAGTGGGTGGCCGATCACACCTGTGGAGGCAACCAGTACATCGGTTTGTCTGCAGTCGAGTTGTTGGGCGACTCGTGCAGCCATGGCCTTGGCATCGGCAAGTCCCTGATCGCCGGTGGCGACGTTGGCGTTGCCCGAGTTGATAATGATGGCTCGGGCTGAGCCGGAGCGAATGTGTTTTTTGGTGACGGTGACGGGGGCACCGCAGAAGCGGTTTTTGGTGAAGACGCCGGCGGCCGCGGCGGGGCGGTCGGAGACGATGAGGGCGAGGTCGGGCTTGCCGGAGGGTTTGATGCCGGCGGTGACGCCAGCGAAGCGGAAGCCCCGGGGGACCGAGAGGCTTGGCTTGGGGATATGGGCGGGTCGTGATGGGCTGGAGTGCTTGGGCATGGCGCGTAGCTTACCGATGGTGCGGCTTTGCTACGATGATGCTGGCCTGCTAAGATATAAGACATGGCGATCCTTTGATCGCTGATCCGAGCCCTCGGATGGTTTGAGGGTGTCGAGACCGCCTGAGATTGACGTTCCTTCCTTGAGGAGACCTGACCATGCCCGTGGCTGATTACGCGACCTATTGCAAGATGCTCGAGAATGCCTACGACAACCACTTCGCCTATCCGGCGATCAATGTGACGAGTGAGATCACGGCGAACGCGGCGCTGCGAGCGTTTGCTGACCTGAAGTCGGATGGGATCATCCAGGTCTCGACCGGTGGCGGTAAGTTTGCATCGGGTACGGCGATTGGTGACATGGTTCTGGGGGCGATTTCGATCGCGGAACATATTCATCGAGCCGCGGCGAAGCTGGATATCAATGTGGCGATCCACACGGACCACTGCCCGCCTAAGAACGTGGACGATTTCATGATCCCGTTGATTGAGGAGAGCGAGCGGCGTGTGGCGGAGGGCAGGTTGCCGCTTTATCAGAGCCACATGCTGGATGCGTCGGGTTTGCCGCTTGAGGAGAACATGGCGTTGTCGGTGCCGATCTTCAAGCGGATGGCGAAGATCGGACAGATGATTGAGGTGGAGGCTGGGGTTGTGGGTGGTGAGGAGGATGGCGCATCGGGTAGTGAGGATACGCCTGCGGACAAGCTGTACACGACGCCTGAGGACATGTGCTACGTCTATGAGAAGATGGGCGAGGTCGATGGCAAGTACATGTTTGCGGCGACGTTCGGGAACGTGCATGGCGCGTACAAGCCGGGTGCGGTGAAGCTGCGGCCGGACCTCCTCAAGAAGGGTCAGGACGCGATCAAGGCGAAGTTTGGAGCTGATGCGAAGTTCTGGCTGGTGTTCCACGGCGGGTCGGGTTCGGCGAAGAGTGAGATCCATGAGACGCTGAACTATGGCGTGGTCAAGATGAACGTGGATACGGATTGCCAGTACGCCTTCACACGAGCGGTGGCTGATCACATCATCAAGAACTACGACGCGGTGCTGAAGATCGACGGCGAGGTTGGGAACAAGAAGTTCTACGACCCCCGGAGCTATCTCAAGGCCGGTGAGGTGGCGATGGCCAATCGTGTGAAGGAGGCGTGTGAGGATTTGAAGGCGGTGGGGCGCACGCTGAAGGCCGAAGCGGCCGCGATCTGATATAAGTCGTTTTTTATATTGAGTTTATGAACAATCGTGGCTTAGCGGCCACGATTGTTTTTTCATTAATGTTAAAAAGGGTAGAGTTTCAGACGAGATTACTTGCATTATCGTCATCATCGGCCATACTTATACAAGTCCTCTCGCCTGCGGGGACTTCATTATGGGTGGTGCGCAGGCAACAACCACGGGAGTGGAGATCAGATGAACGATTGGAAGGGATTAATCTGTGTGACGGCTACGCTGCTGACCGCCACGGCGGTTCATGCGGCGAATGTCACGCAGTACAACGACGACAAGGCTGGCTGGGAAGCGGCTGCGAGTCTCGGGAATCTGTTGGTTCAGACCGAGACTTTCGACAGTGCTACGCCTGGTGACCTTGTGACGTCGTTTACGTCGAGCGTGATTGCTTCGTATCAGTCGAGCTATTCGGGGCTGTCCTTCGTGGATACAGGCTCGGGTGATGTGGCTGTGAGCGACCGAGTTTCGACGTTTATGGACCTCCCGACCGCATACGCGGGTGGTGAAGGTCGGCTTCAGACCTTGATCGTGCTGGAATCGTCGGCTTATGGCTTCGGTGCGGACTGGAGCGAGGCTGGTGGTAGCGGCAACCTTGGCGTCGCCGTTTTGATGAACAAGACCACGATGGTGGGCACGATTACGCCTACGGCTGGTGGCGCGTTCTGGGGCTTCCAGTCGGATATGGCATTTGACCGGATCTTGTTGATTGCGGGCTACAACCCGAATCCTCAGGGTGCTCCCCGGATGAACTTCCTCCTGGATGATGTGGTGGTCGCTGCGGATCTTCCGAGCGCGGCACCGATTGCTCCAGCTCCCGGTGCTCTGGCTGGTGGGCTGGCCTTGCTCGGGCTGGGCGTGCTGCGTCGGCGTTGAGCTGAGTTGTGTAACTTGATTTCCGTTGCAACCCACCTACGAGGTGGGTTGTTTTTTGGGCTCATGCTGCGGTGAAGGCCCCTCCGAGCCAGAGAATGGCGAGCAGACTGGCTGCTACCAGAAATACGCCAGCGATGATCGCCATAACGATCCAGGGAGGTGGTCCGCCTCTGGTTGAGCGGTCGCTATCGTGAATATCCAAGGCTTCGATATCGACTTCTGGTGGGAGAGCCATGTCGGTTGCTCCTGATAATCCGTGAGTATGTTGATCGCATAGAGCCTAGGCAAGATCAGCGGGCAGGTCACGCTTGAGCCTGTGAATCCGAACAAATCCCTGCCATTAAGCTTGACGGTGGATATGCCGACAGGTAGACTGTTGAGTTGTTCTTTGACAACGGGGCCGACCGGTATCGACCGGACAGGGAAGACTTGTGGTGGCGCGTCGAGGTGTACGTTGGCCTCGTTAAACCACGTACAAAACCATAAATGCCAACGATAACATCGTCGGTCGGATCGGCTTCGCGCCGGCCCGTCTCGCTGCCTAATCGCAGCAACATCCTGATGCCAGCTCGCCAGTGGCTGGTTTAGGGTGAATGATCAGCTGGATCGCTTGCGTGTCATGTCTCGGGGCACGCGGGTTAAATCTTTCGAGGCTGGGTTCTGCGGAGGCTGTCGCTTGCCGCCAAGGGACCGAGACTTAAAGAACCGACTACACGCGTAGAGGCTACTCGTCGACTGTCTCGGCACGGGGGTTCGAATCCCCCCGGCTCCATTGATTTTGGCGAGGCTTTTTCAGATTGATCTGTGAGAGTCTTGTCATCAAAAAAAGCCGCTGGTATTTCCAGCGGCTTTTTTTTGATGACTGTGAGGCTTATTTTTGTTCAGGCTCTGGATTGACTACTTAAGGTCGAAGCGGTCCAGATTCATGACTTTGTTCCAGGCGGCGATGAAGTCGCGGATGAAGGGCTGCTGCGAATCCTGGCATCCGTAGACTTCGGCGATGGCTCGGAGCTGTGAGTTGGAGCCGAACACCAGATCGACGGCGGTTCCCATCCATTTCATCTCGCCGGTCTTGCGATCGGTTCCCTCGAAGAAGTGATCGCATTTAGTGGATTTTTCCCACTTCGTGTCGTTGTCGAGCAGGTTGATGAAGAAGTCGTTGGTGAGGGTTTCGGGTCGGTTGGTGAAGACGCCGAGCTTGGATTGAGCGGCGTTGGCGTTGAGGGCGCGCAACCCGCCGACGAGAACGGTCATTTCCGGGGCAGTCAGTGACAGCAGGTGGGCACGATCCAGCAGGTGTTGTTCTGCGGGGGTGCTGTTGTCTTTGCCGAGGTGGTTGCGGAAGCCATCGGTGGTCGGCTCCAAGACAGCGAAGGAGTCGACATCGGTTTGGTCCTGGGTTGCGTCGGTTCGTCCGGGCGAGAAGGGAACCTTAGCTTCGTGACCTGCGGCCTTGGCGGCGGCTTCGATGGCGGCACATCCGCCCAGGACGATCAGATCGGCTATCGAGACTTTCTTGTTGCCGGATTGGGCGGCGTTGAAGCTCTTTTGGATTTCCTCGATCTTCTGGAGCGCCTTGGCCAACTCATCTGGCTGGTTGACTTCCCAGTCTTTTTGTGGGGCCAGGCGGATTCGTGCGCCATTGGCCCCGCCTCGCTTGTCGGTGTGGCGGAAGGTGGCTGCGGATGCCCATGCGGTTGTGATCAGCTGAGCGATCGACAAGCCAGAAGCCATGAGTTTAGTTTTGAGGTCTTCGATGTCCTGTTGGTTGATCAGGTCGTGATCGAGTTCGGGGATGGGGTCCTGCCAGAGCTGCGGGGATGGAACCCAAGGGCCGAGGCATCGTGAAGGCGGGCCCATGTCGCGGTGGGTGAGCTTGTACCAGGCCTTGGCGAAGGCTTGTGCGAACTGGTCCGGTTGCTCGTGGAAGCGTTTGGAGATGGGTGCGTAGATCGGGTCCACTTTGAGTGCGATGTCGGTGGTGAACATCATGGGGGCGTGTTTTTTGGCGGGGTCGTGGGCATCGGGGACGGTGTTGGCTCCGGCCCCGCTTTTGGGCGCCCATTGGGTTGCGCCTGCGGGGCTTTTGACTTGCTCCCATTCGTAGCCGAAGAGGTTGTCGAAGTAGTTGTTGTCCCATTGGGCGGGGTTGGTGGTCCATGCACCTTCGAGTCCGCTGGTGATCGTGTCTGCGGCGTTGCCGGTGCCGAAGGAGTTTTTCCAGCCGAGACCTTGCTCTTCGAGTCCGGCGGCTTCGGGTTCTGCCCCGATATATTGGCCCGGGTCGGCTGCTCCGTGGGCTTTGCCGAAGGTGTGTCCGCCGGCGATGAGGGCGACGGTTTCCTCATCGTTCATCGCCATGCGAGCAAAGGTTTCGCGGATGTCTTTGGCGGAGGCGAGCGGGTCGGGGGTGCCGTTGGGGCCTTCGGGGTTGACGTAGATCAGGCCCATCTGGACGGCACCGAGGGGATTCTGGAGGTCTCGTTCGCCGGTGTAGCGTTCATCGCCAAGCCACTCGCTCTCGGGGCCCCAGTAGGTGTCGCCTTCGGGTTCCCAGAGGTCCTCGCGCCCGCCGGCGAAGCCGAACGTCTTGAGTCCCATGGACTCGATGGCACAGTTGCCGGTGAGGATCATGAGGTCGGCCCAGGAGATTTTGCGGCCGTACTTCTGCTTGATGGGCCAGAGCAGGCGTCGGGCTTTATCGAGGTTGACGTTGTCAGGCCAACTGTTGAGGGGGGCGAATCGGAGGGTACCGGAGCCGGCTCCGCCACGGCCGTCGGCGACGCGGTAGGTGCCAGCGCTGTGCCAGGCCATGCGGATGAAGAAGGGGCCGTAGTGGCCGTAGTCGGCGGGCCACCAGTCCTGGGACGTGGTCATCAGTGTCATGATGTCCTTCTTGAGGGCATCAAGGTCAAGGCTCTGGAACTCCTTAGCGTAGTCGAAGTCCTTGTCCATGGGGTTGGACAGCGGGGAGTGCTGGTGGAGGATCTGGAGGTTGAGCTGATTGGGCCACCAATCAGCGTTTGAGAACGCTCCAGCGGCGGTGTGTTGGTGAATTATGCTCATTACCGGGCACTGACTTGTGGATGACATGGATGACTCCTCTGGTTGGTCGCTTACTTTAGGTCGGCATGTGCTGGATAGACAACATAAACACCTGGCTTAGTCTGCGGGTTATGTCTTGGGACGAAATGCGATGACGCCCCAGAGTCGGAGCAGCAGGAGTTCGGCGACGGCGAGGGCGACCATGAGGCCGACGACGGCCAGGAAGGCCCATTCGGTGACGGTGCCGGGCATGCCGGCGACGTTCATGCCGAGGATGCCTGTGAGGAAGCTCAGGGGCAGGAAGACGGCAGAGACGATGGAGAGAAGGTACATGGTGGCGTTGAGCCGCTGGGCTTGGAGGGCCATGGCCTCTTCCTGGATGTAGATGCAGCGTTCACGGAGTGTTTCGAGGTCCTCGAGGAATCGGGTGGTGAGGTCGAGGGCCTCATTGAGGCGGAGGCGGATGTCGTCGTTGAGCCAGGGGTAGGGGGCTTCGATCAGTGTTTCGAGCGATTCTTGTTGGGGCGCCAGGTAGCGTTTGAGGGTGATGGTCTGGCGTCGCACGGGTCCGAGGTCTTTGAGGACGCTCTCGATCTCGCCATCGAGGGCGCGTTCCTCGAAGTCATCGAGGAGGTCACGGACGTTGCTGACGACCGGTCCCATGCGTTGGGCGAGGCCGATCGCAAGAGCGGCGAGGACACCGGCGTTGGAGGTTGGGCCGATCCCTTCGAGGAGTCGATTGCGGACATCGTTGACGGCGGCGAGTTTGGGGAAACGCATGGTGAGGATGCGGTCGGGGTCGATCCACATACGGAGTGAGATCATGTCATCGGGTTGGGCACCGGGGTTGAGGTTGACGCCTCGGAGGATGACGGCGGCTCCCGTGGGTGTGCTGATGACGCGTGGTCGGGTGTCTTCGGCGAGGAGGGCTTCGACGATGATGGGGTCGAGCCCGCTGCTGTGGCTCATCCACGTCACGGCGTCTTCGGCTCTGCGGTCGAAGTGGGCCCAGAGTGGCCCGTTGGCGGGTGTCCATGCGTCGAGGGCGGGGGCGGTGACTTCGCAGAGCCCGCCTCGTCCGTCGAGGGTCTGGGCGTGGAGTAGTCCGGTGGCTAGTACGGTCATGGGGATGGTCTCGCTGGGTTTGGTGTGACTTTACCGCTGACAGGGTTTGTTCGCGTAGCATCCTCATGTGCCTGGTGTGAAGCGAGATGATCTGGTCGTGCGGGACGGGAGCGGGCTGACGTGCGCTGCGGGTGGTCTCACGATAGATCCGTGGCGCGGGGTGGAGACAGCGGTTATCACGCACGGGCACAGCGATCACGCTCGTCGCGGGTCGGGGCTATATATCGCGACCGAGGCGTCAGCGCCGATCCTGCGGCACCGACTCGGGCGCGAGATCAGGCTACGAACGGTGGACTATGGCGAGCCGATTGATTTTGGGCCTGTACGGGTTTCGCTGCATCCGGCGGGGCATTTGCTGGGGTCAGCCCAGGTGCGGGTCGAGCATCGTGATGAGGTGTGGGTGGTGACGGGAGATTACAAGCGTGATCCTGATCCGACGTGCGCGCCGTTTGAGGTCGTGACTTGTGACGTGTTGATCTCCGAGTGCACCTTTGGGTTGCCGATCTACCGGTGGCCTGATGCTCGGCTTGAGTTTGATGAGGTCAATGCGTGGTGGCGAGCCTGTCGAGAGATGGGGCGGACGGCGGTGTTGTCGGTTTACTCGCTGGGTAAGGCGCAGCGGGTGCTGGCGTCGGTGGACGCGTGCATCGGTCCGATTGGTGTGCATGGGGCGGTTGATCCGTTGTGTCGTGTGTATCGGGAAGCTGGCGTGAAGCTGCCTGAGTGGGTGAAGGTGAGTCCGGACAGTGCGAAGCAACTCAAGGGGTGTGGGTTGGTGCTAGCCCCGCCTTCGGCTCTGGGCACGGCTTGGGTCAAGCGGTTGGCACCTGTTTCGGCGGCGGCTGCTTCGGGGTGGATGCGGGTGCGTGGTCGTCGGCGTCGAGAGGGGCTGGACCGCGGGTTTGTGATCTCGGATCACGCTGACTGGCCGGGTTTGCTCAGGACTTTCGAGGAGACCGGTGCGCGGCGGATCGGTCTCACGCATGGATCGACAGGCTCGCTGGAGCGCTATCTTCGGGGGATCGGGAAGGAGGCTTTTTCGATCGATACTCGGTATGTCGGGGAGGGCGGGGATGAGATCGAAGCCAAGGGCGAAGGTGGTTTGAATGAGGTGGTGTCGTGATTCGGCTGGCCGAGTTGTATCAGCGGCTGGATCGGACGACGCGGACCGGCGAGAAGCTGGCTGCGCTCGAGGTGTACTTTCGGGAGGCGGCGGCGGAGGATGCGATCTGGGCGCTCTACTTTCTTTCTGGTCGGAAGATCAAACGGGCGGTGTCGTACCGGTTGTTGCAGGAAGCGGCAACAGAGCGATGTGGGTTGCCGGCATGGTTGGTGGGGGAGTGTCGGGGCATGGTGGGTGATCTGAGCGAGACGATCTCGCTGCTGCTCGATCCGCCTGAATGTGCTGATCCGCCAGCTTTGCACGAGTTAGTCGAGCGTTATCTGCTGCCGTTGCCAGCGAGTGATGACGCGATGCGAAAGCGATTGATCAACGAGGCCTGGGATCGGCTGGACCCCTGGCAGCGTTTCGTGTTCCACAAGTTGCTGGGTGGCTCGTTACGGCTCGGGGTCGCGCAGCGGCTGGTTGTTCGGGGGTTTGCTGCGGCGGTCGGTGCGGAGCCAGAGGTGGTGGCGCATCGGTTGACCGGGGCGTGGGAGCCGACCGCATCGACGTACAGGATGATCGTCGAGGGTGATGAGGCGTTGGATGCGTTGCGACCTTATCCGTTTTGCCTGGCGACGGCGCATGACGGCGATCCCTCGGTGTTGGGTCAGCCCGGGGAGTTAGCGGCTGAGTGGAAATGGGACGGTATCAGAGCTCAGCTGCTCCACAGGCAGGGGCGTGTAGGTTTGTGGTCGCGGGGTGAGGAATCGATTGAGCGGTCGTTTCCGGAGTTGGTTGATGCGGGGCGACTGCTGCCGGAGGGGACGGTTCTGGATGGCGAGCTGCTTGCCTGGGATTTTGAGAACGCGAAACCTTTGGGGTTTGCCTCGCTGCAGAAGCGGCTGAACCGGGTTGATGTGCGGCCGACGCTCTTTGGGCCGGAGGTGCCGGTGATTTTTCTGGCGTATGACCTATTGCAGTGGGGTGGTGAGGATTGGCGCGGCCGGTTGTTTGATGAGCGGCGGCGTGGTTTGGAGCAGGTCGTGGCGGGGCTTGAGACGCCAGTGGTTGAGTTGTCAGAGTTGGTGAGCTTCGGGTCGTGGGAAGAGCTGGCGGAGCTGCGTGGGTCGTCACGCGAGCGTGGCGTTGAGGGGTTGATGCTCAAGAAGCGTGACTCGCTTTATGTCAGTGGTCGGAAGGCGGGCAGTTGGTGGAAGTGGAAGGTGACGCCTCATACGATCGATGCGGTGATGGTCTATGCCCAGCGGGGTCATGGGGAGCGTGCGGGGGTGTTCTCGGATTACACGTTTGCGGTGTGGGATGATGGGGGTGAACTGGTTGCGGTGACTAAGGCTTACTCGGGATTGACGAATCAGGAGATCGATGAGATCACGCGATGGGTGAGGAAGCATTCGATTGGTCGGCGGGGGCCGGTGCATGTCGTGGAGCCGGAGTTGGTGTTTGAGATCGCGTTTGAGGGGATTCAGACTTCCAGTCGACATCGCGGCGGGGTTGCACTTCGTTTCCCCCGGATGCTGCGGTGGCGGAAGGATAAGAAGCCGGGAGAGGCCGACACGCTGGCGAGTCTGCGGAGGCTGCTTGATGCCAACGGAGGATGAATGACCATCTCTGCGGTTGCACCCGGCAGGTTAGGAAGCAGAACGTATTAGTTTTAGTTCAAGCGATCTACCGTCCAGAGGTAGCCGAAGACGACCGGGGCTCCGGTGGCGTCGATACCGTTGGCACCACCAAGGTCAAGTGAGAACAGGTTGATGGTGGTTTGGGCTGGTGTTGGCGGGGTTTTCGTCGAGGCGTAAGGGCCAGCGACGTAATCGAGAGGGCGGTGGTAGAGGACGAGGTCGGCTTGTTCGAGTTGGGCCATGCGTTTGGCGAGATCGAAAGCGTGGTAGAGATCGCCTACAGCGTCGATCAGGCCGAGATCGGCGGCTTGTCTTCCGGTGTAGACGCGTCCATCGGCGAGTTTCTCGATGGTGGCACGGTCGAGCGAGGTTCGGCCAGCATCGACGACGCTGACGAACTGCTGGTGGTAGGTGTCGATCATCTGCTGGAAGATAGCTTTCTGGTCGTCGGTGAGTACGTCAATCGGCGAGCCTGCGCCTTTGATGGCCCCGCTGCGGAGCGTTGTGGCTTCGATTCCCCATCGGTCGAGTGCGGGTTTGAGGCTGACGGTCTGCATGATGACGCCGATGCTTCCGGTGACGGTGGATGGGTAGGCGACGATGCGGTCTGCGGCGCAGGCGATGTAGTAGCCCCCGCTGGCGGCGACATCCATCATGATGACGACGATGGGTTTGCCGGAGCTGGCTTTGAATCGTCTGATCTCGTGATGCATGGCCTCGCTGGCGGTGACAGACCCGCCTGGGGAGTTGATCCGAAGCAGCACGGCGTCGACTTGATCGTCGTTTCGTGCGCGTTCGAGTTTCTCGTGGAGAGCAGCGACGGGGTTCTCGCCTTGCTGGAGCAGGCTGTTGTTGCGGGCGTTGACGATGACGCCGCTGACGTCAATCATGGCGATCTTGGTTCGGCGGGCGGGTTCATCGACAACGATGGTTTCGGTGAGGGTTTGATCGCCGGGGGTGATGCCGACGACCAGCGTTGTGGGCCCACAGGCCGTGAGGATTAGAGTGATCAGTGACAGGATGGCGAGAAGTTGGCGCACGGCAGGTCTCCGTTGGGGAGCGTTGGAGGTGTGGGGCTCCCGTCGGGAGTGACTATACTCGCCGTTTCAGGGAGCGTAGCTCAGTGGTTAGAGCAGGCGACTCATAATCGCTCGGTCGCGGGTTCGAATCCTGCCGCTCCCATTTTCTCGCGGGTCAGAGATATGAAATGCCCCCGGCAGGATTCGAACCTGCGACCTCAGCTTTAGGAAAGCCGTGCTCTATCCAGCTGAGCTACGAGGGCCTGGAGGGATCAGGGTATCGGATCGAGTCGGGTCGGGCGAGCGTGCAAAGGGTAGGTGGCAGGATATGCTTTGCGTCCTCCCCGGCACGGGTCGGGTCTCTATACAGACAAGGAATAAGGCTATGAAGGCTGGTGAATGTCGGCCCGGGCAGGGCGTGAAGATGGATGGCAAGTCGTGCGTCGTGACCTCGATCGAGCACCGGACGCCGGGGAACCTGCGAGCGTTTGTTCAGATCAAGATCAAGGACATTATGACAGGTAAGCATGTCGAGAAGCGTTTTAATCCTGCGGATGACATTGAGACCATCACGCTGGACCGATCGGACCTTGAATACCTGTACACCGATACGGATGGCGCGGTATTCATGAATCCCACGACATTCGACCAGATCACGGTGCCAGAGACCGCTCTGGGTGATGTGATGCTTTACCTGCGGCCCAATACGCTGGCGACGATTCTGTCGATCGATGGGGTCCCTGCGGCGGTGGAGCCCCCTACGGTCGTGGTGTTGACGGTGACTGAGACCGAACCGGGGATCAAGGGAGCGACGGCGACCAATCAGCTCAAGCCAGCGACCTGCGAGACGGGTCTCACGACACGGGTTCCACCTTTCATCGACGCGGGCGAAGAGATCCGGGTCTCGACGGCGGATGGGTCGTATCTGTCTCGATCAACAGGTTAAGGCGCGGGGGTCTCGACTTCGACTCCCAGGTCTCCAAGATGATCAGGCCCGACCCACTGCAGCGTGGGCTGACCTCGATCGATGCGTGCGTGCACGCGGGCTTCGAGCGTGCCGTCGTCGATGAGCTTCTGAAGATTATCGCCGGGGCAACTGGTGCTTGCCATGTCGCGGTGGCCGTAGATCTCTGAGGGATCGACGCCGTATTCAATGGCGGCCCAGGCCATGAGATCGACGATGGTCTGGAGTTGTGCTTCGTTGGGCTCCATCTCGTTGTAGTTGCCGTAGCAGTTAATGAGGAAGTGGCCTGCGGTGTCGTAGCGGGTGTTGGTGTCGCCAAGGTACTGAGGATCACGGCCCTCATAGACGGTGCCGTCAAGATCAATGATGTAGTGGTAGGGGACATCCCACCAGTTGCGTTGGCTGGCTCCCCAGCGTTGCATGGCTTCGAGCTTGGCCCCTAGATCATCTTCGGGTTTGAGAGGTGTAGCGCTGTGGTGGAGAGTCAGCCGGTTGATGTCGTGGCGGATCCGGAGGCGTTGCTCGGCCCCGTTGGCGTGCTTGGCCTGGGCGACTTGCTCGGGGAGTGAGTCGAGGGTTGCGATTTCGATCACCGTAAGACCTCGACCCAGTTCATTCTCCTTGAGATAGACAGCGACGATCGCGACGTAGAGTGATCCGCGATGGAGAACAGCTCCTTCGTCAACGGTGGTGATCAGCTTGCCGTCGGCGTCTTCGAGCAGCAGGGTGACGCGATCGGTTTCGGTGGCGGGGCTGCCATCTTCCATCGGCTCGCCTGCAGGGGTGGTGTCGAGGACTGAGAGGCTCAGGGCCTTGAACTCGACGGTGTCGCCTACGGCGAGATTGCGGCGGATGCCATCGGCATCGACACCGGCAGGCGGGATCTCACTCCAGACCGTGTGACGCAGGATGCGAACATCACCATCTTTCATGGATGGCGCATCCTGCGCAAACAATGGGCAGGCGGCGAGCATCAGCCATGCTGCGGACAGCAGAAAAATCTTCATCGTGTTCCTCTCCATCGAGGTGTTGTTCAGGTAATGGGTGCGTAGGTGCTGGTACGGACGCGACGGACCTGTCGTTTGTTGGCGGCGAGGTGTTCGAGGATGAGGTTGAGGTCTTCGATGGCGTCGGTGCGATCGATGGCTTCGGCAAGCGCCTCGACGGTCATGCCGTCGCTGCCTTTTTTCTTGAGGTGATTTACGGCGAGTTTCTGGAGGTCGAGGACGATCGCGGCGGCCTTCTTGCCAGCCTCGACGCCCGGCTGGTGGTAGGCGTTGATGTTGACCAGGGTGGCGTAATAGCCGACGGCTCGCTCGAAGAGCGCGATCAGAGCGCCGAGTGATTTGACGTCGAGCTTGTCGAGCGTCAGCGTCATCGAGGGGCGCCCGGATTCGTATAGGGCGGTCCGGGTTCCCTGGTAGAAGCCCCGGAGGTAATCGCCCGCCGTGATGCCGGGCTCGACCTCAGTGTCCTCGTGTTTGCCGGGCGTGGTGTAGTCCTGGAGCACGAGGATGAAGGTCGCGAAGAAGTCATCGAGCCCATCGCGGAGTTGCTGGACATAGGCGTGCTGGTCGGTCGAGCCCTTGTTGCCGAGGACGGTAATGCCTTGTTTGGTCGGTTGGCCGTCGAGGGTTTCGGACTTGCCGAGAGACTCCATCACCAGTTGCTGGAGATACTTCGACATAAGCACCAGCCGATCCTTGTAGGGAAGCATCACCATCTGTCTCTCGCCCTGCCCGCCGGTGGCCACGTGCCACATCAGTGCGAGCCGGGCGGCCGGATTTTTGTTGATGTCACGGGTCCGGGTGGCCTCGTCCATCACGGCCGCGCCGTCGAGAAACAGCCGGATGTTGATGCCCTGCAGGGCCATGGGAACGAGTCCGACGGCGGACATGAGGCTGGTGCGTCCGCCGACCCAATCCCACATGGGGAATCGCTTGATCCAGCCCTCGGAACTGGCGGTCTGGTCGAGCTTGGAGCCTTCGCCAGTGATGGCGATCGCGTGCCTGGCAAAGCTAAGGCTCTGTGCCTCGTAGGCGGCTTTGGCCAGCAGCATTCCGTTGCGGGTTTCGGGAGTTCCGCCGGACTTGGAGATCACGATGGCGAGCGTCGATTTGAGTCGGCTCTTGAGGCCAGCGAGGGTGCGTTCGATGCCATCGGGGTCGGTGTTGTCGAGGAAGTGTGGGTTGAGTTTATTGCGTTTACCAGCGAGCGCATCGGCGATGAGTTGCGGGCCGAGTGCGGACCCACCGATGCCGATGACTAGGACTTCGGTGAACCTCGCGGCCTTCTCCGGGATGATCTGTTTTTTGTGGACGGACTCGGTGAACGACGCGACATCATTGATGGTGTGCTGGATGGCTTCGGCGAGGATTTTTTCGGGTGCCAGGTGCGGGGCGCGGAGCCAGTAGTGGCCGACCATCCGGTTCTCATCGGGATTGGCAATCTCGCCGGCCTCGAGTTTTTCCATCGCATCAAAGGCTTCGCGCATCGGTCCGGCCATGTCGGTCCAGACCTTCTCGGAGAAGCCCATCCGCGAGATGTCGAGGGTCATGCCGAGCTTGGGCACCCTGCAGGACTGCTTGCGAGCGAATCGGTAGAGCGCGGCCTTGTCATTGATCATCTGCACGGGCAGCTCCTGTTGGGTTGGTGACGTTCGGCGAGACTACTCGATACCGGTCTGCGTGGAGCCCTGGAGTTGCTCGGTCGCGATAGGCCGGACCACGAGCTTGTGACGCAGGTTGGTTGAGGGGTCGTAGACCTCGGCGAGGGCGATGGGCACGCGTTGATCGGGGGCCAGGAAAGAGCCGGTCGGGTAGGTTTCGCCGTAGCGATTGATCCAGCGACGCAGGGAGAAGGTGTTCTCGCCGATACGAATCTGGTCAATCGGTCGGGCGTACTCAGCATTGAGCCAGAGCTGGATGCTGCGGAATCTCAGAGGCTCCAGGTTGATGACCGTGAGGTTGCGGCCATGCTGCTCGAGCTGGATATCGAGGTCGGGGCCATACTGAGCTTCTTCGGGGTAGCGGAGCTGGGCGAGCTCCTCAGTCTGAGCACTCGCGAGGAGGTCTGCTGTGCCCTGGCAGCCCGGGACGCTGGCGGTGAGGGTCAGAATGAGGATTAGGGGGAGAAACGGCTTATAGTTGTGGGTCATGATGCGTCTCGGCAGTCTTCAGATCGATGCCCCGTTTTATCAGGCGGGGCTGGCGGGCTACTCCGACGCAGCGATGCGGCTGGTGGCTCGCGATCACGGCTGCCCGCATTGTGTGACCGAGGCGATGCTCGATCACTTTCTCGTCGCTGGCGGTCAGGGGCTCCGGGCCGCTGAGCTAAGGGACGATGACCACCCGATCACCGGACAGCTTATGGGATCTGCTCCGGAAGATATCGCCCGGGGGGCACAGATCCTTGTTCATCTGGGCTACGACGCTGTGGACATCAATCTCGCCTGCCCGGTCAAGAAGATCAAGAAGAAGGCTCGTGGTGGGCATCTGCTCTCGGATACGCAGACGGCTGTGGCGATCCTCAAGGCGGTCCGGCAGGTCGTTCCCGATGAAATCCCGTTGACCGTCAAGCTCCGCAGAGGCTCAGACGATTCGCCTGAGGCCGCCGAGCGATTCTACCGGGTCTTCGAGTCGGCCATCGCGAACGATTTTGCGGGCGCGACCGTTCACGGCAGGACAGTGGAGCAGAAGTACCTTGGCCCGGCTCGCTGGGCTTTTCTGGCGGATTTGACGAGGCACTATTCGGGAACGATGAACCGGGTGGGTCGCTTCACGATTGGCGGGTCCGGGGATATCTGGAACGCACGGGATATCTTCCGGATGATTGAGCAGACCGGGGTGGACTGGGTCAGCGTGGCTCGCGGATGCATCGGCAACCCCTGGCTGTTCAGGCAGGCGCGGGCGTTGATGGCCGGGAATGAGGCCGAAGCGTCAAGACCACCCGGGATCGCTGAACAGCGGTCTGTGCTGCTGCGTCACTTCCAACTGAGTCTGGAGTTGCATGGCGAGCAGCAGGCTTCACGGATGATGCGCAAGTTCGGCATCAAGTTCTCGCGGCATCACCCAGAGGGTGAGGCGATCAAGCAGGGGTTCATTGCCGTGAGTTCTTTGGCCGATTGGCATGCGGTTCTGGATCGCTTTTACGCAGAAGATGGGGCCGGCGTGGTTGCAGTAGCCGAGCATGAGGCTGAGAATGCTGGCGTTGGGGCCGAAGAGGCCTGCACACCCCTGGGTTAAACGCTTCGGAGGATCCTGATGATTCATCCTGCTGGTCTTGTGATGTTGCTCCTGTTCGCCACACTCACCGGTTGTGCGCACTCCGCCCATCCGCGTCTCCTGGAGCCAAAGCCCGTGTCCGGAATCCATGAGCGCTATCAGGTGATCGGCCGCTCGCTGGAAGGGCGAGGGATTGAGTGTCACGAGCTGGGTAACGGTCGGGAGTTGATCGTCTTCATCGCTGGGATTCATGGGAGTGAGCCTGCGGGTGTCCCGCTGGTGCGTCAGATGGCCGCCGTGCTCAAGGCGAATCCCGAGATGCTCGAAGGCAGGCGGGTTGTGATCGTCTCCAACGCCAACCCGGATGGACTGGCCAGGGGCAGGCGCTTTAACAACAACGGAATTGACCTGAACCGCAACTTCCCTGCTCGCAATCACTCGACCGAGCGCGACCGTCACGGCATTCGTCCCTTGTCGGAGCCCGAAAGCCGTGCGCTCTACGATCTGTTCAAATCGCTGCCCCGCCCGGCGCGGGTCATCACCCTGCATCAGCCGCTGGAGTGCATCGACTACGACGGACCGGAGACCACGACACTGCCGCTCGCCGAAGTACTTGCCGCGACGAGCCAACTGCCGGTCAACAAGCTCGGGAGCCGGCCGGGTTCACTCGGCTCGTGGCTTGGTGTCGACCAGGAGATCCCGACGATCACCGTTGAGTTCTATAAGGCTGATACGGACCTCACCTCAGATGAGTTGTGGCGGAAGTACGGCCAGATGATGCTCGCCGCGGTGATGTACCCGGAGCTTCCCGGGGCACGCCAGATCACCCGGATGGATAATCGGTTCCGCCAGGGCTCCTAAACGTCACAGACCGCACGATTCATCGATCCGATCTATCCCGGGCATCGTAATAGCCTCAGCCGGTCGATATGGACTGCTGTCTTGAGACCTCTGTGCGATGTTGCACGGCCAACTCGCCGATAAACCTCGGTGGATATGGAGCCTTATTGATGTGTGGAATCGTTGCATACGTTGGTTCTCACCAGGCGTCATCGCTGCTGGTCGAAGGCCTTAAGCGGCTTGAATACCGTGGCTATGACTCGGCAGGCGTTGCGATCGGTGGGCTCGATGGGGTCCGCTTAGCGCGGAGTGTCGGGCGTGTATCGGTGCTCGAAGAAACGCTCGCCCAAGCCGGTGGGCTCGCGGGAACTCTCGGTATTGCGCACACGCGTTGGGCCACCCACGGCGAGCCATCCGAGGTCAACGCCCATCCACACGTTGGGGTCACGCACGAGGGTCACACGATCGCGCTGGTCCACAACGGGATCATTGAGAACTACCGCACGCTGCGGACCTATCTCGAAGGCAAGGGGCACACGTTCACCAGCCAGACCGACACCGAGGTGCTGGCCAAGCTGATTGCTGAGGTTTACGAAAATGATCTCGAGCGGGCGGTTCAGACAGCGCTGCGCGAGGTAACGGGTGCTTACGCCATTGGCGTGATCTGCTCGGCCGAACCACACACGCTGGTAGGAGCCCGCAAAGGTTCCCCACTGATCGTTGGCATCGCCGACCGTAGCTACATCCTGGCCTCGGACCCCTCGGCGATCGTCGCGCACACGACGCAAGTCGTGACGCTTGATGATTATCAGGTGGTCCGACTCTGCGCCGGACCCAACGATAAGCAGGACTCGGCGCAGGGACCGTGGTCAGTTGATTTCAGGACCACCACCATCGACAACGTGCCGGTGAGTTCGGAGGTCTCCGAGTTGGAGATGGACCTCGAACAGATCGAGCTGGGTAGTTACCCGCACTACATGATCAAGGAGATCATGGAGCAGCCTGAGACGCTGCGAACCTGTCTGCGGGGACGGATCGACCTGCGGGAGGGCCGTGTCGTGCTCGGCGGGCTGGCCGAGCAGGCCAGAGCGATCACTCGGGTGCGGCGGATGATTCTGACTGGTCAGGGAACAGCTTTTCACGCCGGTCTCATCGGCGAGTATCTCATGGAAGACCTGGCCAAGATCCCTTCGCGGGCTCAGTACGCTTCGGAGTTTCGTTACCGAAACCCGATCATCGAGGATGGCACGATCATCGTTCCCATCAGCCAGTCGGGAGAGACCGCCGACACGCTGGCCGCGCTCCGCGAAGCACGCGACCGAGGCGCGATGGCGCTCGGCGTGGTGAACGCTGTCGGCTCGACGATCGCCCGCGAAACCGACGCTGGGGTCTATCTCCACGTTGGCCCTGAGATTGGTGTCGCTTCGACCAAGGCTTTTCTGGGCCAGGTTGCCGTGTTGACGCTGCTGAGTCTTTATCTTGGACGCCGACGCTATCTCTCTGAGAGTGAGGTCGCGAGGTACCTCGGTGAGCTATCCCGCGTGCCCGATCACATCGCACGGGTCACCGAGCAGTCCGACCACATCCGGGGTGTGGTCGAGCAGGTGGTGGATCGTGACAACTGGCTGTTCCTTGGCCGGGGGTTCAACTACCCGGTGGCTCTGGAGGGTGCACTCAAGCTCAAAGAGATCTCCTACATCCACGCGGAAGGCATGCCCGCTGCGGAGATGAAACACGGCCCCATCGCTCTGATCGACAAGGGGATGCCGGTCGTCTTCGTGGCCACGCGTGGGTCGCAGTACGACAAAGTGGTCTCGAACATCGAGGAGGTCCGAGCCCGAGGCGGGCGGATCCTTGCGGTCGCCACCGAGGGTGACCAGAACATCCGCAAGTACGCCGACTTCGTCTTTGAGGTGCCGGATGTCAGCGAGCCGCTGCAGCCGCTGGTGACTGTGATCCCGCTGCAGCTTCTGGCCTACCACGCCGCAGTGCTCCGCGGGCACGATGTGGACAAGCCACGCAACCTGGCCAAGAGTGTGACCGTAGAATAAAGAGGTGTCAGGGAGCAGGACGCCACCCGAGGACCCAAGCCATGAAACGATACGGAACCGACCATCAACGAACCATCCGACCCTGGCGAGGCATCATCGCCGCGGCGGTGCTGGCTGGCGGACTGAGTGTTGCCACGGGCATCGCCCAGACACAGCCCGAGCCTGCACAGGCTCAGCCAGCCGCCGATCGCATCGAGTCTCAGGAGGTCGTCGATAGGATGCTCGAGCGCCGTAGCCAGTCGGCGCGTGTCGCCCCTGCCCGTTCTGGCGAGGCTGGTGAAGGTACGGTCACCATGCCGGTGACGGCGGTGGACATCGACCGTTCTGTCCTCGGGCTGGCACCGGGGGAAGACGCTCCGCCGCTGATGCGAGATGGCTCTTTCATCATCGGTCGGCGTGGTCACCTGCGGACTTCCGGTGATGGTGCGCACCTGCTGTTTGTGTTTGATTCCCAGCATGCTGACAAGTCACTGCTGCCGATGATCGTTCAGCCCTGTGCACTCCGGGAGGACATGGAAGACTATCTGGCCCAGCGGGGTCACGAGATCAGCTTCATCGTCTCCGGTCAGGTGTTCTCATACCGGGGAGCTAACTACCTGCTTCCGACGATGATGAAGGTCGCCATCGATCGACCCGCCGCGACGCAGTAGCGGTTGTCACGAATCCGCTAGTCTGAGGGGATGACGACTCTCACGCTTGAGACCAAATCCCGCGACCAGATGGTTGAGTTGACCCGCGAGGTGCAGCGCGTCGTCGATGACTCTGGAATTGACTCGGGCACGGTGGTGGTCTACATCCCACACACGACCGCCGGGGTGACGATCAACGAGAACGCCGATCCTGATGTCGTACACGACATGATTGGGCAGCTTGATCGCATGGTGCCGTGGTCGCAGCCGTTCTACCGCCACAGCGAGGGCAACTCCGCCTCCCACGTCAAAGCCTCGATGATGGGCTCCAGCGTGACCGTGATCATCCGTGATGGACGACTCGGCCTCGGGACCTGGCAGGGCATCTGGTTCTGTGAGTTCGACGGGCCTCGCACCCGGAAAGTCTGGGTCAAGACCTTGGTCAGTGCAGACTGATACTTTTTAATATCAAGATGTATTTTTATCGCGGTTTTCTATCAAAAAACCCCGCTGCCGCAGAGCAGCAACGGGGCGGAGGGGAGAAAGCAAGTTAAGTAAGATGGGCAATGTTCAGTTGACAAGTGTCAATCTAGTGGTTCTGGGCAGGTCTATCAAGCCCAAGGTTTACCCCATTTGACATTTTTTTGGTTTCAGCTGGCTCAGGGCAGCTCACGGGCTAGCAGGGCTGCCCCGATGACCCCCGCGTCATCGCCTAGTTTGCTCGCCACGATCTTGCAGTCTCGAAGCTGGGGCGGGAAAACATGCCGATCAAACGCATCGCTGATCCGCTTAATCCACATGTTGCCAAGCGCTTCGGTCAGTCCGCCACCGACCACCACCTGAGGGAGGCTGAGCATCGTCACCGTGTTGGCGATGGCGATCCCCACGACCTCTGCGGCATAGCCAATGACCTCAAGTGTCAAGGGGTCATCCTGCTTCACGGCCTGTGACAGTAGCTTGGACCTCACCTTTGCCAGATCACCGCCCGTGGCTTCGACGAGCCAAGAGGGGTGATTGGCCCCGATCAGCTTGGCCAGCAGCAGCACGATGGAGTTTCGGCTCGCCAGGTTCTCGACGGTCCGCCGGCCGATGCTGGCGTGGGCAGCGACCGTAGTATGGCCGATCTCGCCCGCCGTGAAGTAGTGGCCGTGGAACAGCTTGCCGTTGAGGATCAGTCCGCCCCCGATCCCGGTCCCCACGAAGACGGCGAGCATGTCCTTGCCGGTCTTGCCAGCGCCCTCGTGGTACTCGCCCCAGGCCCCGACGTTGACGTCGTTATCAACCAGCACCGGGACACCCGCCAGTTCGCCGAGCTTCTTGGCCAGTGGGAAATCGCGCCAGCGGAGATTGACAGCCTCAAGCACGACACCGTTCGCGATATCGAGCGCGCCCGGAGCCCCAATACCCATCCCAGCAACATCACCCTTACTGACTTTGGCCTTATCGATGATGCCGTCGCAGAGCTTGACGACACGACCGAGCACCGCTTCTGCCCCTTCTTCGGCCTTGGTCTTGGTGCTGTCACGGGCCAGTAGCTTCCCCTCTGCATCCAGCAGACCTGCCTGGATGTTAGTTCCGCCAAGGTCCACGCCGAGGGTCATCTTGCTCTTGGGCATGTCTGCTCCGGTTAGTTCTCGGCTCAGGCCGAGTGAGTGGTTGAGAGAGCTGGCCGCTGGTGGTTGAAATCGGTGTTGCGCTCAAAGAGCCTGGCAATGCGAAGCAGCCTGGCCTCGTCGAATGGTTGGCCGATGAGCTGTACGCCGATCGGCAGCACCTTGCCCTCTGATTGATCCATTCCGCCGGGCATGCTGAGTGCTGGCAGGCCCGCTAGAGGAGCGTTGACGGTGTAGATGTCGTTCAGATACATCGCCAGCGGATCATCGGTCTTGGCACCGAGTTTGAACGCGGGACCGGGCGTCGTCGGGCAGAGCACCGCATCGCATTGCTCGAACGCTCGATCGAAGTCCTGGCGAATCAGACGGCGTACCTTCAAGGCCCGGTTGTAGTAAGCGTCGTAATACCCACTCGCGAGTGAATAAGTCCCGAGCATGATCCGACGCTTGACTTCATCCCCGAAGCCTTCCGAGCGGCTTGCGGCATACAACTCTACGAGGTCGTCGGTCGCCTGACTCCGGTGCCCGTAGTGAATCCCGTCGTAGCGTGCGAGGTTCGACGATGCCTCTGCCGTGGCCACGATGTAATACACCGGGATGCCGTAGTCGGTGTGGGGCAGGTCGATCTCGATCAGATCGACGCCTTCTTGCTGATAAATGGCTCGCGCCCGATCCATCGCAGCCTCGACATCCGACGTGTTCCCGGTGCCGAAATACTGTTTGGGCAGGCCCAGTCGAATCGGCCCCGGCGACACATCCACCTCCGCCAGATCACCGGGCACGGGCACATCGGCACAGGTTGAATCGCGAGCGTCGGCCCCGGACATTGCCGAGAGCAGCAGGGCGGCGTCCTTAACCGAGTGTGTCAGCGGGCCCGCCTGATCCAGACTCGAAGCAAAAGCGACCATCCCCCATCGTGAGACCCGCCCGTAGGTCGGCTTGAGTCCCACGACGTTGCATAGCGCTGCTGGCTGGCGGATCGAGCCACCTGTATCGCTGCCGATGGCTCCAGCGCAGAGATCCGCCGCCATCGCCGCCGCACTCCCGCTGGACGACCCGCCGGGCACGCGCTGTGGGTCCCACGGATTGCGCGTCGGTCCGAGATAGCTGGTCTCACCCGATGAGCCCATGGCGAACTCATCCATCCGCGTCTTACCGACGATCACAGCGCCAGCAGATTCGAGTCGAGCGATACACGTCGCGGTGAAGGGCGAGCGGTAGCCATCGAGCATCCTTGATGACGCCGTGGTCGTCCCGTTCTCCGTGCAAAACAGCGCCTTGATAGCGATTGGTACCCCCGCCAGTGGGCCAGTGACCTCGCCACGATCAACCGCATCGGCTCGGTCAAGAGCACGATTAGCCCAGACTTCCTCGTAGGTGCCCAACTCGCTGTCGTGGGTCTCGATCCGATCGAGATACGACTGCATCACCTCGGTGGCAGAAACCGACCGATCAGCGATCCGCTGCCGGGTCTCATCCAGGGTGGTTGCGGTCGGATCAAAGGCCATGGGTTCTCTTCACGCTCTTCATAATCAGGCACTCGATCCGTCACCAAGCACTTTCGGCACCTGGAAGTAAGGCGGGTCTGCCGCTGGCGCGTTCGCCAAAGCCTGGTCATTGCTCAGCCCTGGCGTTTCCACATCCTCGCGGAGCGCGTTGGTTAGATCCAGGGGGTGAGACAACGGCTCCACGCCCTCGACGTCCAACTCACTGAGTTTCTGGATGTAACCCAGGATCGCCCCGAGTTGGCCGGTCATCGTGTGCACCTGCTCATCACTGAGGCTCAGACGGCTGAGCTTGGCGACCTGCCGCACGTCCTCTTCGCTGATTGGGCTGGTTTCTGACATGCGAGGGAGGATACCCCTTGGCCGGTCCACTTGCCATGCCAGAATCAGTCGAGGGCGGTATCCTTCCGCCATGCCCGATACCAAACTCCTTGAGTGTTTCCCTAACCCCTCCCCCGATCGTGACTACGTCATCGAGCACGTCGCCGAGGAGTTCACCAGTCTCTGCCCGAAAACCGGCCATCCGGACTTCGGCATCGTCAGCCTCCGCTACGTCCCGGACCAGACCTGCGTCGAGCTAAAGAGCCTCAAGCTCTACCTTCAGGCGTTCCGCAATGAGGGCATTTTCTACGAGGCGGTCACCAATAAGATCGCCGATGACCTCCGCAAGACGATGAGCCCACGCTGGATCGAGCTGCGAACCGACTGGCACGGCCGAGGCGGGATCCGATCCTCCATCACCGTCGAGTTCGGCGGACGGCCTGGGGGCGATACCGATGCCTATGAGGATGACGACGACCGTCCCCTCCAGCGTCCGGGTGATGACGACTGGCGATAGATTTTCTTGCCGGTAGCGCAGCGCGGCGTCCTGAGCCCCGTCTAAGGGTAAGGAGACCTACTGTGACCACACAAGCGCAGGCTCTAAGCCTCTGGACTGACGACCTCAAGGCGTTGCGGGCCTATGCCCGGAATGGCGACCCCCAGGCGTTTGAAGCAATCATCGCCCGCTATGAGGCCATGGTCCTCAGTACTTGTCAGCGAGTGCTTGTCAATCGTGCAGATGCCGAGGACGCCACTCAAGAGACCTTCCTTAAACTCGCTCAGCGGGCCAGCAAGGTACGATCGAACGTCGCAGCTTGGCTACATGCTTGCGCCCGCAGGACCGCGATAGACCACGTTCGACGTCTCGGTGCACGACGCCGAGCCGAACAAAAGCTCCACCAGACCGAATCCTCGGCAACGCGTGACGAGCCGGACGTCAACCTGATCTGGCGCGAACTGGAACCAAAACTAGATGCGGCCCTCGAAGCCCTCAACGAGCCCGACCGCGAGATCCTCGTTTCCCATTTCCTTGTCGGCCGTTCGCAGGCCGAGCTTGCTCGGCAGGCTGGCATACATGCTGGGACTATGAGCCGTCGGATCCAGAATGCTCTCGACCGGCTCCGCGCGACGCTGCGGCAGGAGGGCGTGGCGGTTGCTTCTCTCGCCGCCCTAACTCAGGGCCTCGCACCGGCATATGCCGCTGGGGTAGCCCAGCCTAGTGCCTCTCTGATCAAGATCGGCTTGATGGGCATAGCCCAGACCGGCGTTCTTCTCGCTGCCACCAAGGGGACCGGCACACTGGCAAGCGCGATCCTCATAGGTCTTATTCTGCTCGTTGGTGGGGTGTGGTCCACAGGCTTGTTCTCACCCGGATCACATCAGTCCACTGAACTGATCCCAGCAGAGGGCTACTACGGCCCGGCTCGGCCTCGTGTACCCAGCAACGAGTTCGAACTCATCTCGAACAGCTACCCAGCTTTCCGTTACGGCGGAGCGGTGATCCGAGCGGATCGGATCGAGCTCATTACCGCATACGACCCGATCGAAAATCAGATCGCCAAACTGATCCTTGAACGACTCGGCACGGATCGAGTCGGTGATAGCGCAGTTATCCTAACACGCGTCCTCGCCGAAACGACCCTCTCGAGCAGCCCGCCACGCTTTACCATTGGCGAGCAACTCGACCTGCGGTTTGCCATCGACCCTCAAGCCCGGCTCCGGCTAGAACCGCTGGCCTCGGACCAACAACTCGGGGCCAACGAGCCAGCCTGGTTTGGCGTTCGACCACCTCCTGACTGGCCTGAGTACACGGCGATCCCCATAGATGCCGATGCATCTGGCATTCTTGGCCCTTGGGCCAGGACTGATCGCTGGCCCGTTGTCCTCGGACCTGACGAGATACGGATCGGCACCACCAACTGGCAGGCAGCTCGCTACCAAGTGATCAACTGGGAGCAGGGCGAGACGTTCTCCCGGTTAGAGACCGTCTATACGAACGGATGGGATGAGGACCTCATCGGGACACGTTTCGCCATGATCCTGAGGCAAGAGGGCTCTGATTACGAACTCGCTTACTTTCCTGAGGAGACCCGCCGTTCCGCGGATTACCCAACCTCTTTTCTTCGAAGCAGCACGAACCCGATCCAGATCCTGAGATTTATTCCGCCGGTGTCGTTTTAGCTTTTGATTATGTCCCCGCACACCAGCAGCCCGCCTCATGGTCATCTACCACGCCGACGGCTTGGAGGTAGGCGTAGATGATCGTCGAGCCGACAAATGTCATCCCTCGTTTCTTCAGGTCCTTACTGATCGCATCGGATAACGGCGTCTTTGCCGGGCAATCACGATAGCTCGTCCAACGGGTCATGACAGGCTTGCGATCCACCCAGCCCCACAGGTAGCGATCAAAACTTCGGTGCTCTTCCTGGATTTCGAGAAAGACTCGAGCATTGGTCCTGGCAGCGAAGACCTTGAGTCGGTTGCGGACAATGCCCGCATCCAGCAGCAGCTTCTCCAGTTTCGAATCGTTGAATCGAGCGACTTTGGCAGGCTCGAAGCCCGCGAACACCTTCCGGTAATGCATCCTTTTCAGAAGAATCGTCCGCCAGCTCAGCCCAGCCTGTGCCCCCTCAAGAATCAGCATCTCGAACAGATGCCGATCCTCGTGGACAGCCCGCCCCCATTCCAGATCGTGATAGCTCAGCTCAGGCTCGGCATGAGCCCACCCGCACCGCCGAAGATTCGGATCAATCTGCATGGATCTTTCAGCCTTCTTTGTCCTCATCGACGGCTAAGGGTATCCTCCCTGCCCCATGAGCATTCTTGTCGATAGTAATACGCGGGTGATCTGCCAGGGGATCACGGGCTCGGCCGGCTCCTTCCACACCAAGGGCTGCCTCGACTACGGCACCAAGATGGTGGGGGGCGTGACCCCCAACAAAGGCGGGCAGTCCGACCCCAACGGGCTGCCGATCTTCAACACCGTCTACGAGGCCGTCGAGGCCACCGACGCCAACGCGACCATGATCTTCGTCCCGCCCCCGTTCGCCGCCGACGCTATTCTCGAAGCCGCCGACGCCGGCATCCAGCTCATCGTCTGCATCACCGAGGGCGTTCCGGTCGTCGATATGATGAAGGTCAAGCGCATCCTCGCCCAGCCGCAGTATCGCCAGACCCGGCTGATCGGCCCCAACTGCCCCGGCGTCATCACCCCAGGTCAGTGCAAAATCGGCATCATGCCCGGCTACATCCACAAGCGACCCGAGGACGCCGAAGCCCACCGCAGCGTCGGCATCATCTCCCGATCAGGCACCCTGACCTACGAGGCCGTCTGGCAGACCTCAAACCTCGGCATCGGCCAGACCACCTGCGTCGGCATCGGTGGGGACCCGGTCCGCGGCATGAACTTCATCGACTGCCTCGTCCAGTTCAATGCCGATGGCCAGACCGACGGCGTCGTGCTCATCGGCGAGATCGGCGGGACCGACGAAGAAGCCGCCGCCGACTACATCAAGAACCACGTCACCAAACCCGTCACAGCATTCATCGCTGGCCGCACTGCTCCGCCCGGCCGCCGCATGGGCCACGCAGGGGCCATCATCTCCGGCGGCGAAGGCGGAGCCGACAGCAAACTCAACGCCCTCCGCGACGCCGGCTGCCACATCGCCGAATCCCCCGCCGACCTGGGCACGACGATGGCCAAGGCGCTTGGGGTTTAAACTCACGGTGATTATTCAGCTTCGCTGAGCAGAGACTTATCCCCGCCGCGGATTCCGCCTCGAGACCCTCGCCTTACCCCCATCGTCCATCCCACTCCGCACCGGCTCTGAGAGAGGAACAGCCTCAGAGTCACTCGCCCCCTCGTCATCCTGCTCCGACGCGAACCGCCCAAAAATCATCCGGCCCGCTGATGTCTGGAGCGTCGAGGTCACCACGAGATCAATCCGCTCGTTGAGGTGGGCCCGGCCGTTCTCCACGACCACCATCGTGCCGTCATCGAGATAGCCCACACCCTGCGTGGGGTTTTCGCCCGGCTTGACGACTTTCACCTCCAGATGCTCGCCAGGCAGTGCGACCGGCCGCAGCGCCTTGGCCAGATCATTGAGGTTGATGACCTCCACCCCGCGGAGCTGGGCGATCTTATTGAGGTTGTAGTCGTTGGTCATCACCCGAGCCCGCAGGTGCTGAGCCAGGCTGATCAGCTTCTGATCCACACCCGATCCCTCCGCGTCCCGGTCCTCAATCCGTACATCGACCAGTGGTCGCTCCTGCAGTTTCTGCAGCGTCTCCAACCCCCGCCGCCCCCGGGCTCGCTTGAGCTTGTCAGCCGAATCAGCGATCTGCTGCAGCTCATGGAGCACGAACTTGGGGATGATCAGCGACCCCTGCAGCACATGCGTCTCGATGATGTCCACAATCCGACCATCCACGATCACCGAGGTATCCAGGACCGTCGGTCGCGAGCCGCGCAGTTCCTTGGCAAACTCGACATACGGGATGATGAACCGAAAATCGTCCTTCGTCTGCAGCACCAGCGTGATCCCCAGATAACAGAAGATCACCCCCAGCAAGACCTTCACGCCCCGGAGCAGTCGCTCGACCGCTTCGGGCTCTTTGAACTCCACCAGCACCGGGATCAAGTCCACCAGAAACGTTGCCGCGTACGTCGCCAGCAACCCCACCACAATGCCCAGAAATACACCCGAGATCGCTGACAGGTTCTTCTCTTTGACCCCTGCATCGATCGCAATGATGCTCCCGCAAAGGATGACGGTCCCCGCCAGAAGCAAAATCACCAGCCCTACGCTGGTCTGTTGCTCAACCTGGAACGGCAGCACATACAACGCCGTGACCGTCGTCGCCAGCAAGATGAACAAACCGCGGAGGATATAAATAATCATGAGGGGTCCGCGCAGAGAGGTCTGAATAAGATAGAGGATAAGCTCTATCGAGGACTCGGCAAGCCGTTTGCCCGACGCCCGAGCGTCCTCTACCCTAACGGGTTCGCTCGACCCGTCGATCGGACAGGCGGTCGGGCCCGATGCACGGGTGGTCTCGTGAACCGGGTCAGGCCTTGACCGGAGCAGCCCTAAGCGTCGTCTGCCCGGTGCCGTCGGTGTCCTGACCGCCTGTCGGGTCGATTGGTCGATGCGGACTTCGGAGATGAGCAGCCCGACATGGCCTACACGGTTCTGGCACGACGCTACCGCTCTCAGGCCTTCGCCGACGTCGTCGGCCAGGACGCCGTCGCGCGCACCCTCCGCAACGCCATCGAGCGTGATCGCGTCGCCCACGCCTATCTTTTCTGCGGAACCCGGGGCGTCGGCAAGACCTCCATGGCCCGCCTCTTCGCCCGCGCCCTCAACGCCCCTGCGTCCATGCCCGACGCCCCCAAACTCGATGCCGTCGATTATCCCGAAGACGACGTTCAGCACCGCATGGCCGATGCGATCATGCGTGGCGATGACCTCAATGTCATCGAGATCGACGGTGCCTCCAACAACCGCGTCGAAGAAGCCCGCGAACTGATCACCGGTGCCGGTCTTGCGCCCACCGGCGCAGCCAGATTCAAGATCTACATCATCGACGAAGTCCACATGCTCACACAGCAGGCATTCAACGCACTGCTCAAGACCATGGAAGAGCCACCGGAGCATGTGAAGTTCATCCTCTGCACGACCGAGCCTCACAAAGTCCCCGCGACCATCCAGTCGCGCTGCCAGCGATTCGACTTCCCCTCCATCCCGGCTTCACGCATAGCCGATCACCTCAAGGCCATTGTCAAAGCCGAGAAGATCAAGGCTGATGACGACTTGCTCTGGCGGGTGGCTCGCCTCGGCAACGGCTCAATGCGCGACGCCCTCTCCCTCCTCGATCGCGTCATCGCCGCCAGCGACGGCAAACTCACCGTCTCCGCACTCGAAGAACTCCTCGGGCTTCCCGAGGCCGAACTCATCGACGGTCTGATCCTCGCGATGGCAGAGGGTGACGTCGCCCGTACTCTGGAATCCGGTGCCGATCTGCTTAACCGTGGCGTCAGCCAGGACCAGACCATCGACGCGATCATCGAACGCCTCCGCCAACTCATGCTCATCGCTGCGTGCGGGTCAGAAAGTGAGCTGGTTGAACTCCCCGCCGAGGGCCGTGAAACCTCCGCTGAGCTGTCCGCGCGATTCGATACCGATGGACTCGTCTACCTCCTGATGCTCGCCGACAACCTCCAGCGGCACGCCCGCTCCAGCGCCAACCCCCGGGCGCTGCTCGACGCCACCCTTGTCCGCATGGCCCTCGCCGAGAAGATGGCCGATGTTGCTGGCATCCTCGCTGGCGACACCACGGCGGCCGAAAAAAAAAAGCTCCGCCTCGCGCGTTAGCTGATCCACACCGCACGCTAGCCTCAGCACCATCATCCAGCCCTGCTGCTGGGTCAACCACCCCAACCCCCGCGGGCCCCGTCATCACACCCGCCGCTGATCCCAGCGACGTTGGCTCGGTGTGGGCAAAAGTCCAGGAAGCCGCCGAAGAGACCAGCTCGCTCGCATGGATTGACCACCTCGACCTCCTCACGCTGCGTGGGAACATCGCCACCATCGCCCCCCGCCCCAGCAAGCGCGAAGCGATCCGCTTTGTCGAAAACCCGTCCAACCGTCAGAAGCTCGTCCACCTCATCTCCGCCGCCGCTGGCCAGCCCATCGAACTCCGCTACGACAAGCCCAAGCCCGCTGCACACGACGCTCGTTCCGAAACGAACGCCACACGACCCCGGCAAGCCGACGTGCAGGACGCGCTCTCAAGCCCCGCCGTCAAGCTCGCACTCGAAGTCTTCCCCGATGCCACGATCATGAACATCCACCGCCACCAGCAGCCTCCACCCGAGCCGACAGAGAAATCGGCGGATGGCAGCAACCCCACTGAGGACCCCGATGTTTGAGCAGATGAAAATGATGAAGGAACTGGGCAGCCTCATGGCTCGCAAGGACGAACTCAAAGAGCGTGTCGAACGCCTGAAGATCGAGCTGGGCGAGAAGTCCGTCGAGGCCGAAGCCGCAGGCGGGATCGTCCGTGTCACGGTCAACGGCCATCTCAAGGTCCTGGAGGTCCGATTCAGTCCCACCGCGCTCGCTACAACTTCCGACAGCGACCGCGCGATGCTCGAAGACCTCACCCGTCAGGCCATCAACGACGCCATGGCCAAAGCCCAGGCCATGATCAAGAACGAGATCCAGAAGGCGACCGCCGACCTCAACATCCCAGGCGTCGAGAACATGCTCCCCATGCTCAACTGATTCGTGTGAGACTTATCGCCGCTGCGTCGAGACGGCTGCCTGTCTCGGGTCAATCCGCCCGATCACGGCTGGCTCCGCAGGCTCAGCAGCATCGCTCCCGTCCTCGAGATGCTCACTGAGCACTGGACGCCGTGAAACCGATCGTGACGATCGTCGTCGTTTGCTCCGTCGCTCGCTCATTCGCAGCAAAGGCCGAGGCGGGTAGAACAACTGCCACAACAGCGCCGCGTTATAAAGCAGCAGGATGAGGATCAGACCGTGCAGCGCGTACTCATTTGGCTGCGCATCCAGCCGGGCGTGCAACACAAACACATCGCCATAAGCATGAAGCTGCCGCTCCAGTTCCTTACTGCCCAAAACTGAGGCCATCGGCAGCCACGGGAAATCCTCCCGAAACACGCGAGGCAGATCAGGGGCCAGCGCCCATAGACCCCCGAATGTCATCGCCGCAGGAACCCAGCGCGATCCTCGACCTCGGAGCGCAGCGACCGCTACACCCGCAGCTCCGCCCGCGAGCATCCCGACTGCAAAATGCATGGTCGTCCAGGCCACGGCGATCTCCCGAGACACACAACGCGCCTCGAGAATCTCATCGGGGGGTATCCGGACCCCCACAACAGGAAACACAGCTCAGCCCTCATGTCTTCTGCAAGATGTCAGCCTGTAACGCCTGGTGAATCTAGGCAGCCCGATCCAGCCTACGTGGATCAACCCCAGACGGTTGCCCCGCACGCCGATCGCAATCATCCAGCAGCCCGGCAAACGCACGAGCCGCCTGATCCCAACTCGCATGACGCTCGGCCCATGCTCTGGCCGATCGTCCCAGTCGCGCCGCCGAAGCCGGGTTTGCCCACAACTGCTCAATCGCGCTCACCATCGACAGTGCATCATCTCCCAGCCGTACTGGCGGCATCCGGTGATCCTCCGCAAGCCCCGTCAGCGCCCGCGAGGTGCACACCACCGGTCGCCCCATCGCCAAGGCCTCCAGCAACTTGTTCTTGATCCCGCCGCCACACCGCATCGGCAGCACCGTCACAGCAGAAGACCGCGCGTCATCTCGTACGTCATCCACTGCACCAACCCACTCGACGCCCTCTGCCGTGCGCAGACGCTCCAGTGACCGATGCATCCCCCGCCCGATCACACGAAACCTCGCCCCTGGATGACGTCTCACCAACCCCGGCCACACCCGATCAACAAACCAGATCAGCCCATCCACATTCGGCTCAAAATCCAGCCGCCCCCAGAACACAGCCGTGTTCGCCTCAATCGCGGTTTCCGCAGCCGGGCAAAACACATCAAGATCAACCCCATTGGCAATCACCCGACCGACGCCCGGCCGCCCCAACACTGACAGCCACCGCTGATCCTGATCCGAAACCCCGACGATCGCATCCAACCCACCAAACGCGACCTCCAGACCCGTGTGCAGCGCAGCCCCATACAACCGTGATGGCCAGCGATCCAGAGACTCCCGGCCCATGCAGGACAGCAGGAACGCCACCACATCGTCCGCCGCGTACCACACCCTGCTCACGTCCTTTGGCAGCCCCTTGAGCATCACCGGAGCGTGCTGACCCACACCGATCACCGCGCGAGGTCGCAGCCGCCGAACAAGCTCCAACGCCCCCGCGTACCGAGCCGTATCAATACCCTGATGCCTTGCGAGTCGCCGCCGCAGTCCGCGCAAAGGCCCCGACCAGTTCTGGATGAAAGCACGCTGATCCGATTCGTCCACGCACGCTGGCCAGTCAACACAAAGCGATCGAAGTGACGAGGGTGCCTCCACAGGCAGTGCCTCCGGACTCGCCACCACGACGCGGAGCCCCAGCCGAGCTAATGCCGGTGCCAGATACGCCACCCGTAGTCGCCCGCCATGGTCCAGCGGCCACGGCGCCAACTCCGAGAGTATCAGCACATCCGTCTTCGTCATCACCCGCTCCTCAAGCCTCATGCCGCCATCCGCAGGCCATGATCCATTCCCAGCGTGTGCTCAATCACACCCGCCAGCTTGATCGCAGCGTCATCCCACCGAAACGCTTTCACCCGCTCACGCCCAGCGTTCACCAGAAACCGACGCCGATGCGGCTGCGTCAGCAATCGCTCCAGTCCGTTGCGAATTGCCATGGTGTTCCGAGGATCGACCAACTCCGCTGCATCACCCGCCACCTCGGGGATCGACGTCACATCCGAGCTGAGCACTGCCGTCTCACGAGCAAACGCCTCAATGACAGGAAGCCCAAACCCCTCACTCAGCGACGGATAAGCGAGCACCTCAGCCTCACGCATCAACGATTCGAGCCGTGCACGCTCAACCGGCTCCAGGAACCGCACACTCGTTTCGACCCCCAGCCTCCGGGTGAGCCCCAGCATCTCGTCGCGGAACGACCCTCGCATCCCCACCAGCACCAACGCCACCTCCGATCGAACTGACGAAGGTAGCAACGACCACGCCTCGATCACCCGCCGCGTGTTCTTCCGCAGGTCCGGTGCCGCCAGGTGCAACACAAACCGCTGACCAATCCCCGCAGGCTCAAGCCGAACATGCTCGGGATCAGGATCGACGCCCCGCACCGCATCCGCACCCCACGGCACCACAGTGACATGCCCCTTGACTATCGGCAGCCGTCTCTCAATCTCACCCGCGACATAGCTCGAAGGAGTCAGGATCCCCGAAGCCCGCTTCGCCGCCTCCAATGCCAACCGAAACCGGATCACCGGCTCACGATCAGCTCGCTGACTACTCGTCAACGGGATCAGGTCGTGCACAGTCACCAGCATCGGCACCGGCTGCCATATGGGGCACCAGTTCGCCGGGCAATGCAGCAGGTCCACTTTCTCTCGCAGCGCCTGCCAGGGAAGCCGAAGCTGCGTCCACGCATCCAGACGATCACCCGGCACATCGATCCTCTGCCAACCCAGATTCTCGGCCTCCAGCCGCTCGCCGGCAGGGGGGCGTGGCGTCTGATGAAAGGCGATAAATCGCCAGTCAGGACGCAAAGCCGTCAGCCGGGCATACAACCGGGCCGTACTCACTCCAATCCCCCGAAGCGGCTGCCGCGTGAGCGTACGGGCATCCAGACCGATCACCGGCGACGCGGAGGCCAGGGTTGAAAAGGGCTTTGAGGGCAAATCGGGGCTCCTTCCCATCTATCGGGTGCCCCATCCCTCACCCCGAACCCTCCGACATTCTTGATTAACGGACCCAGGAACCGGGTAGAATCCATGCATGACCAGCGTCGTGATCCAGGACCTCGCACGATTCGGCCCCCAGGGCAGCCCCAACATGACCGTTGAGGAAGCCAGCGACTACACGCGCCAACTCGCGCTCACCCACTACGAGAACTTCTCCGTCCTCAGCCGGATGGTCCCAGAACGTTATCGCGACGACTTCGGCCGCGTCTACGCCTTCTGCCGCTGGGCCGATGACCTTGGCGACGAGACCGGCAGCCCCGAACGCTCCCGTGAACTCCTCGCTTGGTGGCGCGACGAGCTCGATGCCTGCTACGCCGGTTCACCTCGCCACCCCGTCTTCATCGCCCTGGCCCGCACCATCGAGTCCCGCAACCTCCCGCGGAAACCCTTCGATGACCTCATCGATGCCTTCCTCCAGGATCAGGAAGTCACCCGCTACCAATCCTGGGAGCAACTCGTCGACTACTGCTCCCGCAGCGCCAACCCCGTTGGCCGCCTCGTTCTGCGAATCGCCGGCTACGACGACCCCAAACTCGACGAGCTCTCCGACGCCACCTGCACCGCCCTCCAACTAGCCAACTTCTGGCAGGACGTCCGGCGCGACATCATTCAGCGTGATCGCGTCTACCTCCCCGCCGACATCGCCGCCAAGCACCACGTCGGCATGCCTTTCATCATCAAGTCCGTCCGACTCGATGGCGGGCTGGACGAGAACGGCGAACCACACAAGCACGATCATCACCACCACGTCCATGACCACGAAGGCCATCACCATCACCACGAACACGACGCCGTCGACGGCCACGGCCAACGCTGCGCCTGCTCCGGCGGCGGAGCCAACGCAGGCGTTCGTGCCTGCCTCAAGACCTACCGCCCCATGATGCGCGACCTCGTCTCCCGCACCTGGCCCCTCTTCAAACAAGGCCGCCAGCTCTGGCCTCACCTCGACCGGGATATCCGACCCGCTATCAAGCTCTTCTCCTGGGGCGGCGAGTCGATCCTCCGCATGATCGAGACCGAAGGCTACGACACCCTCACCAACCGACCAGCCCTCTCGAAATCCCGCAAGGCCTGGCTCGTCTCCCGCGCCAGCCTGAGCCGTTTCCTGCCCTGGGGTTGAATAGTTTCGATCAAGAAGGGAACCGCATGACGCTGCCGGGAATCACCTCATCCCGACCCGCCGATACGCCGACGCTAGCCGAGCTCGAGCCCGATGTCCGCTCCGCCCTCCGCGTCTGTGCCGAGATCACCCGCAAGCACGCGCGCAACTTCTACTACGGACTCCGACTCACCCCCGAACCCAGACGCTCCGCCGTCTACGCCATCTACGCCCTGATGCGCGCCTGCGACGACCTCGCCGACGACGCTGCTGCCACCGATGTCCCAGAACGCCGTGCTCGCATCGAAGCCTTCCGCATAAAGACCCACGAGGTCTTCGCCGATCCTTCCGACCGCATCGACGATGAGCCTGTCTGGCGGGCGTTCCGACACGTCGTCCGGCACCACCCCGTCCAGGTGGAACACATCGACGCCATGCTTGATGGTCAGCTCGCCGACCTCACCACCACACGCTACGAAACCTTCGACGAACTCTACGGCTACTGCTACAACGTCGCCTCGGTCGTCGGCCTGATCTGCGTTGCGATCTGGGGCCACGATGGCGACCTCCAGATCAATAAACTCGCCGAATACCGCGGGATCGCCTTCCAACTCACCAACATCCTTCGTGACCAGGCCGAAGACGCCAATCGTGGACGCATCTACCTCCCCATGGAGGACCTCCGCCGCTTCGCCGTCAACCCCCAAGACCTACACCAAGGCGTCAGCACTCCCGAGTTCGAGCGCATGATGGTTTTCCAGATCGAACGTGCCCGCACGCACTACGCCATGTCCGCCTCGCTCGAAAGCCACCTCGCACCCGACTGTCGCTCGACGTCATGGGCGATGGCCCGCATCTATCGCGGGATCCTCGATCGCATCGCCGCCGACCCAGGCCGTGTCCTCCGCAGCCGTGTCCGACTGGGAAACTTCGAGAAACTCTCCATCGCCGCCCGGGCTCACCTCTGGCACGCCATCCGCGGCTAGACTCGCAGGCCCGTGACCCCCAACACCCCAGCAAATCACGATGTCCTCATCCTCGGCGCTGGCCTCGCAGGCATGGCCGCAGCCCTCCGACTGGCTGAACGGGGTCTGTCCGTCCACCTTATCGAAACCCGCAAACGCCTCGGCGGACGAGCCTCATCGTTCGTGGATCCCGCCACCGACCTCGTCCTCGACCAGTGCCAGCACGCGGTCATGCCCGCCTGCACCCACATCCTCGACCTCTACAACCGTCTTGGCCTCACCGACGTCATTGAATGGCACTACAACATCCACTTCTCCGATGGCCGCAACGCCATCGACACCCTCCGCGTTGATCCTCTCCCCGCCCCGTTCCACCTCACAAGGTCCTTCCTCTCGATGCGAGGCATGTCGCTTGGCGACAAGTTCGCCATCGCCCGAGGAATGTCGCGTATGCTCGCCATGGGGGCCTCCGGCCGCCGTCGCTTCCGTGGCACCGACATCGCCTCACTCCTCAAAGCCTGGAAGCAGCCCGATTCCGCCCGCCGCCGCTTCTGGGATGTCATCATCATCAGCGCCTGCAACGAAATTCCCGAGAACGTCGACGCCGAACTCGCCCTCAAGGTCTTCCAGGAAGGCTTCCTGGCCAGTCCCCAATCCGTAGGCGTCGGGCTTCCCCGCATCCCCCTCATCGACCTCTACCAACCCCTCGAAAACAGCATCAAAGCGGCAGGCGGGAGCGTCGAACTCGGCACCTCTGCCAAGCGCCTGCTCCACAACACCGAGGGCTGCGTCACCGCCGTCGAAACCACCGACGGCCGCACCCTCCACGCACCCACCGTCATCACGACCCTCCCTCCCGACCGTCTCGCCAAACTCATCGACCCCGACCTTGCCGACCGCGATCCGCGCCTACGCAACCTCGACCAGTGGACCTTCTCACCTATCGTCGCGATCCACCTCTTCTTCGACATCTCGTCCGGCCCCATCACCAAGCTCCCGCATCTGGTCACCCCCGATCGCCCGATCGACTGGGTCTTCAACAAAGGCATCACCGAACTCCCGCCCGACGCCACCACGTCACACCACGACCCGGTCCAGCACCTTCACGCCCTCAAGAGCGGGGCCCACGACCTCGTGTCCCTCTCCGCCGACGAGATCCTTACCATCGCCGAGCGAGAAATCCGCGACGCCCTCCCCGGTCATCCTCAGCACCCAGTGATCCACGGCCGAGTCATCAAGGAAAAAGTCGCGACCTTCACCGCCAGCCCGCAACTCGTCCACCTACGCCCCTCTGTCACAGGCCCCAACGCCAACCTCCTGCTCGCCGGCGACTGGGTCGATACCGGCTGGCCCGCGACCATGGAAGGTGCCGTCCGCAGCGGATATGACGCAGCCGATGCAGTGCTCAACCAACGCAACCTCGCGACGCTCGATCGCCCCGACGACATGCCCGCCACCGGGCTCAGCCGACTCCTCCTCAATCGCTAAAAAAACAAGGCCGTGGCGGTTGCCACGGCCTTGCACACAATCATGTGAATGACAGAAGCTCATCAAACAGGGAGATTACCCACGCTTGATCGAGCAGCCCTTGCTCCGGGTGACCGTGTGAGGAGCCTCCTCACCAGCCAGCACCGCATCAAGCACCGGCACCAGGTAGTTCTCGTCCATCTTGCCACAATCGCCAGGCGTCAGCGGGGTCTTCTCAATCCCGCCCATGTATCGCAGCACACCCTCACGATCGATCACATAGGTGTGAGGCGTGGTCTGGGCCGCATACAAATCAGCGACCTTGTTGCCCGGGTCTTTCAGGATCGGATAAGGCATCGCGTGCTCCTTGGCATACGACGCCACCTCGTCCACACTCTCGGTGCTGTTCGAGTTGATCGCCACAAACTGTACGCCCTTCTCGGCATACTTCTCCGATAGCGGGCTCAAGTACCGCTGGTACCCGCCATCCTCACGCATCCGGTCCCATGGGCAGTGGATGCTCTGGAACACCACCACCACCACCTGGCCACGATGAGCCTCCAGCGAGACCACTTCTCCCGTCTGCACATCCTTCAACTCGAACGCTGGCGCAGCTTCGCCCACCGTCGGGCCAGCAATCGCCAGCGTGCTCAGCGAAAGAGTCAGACCACACACCACCGCCGTGATTCGTTTGAAAAAGCTCATATCCGATTCTCCATGCAAAAGGATCAGGTTCTGGAACGCTGCTACATTCTAGCCGCCCTCGACCCCGGGCAACCAGACTTTCTCCACAACGATCAACACGGCCATCTGATTCCCCGACTTTGCAATAACTACGCAAGTCCAGGACTCAACTGGGTCTGCGTCAGTTTTTGGTACACCCCGCACCGCCCCAGCAGCTCCTGGTGCGTCCCCACATCTGCGATCTGGCCAGCGTCCATCACCACAATCTGGTCCGCATTCACGACCGTCGACATCCGATGAGCGATCACAAACGTCGTCCGCCCCTTCGAGAACGACTCGATCGCCAGGTTGATCTTGGTCTCCGAGTCCGCGTCGATCTGACTCGTCGCCTCGTCCAGGATCAGGATCGCCGGATCACGCAGCACCGCTCGCGCGATCGCCAGCCGCTGCGCCTGTCCCCCCGACAGTCCCGTCCCGCCCTCACCCAAGAGGGTGTCATAGCCATCGGGCAGCGACGAAATAAACTCGTGAGCCAACGCCGCCCGCGCCGCCGACTCGATCTCCGCCAGTTTCCGATGCCCACTCCCATAAGCAATGTTCGCCGCGATCGTCCCTTGGAACAGCACCGTCTTCTGCGCAACCACCGCGATCTGCCGCCTCAGCGACCGCAACGTCACGCCCGACAGGTCCTCGTCATCCACCAGCACCCGCCCGCTCCCCGGCTCGATCAGCCGCGGGATCAACGCCACCAGCGTGGATTTGCCCGCCCCATTCCCGCCCACGATCGCCACTTTCCGACCCGCCTCCACCACCAGACTCACGCCTCGCAACGCATCACTCTCCGCCTCGGGGTACCGGTAGACAACATCATCAAACACCACCGACCGTACATGCCGCTCCAGCCGCATGAACTTGCCTTCTTTGTCAAACAACGTCGGTTCCGGCTCAAAAGCCAGCGCCTCCAGGATCCGTTGCGCCGCCGGTTCCGCCTGCCGGATCACGTTGTTGAGTGTTGTTACCGGCTTGAGGCTCGCCGCCGCACCACCCAGCAGCACCAGCACCGTAATACTCGCACTCGGGTCCGCCCCTCGACGCAGGATGTACCAGGCCGCCAACGTCGCCGCGATCACCACACCGACCGTCGAGATGACCTCCACCAACGCCGACGCCAGGTCCCTCGTCTTACGGATCGCCAGCAACTGACCAAACAACACCCGGTTGAGCTGTCGAAAACGCCGCCGCTCGTAACCCTCCGCCGTGTACACCTTGATCGTCTGCAAACCAGCCATGGTTTCGTTCAGCCTCGCCATCGCTAGGCCTTGGTTGCTCAGCGCATCTCGTGACCGCCTCCGAATCCGCTTGCCCAGCTTCTGAATCACCACCGCCGCAAGGGGTGCCACCAGCAACGAAGCTCCCGACAGCACCGGGTCGATCGCAAACGCCCAGACCAAGATCCCCAAGCCTCGGAACAACTCCGCCGCACCCTTCCCGAAGATCGACACGTGTGCGTTGACCAGCAGCCGCACATCAATCCAGATCTTGCTCACATGATCCGAGGCCCCCGAACGCATGAACCGCTCCGTCGGCGCATGAATCAGCCGCCCGTAAAGCCGATCCCGGTAACTCTCAGCTAGCCGCTCGGCGATCGTACTCACCGTCAGTTGCTGGATAAATCGCAGCACGTTCGCCAACACGGTCATCGTTAGCAGCACCCCCATCACCAGCCCGAAAGCCAGCAACGGGTCCTCCGGGATCCGATCCGCCACCGCTCGAATCACCCCATGCAGGCTCGTCGGAACCCACCCGACTTCCGTAAGACCCTCCACCCGCTCAGCCAGCGGGTTGACTCCCGAGGCGGCATTCTCTTCCCCACCAAAAAACAGCAGAAACACCGGCAGCACCATCGACAGACCTGCCCCAAAAAAAGCCCCCGACAGCACCGTCGTCACCAGCACCAGCACTACCGCTTTCCGGTACCGCAGCAGATCCCGGCAACTCGTCCAGAACGGACCCTTGAGCACGAAGACCTCCCTGTCGCTTACGCCCCCGACACTGCGCCACCGCGCAGCGCCCCGAGCCGTTCAAAGAAATCAGGCAGCGTCTTAGCCACACAACCAGGATCGTTGATCGTGATCCCTTCCCGAGCTAACCCCAGCACCGCAAACGTCATCGCCATCCGATGGTCGTCATAGGTATCGATCGCCGCCAGCCGGATCCGCCCATCCGCAGGCGGATCGATCACCAGATCATCACCCTCGATCGCCACCGCCGCCCCCACCTTCGTCAACTCCGTCCGCATCGCCGCGAGCCGATCCGTCTCTTTCACACGCCAGTTCCCGATCCCCCGGATCACTGTCCGGCCCTCCAGCACCGGCGCAATCGCCGCCAGCGTCATGGCCGCATCAGGCATCGCATTCAGATCGATATCGATCCCCCGGAGCACCCCATCCGCTGGCGCCGCCACCGTCGTCCGATCCTCCTCAACCTCCACTACAGCCCCGATCCGCTCCAGCACCTCCTCCGCAAACCGCGCGTCCCCCTGCAGGCTCTCACGACCCAGCCCCAGCACCGTGCAACGGCTGCCCGGAACCACCGCCGCCGCCGCCCAGAAATAACTCGCCGATGAAGCATCCGGCTCGATCGCGTAATCCGTCCCCCGCACCCACTCCGCCTCGATATCAATCCGCCTCAGGTCCTCACTGGCCTCCACCGGCACCCCAAAATGCCGCAGCAGCCCCAGCGTCATCTCAATATAAGGCCGACTCGTGATCGGCCCATCTAGCCTCAGCCGCAGACCCTCCCGGCAGTAAACCCCGACCTGCAGAAGTGCCGTGATGTATTGCGACGACAACGTAGGCGACAACACAAGCTCACCACCCTGTAGCCCCCGACCTCGAACCTCCAGAGGCGGGCAGCCCTTCGCCATCCGGTACCCGATCTCCGCCCCAAGCTCCCGCAACGGCTCCACCAGTTGTCCAATCGGACGCTCCCTCATCCTCTGGACCCCATCCACCCCATACCGTCCCTCCCCCAGACACAACGCAGCCGTGAGAAACCGAACCGCCGTCCCTGCATTCCCCAGCTTCAACTCCGCCTCAGCAGCCGGAATCTTCCCCGCACACCCCTCCACCACCACCGCCGCCTGCTGCTGCACCTCGACCTTGAACCCCAACGCTACCAGCCCATCGAGCATCCGCTCCGTGTCATCCGCAAACAACACGTTTGTCAGATAACAAGGCCCATCCGACAACGCTGCCAGCAACAACGCCCGGTTGGTCAGGCTCTTTGACCCCGGCAGCGACACCGCACAATCAAACGCCGCCACCGGACCCATCGTGATCTGGTCTGGATAAGTCCGCTTCACCCCATCAATCATAGAGCATCGCCGCCTCGCACGATCCCGAACCCAAAACCTCACTCCGCCTTGCGAAACACCGCCACGATGTTCTCGATCGGAACCACAAACAGCCGGTTGTCCCCCTCAAAATCAACCGGGATCGCCTCCTTGGGGTTAAACAGCACCTTGTCGTACTGGTCAATCGGATAGTTCGGATCGTCCGTCAACTCAACCGAAACCGTCACCACACGCCCCGTCAGCGTCGGGATCTCGATCTTGTCAGGCAGGTGAATCCCCGATTTCGTCTGCTTCCGGTCCTCATCCTTGCGGATTAGTACACGCTTGCCGATCGGCTCCACCACCTCAAGCCGGGGACCACTTCTGGATGATGTCTTACTCATCCCTTAACTCTAGCTCCATGAATCCCCTATGTCGCCCCAACAACCTCCCGCCACGCCCCCTAACTCGGCTAGACTATTGGCATGAGTATGAAGTTGACTCTGCGCCAGGGGTGGTGCGGAATCTCATCAGCCGCCGTTCTCTCGGTCTGCCTCTTGCTGGCCGCCTGCACCGGCTACGGGTCCCTCGAAGGCCTCGACCGGCACCTCGCCGAACTCATCCGCGACGAACAGAGCCAAACTCTCGGCAGCAGAGCCTCCTCCGGCGGGCCTATCGAGGACATCGGCTCGGGCCGAGAACGCAAGACCGCCTCGCAGGACGATCGCATCCCGCCCACCACCAACACCACCGCCGCCCAACTCCCCGCGACACCCTCCAACCAGGAAATGCGCACCGGCGACGAACTCATCTACGCCGAGTTCGACTCACCCCTCGACCCCGAAGAAAACGCCCTCCGTCTCGACCTCGAAGGTCTCCTCGCCTACGCGATCGTGAACGCCCCCGAATACCGCCGCGAAAAAGAACTCCTCTTCCTCCAGACGCTCGACCTCATTATCGAACGCCACCTCTGGGGGCCCCGGTTCTTCAACACCACCACGGCCCGCATCTCCGGAACACCCGAAGGCGGAGACAACGAACAGGCCCTGAGCCTCATCAACGAGTTCCGCGCCACCCGACGCCTGCCCTATGGCGGAGAGATCGCCGCGACCGCCTTGGTGAACTACACCAACCTCCTCCGCGAAGAATCCTCCAACACCGAACCCCAGCAATCCCAATCCGCAGAGGTCGGACTCGAACTCGACCTCCCTCTCCTCCGCGGAGCCGGCAAAGTCGCCCAGGAAAGCCGGGTCCAGGCCGAGCGCGACCTCGTCTACGCCGTCCGCCGCTTCGAACGCTTCCGCCGCGAACTCCTCGTCGACCTCTCCAACACCTACTTCGACCTCATCTTCCAGCAGCAGCAGATCGACAACGCCCGCCGGCAGCTCCGCTCCAACGAACGCCTCGCCGCCCGCTTTCAGGCCCTCGCTGAAGCCGGCCGTGAAGCCGCTTTCGAAGCCGAAGACGCCCAGCAGACCGTGCTGAGCAACCGTTCCAATGTCCTCAACAACGAAGAACGCTACGCCACCGCCATCGACCAGCTCAAGCTGCGCCTGGGCATCCCCCTCGACCAGCCCGTCGTGCTCATTCCCAACGATGTTCTGGTCCCCGAGCCGGTGCTCGAAGTCACCAGCTCCATCAACACCGCCATCGAGAATCGTCTCGACCTCCAGACCGAACGTGACCGCGTCGATGATGCCCGCCGCGGACTCCGTGTCGCCCGCAACCAGCTCCTCCCCGACTTCGACCTCGACGCCTCGGTCTCCGCAGCCACCGAGAACGACCGCAACTTCCCAGGCGGCGACGTCGATCTTGGTGAAGGCCGCTACACCCTCGGCCTCCAGTTCGGAGCGCCGATCGATCGCCGCATCGAACAAGCCGGCTACCGAAGAGCCCTGGTCAACCTCGAACAATCCGAGCGCAACTACCGCGTCGAACGCGATCGCGTCCTCCTCCAGGTCCGCGATGCCATCCGTGGCATCGAACAGGCCCGGTTCACCCTCGAACTCCAGACTCGGGGCGTCCAGCTCAACGAACGTCGTCTCCAAGGCGTCAAACTCCGCGAACGAACCCTCGGCCCCCGAAGCGTGATCGAAGCCACCGAAGACCTCCTCTCCGCTGAGAACGCCCGCGACCAGGCCGCCTCGAACCTTCGCACCAGCGTGCTCGAGTACCTCCTCAACTCGGGACAGATGCGCGTCGCCTCGGATGGCAGTTGGCTCGCACCAGGCAGCCTCCTGCCGATGCAATCCCAGAGCCTCGAGATCGACCTCCAGGGAACCTCATCCCGCAACACCCAGACCCCCAGTCAAACCACCGGAGGCTAAGACCATGGAATCCACTACTCAGAACAACAATCGATGGTGGTTCACCGGCGGAGCCATCGTCATCGCACTCATGCTCATCGGCGTCGTGCTCGCCGTGACTGGAGCCGCCGGGGACGCCTCCTCTCGATCGGGCGATTCAGATGACTGGTTCGACGTTCGCATCCAACCCCTCGACCTCACCGTCGTCGCCACCGGCGAACTCGAATCCCAGGAACGCATCGAGATCAGAAACCTGGTCAACGGACGACCCGCCATCACCTTCATCGTCGACGAGGGAACCCGTGCGGTCGAGGGCGACATCCTCGTCAAACTCGATGACCGAGAAATCCGTGATCGCCTCGAATCTCAGGAACTCGACGTCGAATCCGCACGACTCGACCTGACCACCGCCGACCGCGAACTCGAAATCCAGCGCAACGAAGCCGATTCAGCCAGAAAAGACGCAGAGGTCAAACTCGCGACGGCGAAACTCGACATCGAGAAGTGGCGGCAGGGCGATGTCGTTCAGAAGCAGCGAGATCTTCAGCTCGCCCTTGATAAAGCAGAACGAAACGTCATCCGCGCCGCTCGAGACCTTGAGCTTAGCGTCCAACTCTTTGAAGAAAAGTTCATCAGCGAAAACGAGAAGGATGACGACGAGATCGCCGAGATCGAGGCCCGCGAAGCCCTCGAATCCGCCAAACTCGCCATCGAAATCTACGAGAACTTCGAGTTTGTCAAGCAACAGCAGGAAAAGCAGACCGCTGTCGAGCAGGCCGAAGCCGAACTCGAAAGAGTCATCGCCAAAAACGAAGCCAGGATGGCTCGCTACGAATCCGATGTCCGCAGTAAACAGCGCACCCTCGAACTCCGCGAACAGGGACTCGCCGAAACCCGCGACCAACTCGAGAAGACCGTGATCAAAGCCCCCGCACCCGGACTCGTGGTCTACGCCAGCTCCGTTGGTGACTCTTGGCGACGTGGCGATCCGATGGCTGTCGGCAGAGAAGTCCGCAATAACGAAACCATCATCTTCCTCCCCGACATCAACCGCATGACCGCCGTCCTTAAAGTCCACGAGGCCCTCCTGCCCCAGGTGAAGATCGGCCAGAAAGCCGTTGTGAACATTGACGCTCGCCCCAACAGCCCGGTCGACGGCGAGGTTTCGGTCATCGGCGTCACCGCCGACTCCGGCGGATGGCTCAACCCCGATCTCCGTGAATACAAGGTCCGTATCAACCTCCCCGAAGGCTTCGACGCCAGTCTCAAACCGGCCATGCGACTCTCAGGCGAGATCTTCACCGGTCGCATCGACGATGCCCTGACTGTCCCCATCCAGGCCGTCCACGCCGAGGGCGGCGGATACCACGTCTACACGCCCACTGGCGATGGGCGCGTCGAAGCCACCCCTGTCAGCATCGGACAGGCCAACGACACGATGGTCCAGATCGTCGAGGGCATCGAAGAAGGCCAACGCGTGCTCCTGCGCACGCCACGCGCCAGCGAACTGGTCGAACGCCAAATCGAGGTCGCCGCCGCAGAAGCCGCTGAGTAAGTGACCCAGCTACCGTTCCGCTGGACTGACCGCCAGCTCCCACGGCCGGTAGAACAAAGCCCGCACCGGCAGCATCGCCACATCAACACCAAACGAAGCCGGCTGCAGCACCGTGTCCAGCGCCTGCTCAGCACTCCACAGGGCTGGCTCTTCGCCCGCCATCGCCCGCCGCAGCATCCCCTCGCTCGACGACGCGTTCATCGGATCGTGATCCGTCGGCCCGATGTCATCAAAATAGTTCACCGGGTGCCGAACCCGCCCTCCGGGATAGATCAGCCGCGTCGTCGACCACGATGCACGCGACCCGCCGTCATCAACCCCCAGCGGCAGCATCGCCCGCGCCTGCGGCAACTCCGCCACCTTCGTGTCCGTTGCATCCCAGGCCGAGCAGCCCCCCAGCAGCGCGACCCCTGCTAACAACATCAAACATCGTTTCATCACCCCAGTTTACCGCCACCCGCACCTCCGCGTCACGCTCCGCCGCCTTGTCCACACCCCCTGTGACCGTTATTTTAGAAAGTTTCCCCCCGGAGCGACCCGTTGGACCAAGCCATCCGAAAAGCCGAAGCACTGGTCGAAGCCCACCAGTACATCCGCGACTTCAAAGACAAGATCGTTGTCATCAAAGTTGGCGGGTCGATCATGGACGAGCCCGAGACCCTCAACCGCCTGCTCGACGATGTCAGCTTCATGTGGACCGTCGGCATGCGCCCCATCCTCGTCCACGGCGGGGGCAAGGGCATTACCGAGGCCATGCGCGCCGCTGGACTCGAAGCCCAGTTCGTCCAGGGACGCCGATACACCGATGAACGAACCCTCGCCATCGCCGAGCACGTCCTCGTCGAGCAGATCAACCGGCTCATGGTCGAACGCCTCCGCCACGATCGCGCCCCCGGGATGGGGCTCCACAGCCTCTCGAGCTGCGTGGTCTTTGCCGAACGCCTGATGCTCGAAGCCGAGGGCGGGCGAAAAATCGACATCGGCCTTGTCGGTCAGGTCACCCATGTCAACGATGAGCTGCTTAGAGCCCTTATCGAGGGCGACTACATCCCCGTCATCGCGCCCATCGCTCGCGACCGGGCGGGCGGCAAACTCAACATCAACGCCGACTCCGTCGCAGGCTACGTCGCCGCCGCCACCAAAGCCGAGAAGCTCGTTCTCGTCTCCGACACCCACGGCATCCGCCGCTCGGAGAACCCCGACGACCTCGCCACCCACCTCTCTCGATCAGAGATCGAAGGGCTGATCGAGTCAGGCGTCATCAGCGCGGGCATGCTCCCGAAGGTCGAAGCCAGCCTCGTGGCTCTCGAAGGCGGGGTCCGCAAGGCCCACATCATCGATGGCCGCATCCCCCACGCCCTCTTACTCGAGGTCTACACCGACCGCGGCATCGGCACCGAGATTGTCCTCGAAGAAGCAGTACCCCAGCCATGAAACACTTTCTTTCTATAGCCGAAACCTCCGCCGACCGGATCAAGACGATGCTCGCCAAAGCCCGCGATCTGCGTGGCAAGCGAGGCGTTGCCACCGGCCTGCCCATGGCCAACCTCACCATGGCTTTGCTCTTCCAGAAGCCGAGTCTGCGTACCCGCGTCAGCTTTGAGCAGGCCGTCATCGACCTTGGCGGGCACCCCGCTGTGCTCGGACAGCACGAAGTCGGGCTCGGCAACCGCGAGCCGGTGGGAGATGTCGCCCGGGTGCTGGGCGGGATGGTCGATCTCATTGGCGCACGGGTTTTCAAGCACGAAGACCTCGAAGCCATGGCCGATTCCTCGGGCGTTTCGGTCGTCAACATGCTCTCGGACCTCGCTCACCCCGCTCAGGCCCTCGCTGACGCACTGACCATCATCGACGAGTTCGGCGACAACCCCGCTGGCCGGTCAGTCGCCTACGTCGGCGACGGCAACAATGTCGCTCGCTCGCTCGCGGCTGTCTGCGCCAAGCTCGGTATGACCTTCCGCCTGGCCGCGCCGTCGGGTTACGGGTTCGACGAGGCGTTCGTCGTTCAGCTCGCCGCCGACGGGCTCAAGCCCTTGTTGACCGAGGACCCCGCCGAGGCTGTCCGCGGGGTCGATGTCGTCTACACCGACACCTTCACGTCGATGGGTCAGGAGGAGGAGAAGGAAGCCCGCAAGAAGATTTTTTACGGCTATCAGGTCAACGGCGGCCTCCTGGCCCACGCTGCTGACCACGCGATCGTGCTGCACTGCATGCCCGCCTACCGCGGGGAGGAGATCACCGCGGAGGTCTTCGACGGGCCCCGGAGCCGGGCGATCCCGCAGGCGCACAACCGGCTGCACGCCCAGAAGGGCATGTTGGCGGAGCTGCTGTGCTAGGCTACCGACCAGGGTGGGGCGATCGATGGACCCCCTTCCGCCCGGAGGGTGCATGACCGAACCGACACCCGAGCCCGCACCGGAATCCAACCCCGATCCTGTGCCATTCGACCTCACCCGGGTCGTGCTGATTGTTGTGGGGGCGCACCTGCGTGCGGAGGAGGCGGATCGTGCGCTCGCTTATCAGATCATGAGCGAGATCGAGACGTGGGTGGAGGAGCACGAGGAGCGGCTGGAGGAGAACCTGCGGCCGATGGTGTGTACCGATGCGCTGTACCTCAATGACGAGGCGTTGCACACGCGGGCGACCATTAGTGTTGGTGGGCCAGGGGTTAATGCGCTTTCGGCGTATTTTGCTCAGCAGATGGAGGGGGACGCGTCGATCCTGCCGGATCAGGTGATTCTGCAGATGGACCCGGATTTCGCTGACCTGCGGGTGGCGATCTGGGGGGTGAATCACGAGACGACGAGCCAGGGTGTGATGCTGTTTATCAGGGATTACCTGGATGGTTTTTTGAAGGCGGTGGCGACTCAGGTCGAGCCGAGGGATACCTGAAAGTCTTTGAGGGTCTATACTTACGCCATGCCCGAGGCGAATCCACGAGTGAAGACGCTGTTGCTGGTGTGCACGGGGAACACGTGCCGGTCGCCGATGGCGGAGGCGTTGGCGAAGGATTTGTTGGCGCGGAAGCATAAGGTGGAGGTGGAGCGGCTGGATGATGCGGGGTTGCGGGTGATTTCGGCGGGGATCATGACGGCTGGGGGTTCGCCGGCGAGTGATGAGGCGGTGGATGCTATGTCGTTGCGTGGTCTGGACTTATCTGGCCATGTGTCGCGGGCGTTGACGCCTGAGCTGGTGCGGGATGCGGACCTGATTCTGACGATGACGCGGGGGCATCTGGAGGGATTGCTGACGATTGCGCCGGAAGTCCGTGACAGGGCTGGACTTCTGGATCCTGAGGGGGACATTGATGATCCAATCGGGCGGGAGGCGATGGTGTATCAGGGGGTGGCGGATCGGATGGAAAACCTGCTCAAACGGGTGCTGGATCGGTACAGTTTCTGACGAACTCGTCAATCAAACGCGTCCAAACGTGTCGAAACGACGCTGCTTTGTGCGCACGAAGTGGTCGCGAGTCGATTTCGGTTCGGGGTTTGACTGCCCTCCTCTCTACCCCGCACTTGCCTCGGCTGTGCGACTCGCCATGATGCGGGTCTGCAACTTACGGAGTCCAGCGTTGAGTTATCGCGTGCGAGTCGAGAGTGTGTCGTGGGTCGAGGCGATGCCGCTGCTGCGGTTGGCGCGGGCGTGGGCGGTGGCGCTGCGTTTTGAGATGTGGGCGACGGCGTATGTGGCGTTGCTGGTGCATGTGGTGTCGGTGGCGTTGATTGGTTTTCTGATCGTGGGTCGAGAGACGCTGCCAGGTGCGGATGGTCATATTTTGAACGCGCTCAAGCATCTGCTCGTGCCGATTCGTTTTTTTGATGACCATGTTTGGGCTTGGGTGATCTGGGGTGTGGTGTGTTATTTGAACAAGGCGTTTTTTGGTGGGGTGTTGTGCCGGTTGGCGGCGCAGCGGTGGGGTCGGGTTGAGAAGCAGGGGATCGGCGTGGCGGTGGGTGTGGTGGCGCGGCGGTTTGCGTGGTACACGATCACGCCTGTCTTGCCGGTGGCGTTGGCGGGGTTGCTGGTGATTCCGTTGGTGTTGGCGGGGTGGATGTTGCGGGTGCCGCTGCTGGATTGGGTGGGGGTCGTGTTGGCGGGTCCGGCGCTGCTGCTGGCGTTGTTCGCGGCGGTGATCCTGGCGGGGCTGGCGTTGGCGGGTCCGTTGTTTTATCCGTCGCTGAGTGTGGAGGTGACGGATGGGTATGACACGCTATCGCGGGTCTACGCGTTTGGTTTGGGCCGGCCGGTGTCTTATCTGGGTGCGGTGTTGCTGCTGGTGGTGTTTGGTGCTGTAGGCGGAGGGTTGCTGATGGTGTTGCTGGGCTCGGGGTTGTGGGGGGCGGTGTGGTTGCTGAGTTATTTCAGTGGTTTGCCGCCGGAATATTTGATTTCTGGTGAGTCGAGTACGGCGGCGTCGGAGTGGTTGTGGTACTGGGTGTTTGGGGTGTTACTTCTTTTGCCAGCGGCGTTGTGTGCGTATGTGTACGCGGGTCTGACGTGGGTGTATCTGACGCTTCGGCAGTTGTATGACGGGACGCCTGTGAGTGATGTGGCGCCCGCGTCGGGGCCTGCGGCTCCGGCGGCGCATGTGTCGTTGGCGGGTGAGGGGGGTTCGGGTGCGGGGTGAGGTGCCTCGTTGCGTTGAGGAACAGATAGCACGCCTTCGGCGCGCCGTGTGGCACCCTTTGGGGTTTGTGCTGCTCACTCTTCTTTTCGGAGGCGATGTATGGGGGCAGGAGCAGCGGATTGCGAGTCTGGCTCCGGCGCTGAGTCGGATGATTGTTGATCTGGGTGCGGGGGATCGGCTGGTGGCGGTGTCGGAGTATGACACGGCTTCGCCGGAGGGCTTGCCGGTGCTGGGGAGCATGGCGGCGATTGATCGGGAGCGGTTGATCGCGTCGCGGCCGACGGACCTGGTGCACATGGGGTTGATGGGTGGCCAGGCGGAGCGGCTGTCGGGGATCGCGGAACGGCTGGGCTGCCGGGTTCATGGTTTTGCTTATCCGAATCGGGTTGAGGAAGTGATGGACCTGCTGGCTCCTTCCCCGCTTCCAGTGGGGGCGTCTGAGGCGGTAGAGGAGCGTGTGACGGTTGGTGGGGTGCTCGGTCTTGAGACGGAGGCGGCGGCGCTGCGGGCAGAGCTTGAGGGGCGGCTGGAGCGGGTGCGTTCGGCGGTGGCGGGGCTTGAGCGTCGGCGAGTGTTGCTGGTGTTTGGGGTCGAGCCGGTGGCGGCGTCGGGTCCGGGGACGGTGCTGGATCAGATGTTGGTGATGGCGGGCGGGCGGAATGCGTTGGGTGAGCGGGGGGCGACTTATCAGGCGCTGGATTTTGAGTTGTTGCACACGACGTCGCCGGAGGTGGTGTTTCTGTTGCTGCCGGGGGCTTCGGCGTTGACGGAGGACGATGCGCGGTTGGTGCCGTGGGTGCGTGCGGAGACGCCAGCGGGTCGGGATGGGGCGGTGTATCTGTTTGCGCAGCGGGAGGTGTTGCTGCCCTCGACGGGGTTGGTGGGTGTGGTGGAGGAGATGGCGCGGGTGTTGCACCCGGAGGCGTTTGAGGCGGGTGTGGCGGATGAGGGGGCACCTGATGGCTGAGCATCCGGTGCGGGCGTGGCTGCTGCTTGGGTTGGCTTTGGTGGTGGCTTGTGCGGCGAGGTTGTTAATTGGGTCGTCGATGCTGGGTTTGCCTGAGCAGGCGGCGATTCTGACGGCGCGGCTGGACATCATTGCGGTGGGCGCGGTGGTGGGGGCGGCGCTGGGTCTGAGTGGGGTGGGTTTGCAGGTGTTGCTGCGGAATCCGTTGGCGGAGCCTTACATTCTGGGGTTGGCGTCGGGGGCTGCGTTAGGTGTGTTGGTGCAGGGGTTGGCGGAGACGCGGCTGGGCTTTGTGGTGACGCATCGGGCGGTGGCGGCTGCGGCTGGGGCGTCGGGTGCGATGGCGCTGGTGCTGCTGGCGGGTCGGCGTCGGGGTGTGCTGGATCCGTTGACGTTGCTGCTGGTGGGTGTGGTGGTATCGACGATCTGCGGGGCGTTGCTGATGTTGCTGAATCATCTGGTGGGTCCGGGGCCGGTGCGTGATGACCTGGCGCGGTGGGTGATGGGTTACCTGGATCCGTGGGCGGATCGGTTGACGGTGGCAGTGCTGGCGGGTGTGACGGGGTTGTGCGGCGTGCGTTTGTGGTGGGGGGCGTCGCGGCTGGATATCGCGACGCTGAGTGAATCGGAGGCGCGGTCGCTGGGGGTAGGGTTGAGTGGGTTGCGGGTGGAGTTGTTTTTGATGTCGGCGGTGCTGGCGGGTCTTGCGGTGACGCTGGCGGGTCCGGTGGCGTTTGTGGGGTTGGTGGCCCCGCATCTGGCGCGGCTGCTGGTGGGTTATGGTCATGCGGGTCTGGTGCCGGCGGCGGCGGTGCTGGGGGTGACGCTTATTTTGTTGGCGGATACGTTGAGTTCCGGTTTGGCGTTGGCGGGGCTGAGTTTTGGTCAGGGTTTGGGGGCGCTTCCGATCGGGATATTCACGGCGTTGTTGGGCGGTCCGTTGTTTATCGTATTGCTGAGGCGTGAGGGTTCGACGCCTGGAGGGCAGCTTTGATGGCGTCGTTTGCTGATCGGTTGATGTTGGCTGTGGAGCGCACGGGGTCGCCGGTGTGTGTGGGTCTGGATCCGGTGCTCGAGAGGCTACCGGTGCGAGCGGATGATCCGATCGACGCGGTGCGCACGTTCTGTATGGGGGTGCTTGACGGGGTGGCGGGTGTGGCGGCGGCGGTGAAACCGCAGTCGGCGTGTTTTGAGCGTTATGGCTGGCGGGGTGTGCGGTTGCTGGAGGAGGTGCTGGCTGGGGCGCGGGAGCGGGGGTTGCTCACGATCAACGATGCGAAGCGTGGTGACATCGCGATCTCGGCGACGCATTACGCGGAGGCGCTGCTGGGGGCGGGGTCCCATGCTGATGCGCTGACGGTGAACGGTTATCTGGGGGCGGATACGTTGTCGCCTTTTGTCGAGGTGGCGGCGCGAGAGGGGGCAGGGCTGTTTGTGCTGGTGCGGACGTCGAATCCGGGGTCGGATGAGGTTCAGGGGGAGCGTTTGGTGTCGGGGGGGACGGTCGCTGAGCACCTGGCGCGGATGGTGGATCGGTTGGGGGCGGAGCATGTGAGTTCAGCCAGTGGGCTGAGTCTGTTGGGAGCGGTGGTGGGTGCGACGAAGGTGGAGGATGCGGAGGCGCTGCGCGGGCTGATGCCGCGGCAGGTGTTTTTGCTGCCTGGGTATGGGGCGCAGGGTGGGGATGCGTCGTCACTTCGGCGGTATGCGACGGTGGAGGGGCGCGGGGTGCTGGTGACGGCGAGTCGTTCGGTGATCTATGCGGGAGAGGGGGCGGACTGGGTGGCGGGGGTGCATGGGGCGGCGGAGCGGATGCGTGACGAGGTGGGGGCGGCGCTGGGGTAGGTTTCTTTCAGCCGGCGAGCCAAGTGGCGATGGTTTTGTCGTATTCGGAGGTTCGTTTGAAGGCGGCGGCGGCGAGTTCCTGTCGGAGGGCGAGGGTGGTCGCGCCATCGTGTTCGTCGAGTTGGTTGCTGACGGGGTCGTACTGTTTTCGGTTGGAGATGCAGACGACGAAGGGGTGGTTTTTGGCGGCGCTGCGGATCATGGAGGGCCCGCCTATGTCGATCTGCTCGATGCCTTGGATGCGTGAGCAGTCGGGTTGCTGGATGGTTTTTTCGAAGGGGTAGAGGTTGATGACGACCATGTCGATGGGTTCGATGTGGTGCTCTTGCATGGCTTGGGTGTGATCGGGTTGATCGCGGAGGGCAAGGAGTCCGCCATGGACGTTGGGGTGGAGGGTTTTAACGCGTCCGCCCATCATTTCGGGGAAGCCGGTGAGTTCCTCGACGAGTCGGACGGCGAGTCCGGCTTCTTTGAGGGCTTTGGCGGTTCCGCCTGTGGAGATGAGTTTGACGCCGTGTTTGACGAGCTGGTGGGCGAAGGGGACCAGGTCGGTTTTGTCGGAGACCGAGAGCAGGGCGCTGTTGACCTTGATGAGGTCGATCATGGTCGTTCCCTGGTGGGTTGTTAGTTTTGTGGGTTGATGCGGAGGACGCGGCCGGTGGGTGAGACCAGGACGAGTGCGTTGTCCGGGAGTTGGACGACGGCGGCGAGTCGGCGGGTGGGAGCTTCGGCGACGACGGCACCGGTTCGGACATCGATTTGCAGGAGAGCGGTCCGGGTGTAGGCGAGGAGGCGGTTGTCGTGGATGCCGAGGGGTGTGGCGACGCGGTCGAAGAGCCAGTTGCTCTCGCCGGTGCTGGGGTCGATGCAGAAGAGTCCGCGGCCATCGACGGGGAGATAGACGTTGTTGCCCAGGAAGGCAGCGGGTCGGAGGAGGGCACGTTCGCTGCGGAAGATCCAGAGGTCGTCGCCTGTGGAGCGGTCGAGGCAGTAGAAGGAGCGGTCGTGCGAGCCGAAGCCGGCGAAGTTTTCGGTGAGGAGGGGTTGGGTGGAGATGCGGTCGTAGGATTTTCGTCGCCAGTTGACGGCACCGGTGTCGACGTCGAGGAGTGCGGAGGTGCCGTTGTCGTCGGCGACGGCGAGTTGATCGCCTTGCACGGCGATGGGAGCGGAGATCGATGCACTCATGCCGTATTCCCACTTGGGAAATCCGGAGCGGATCTGGTGGGCGAAGATCCTACCGTTGACGGCACCGAAGAGGGCGAGTTCGTTGTGGAGGGTGGGTTGGGTCTGGACAACGTGGGCGAGTTCAACTCGGTCGATGACGTTGCCGGAGTCGGCGGAGACGATATAGAGGCTTTTGACGGAGTTGATGAGGATGCGATCTTCGAATGCCATGGGCTTGAAGAGTCGTCCGTCGCCTACGCCGACGGCGCTGCGCCATCGGACTTTGCCGGAATCGATTTCGATGGCGTTGACAATGTTGCCGGGGTGCTCGACGACGAGCATGAGGTCGTCGAGAAGGGCGGTTTCAACGATGTCGTTTGAGTCGGGGACGCTGAGGTGCTGAGCCCAGTTGACGCTGAAGCCGAGAGCGGCGGCGTCGGCGGGTTCGACGACGAGTCCGACGCGTTGGGGCGCGTTGGGGAGTGGTTTGGTGCTCGCACAACCGGTGAGGCCGGGGAGTGAGAGGGCGAGTAGGAACACCAGCAGGGTGGGGAAAGTCGCAACACGCATCGCTGGGGGGTCTCCGGGGCGTGGGGGCTTGGGGGTGCCTGGGTGGCTGCCCCTCTTGATCCTGGGACGGTACAACGTCTTGGCAGTATCAAGGCCCCCCGGAAGGCGGTCAAGCCGCCGGTGTGGGAGGAGACGGGATTGCGGTGGTGTTGGGGGGTCAGGCCTGGGTTAATGCCCCGCGTTTTTCGGCGATCAGGGCGATGAGCTGCTTGTGTGGATCGGCGAACTTGGCGGTGCCTTCGTTGAGGAGGGTCTGTTCGAGGTGATCATCATCGACTTTGGCGTCGATGTCGTCGAGGACGGCCTGGGGGGGCATCTGGTCAACGGTGCGGGTGTAGGTTTTGCCGAGTTTATCGACGGCGGCGTTTGTGGCGGGGGGATTGGTCTGGATATCGGAGCCGACGAGGGCGCCGACGTACTTGTCGGCGGGGTCTTCTTTCTTTTTGGTGCCGGTGGAGGCGAAGATGATTTCCTGATCGAGTTTGAGGCTCTTGTCGGACCAGAAGGCTTGGTTGTCATGCCAGAGTCGTTTGGCGTTGACGAGTCCGACCTGGCCTTGGGCCTGGGAGGAGAGGGTGGGGGCGTGTTTTTCGGTGTAGACATCGACGCGGGAGATGAAGATGGAGTAGACGGACTTGAAGGTGTCGAGTCCGCCTGGGCGTCGTTGGGCTCCGCGCCAGACGGCTTCGCGTGCTGCGTGGTACTGGCGTTTGGAGAAGATGAGCGTGACGTTGAGGGTGATGCCAGCGGCGGCGAGTTCTTCGAGGGCGGCGATGCCGGCGTCGGTGGCGGGGACCTTGATCATGCGGTTGTCGTGGCCTTTGGACCATTTTTTGCCGAGCTCGATGTAGCGGGCGACGCGTTGGTCGAAGGATAGGGTGGTCTCGGTGTCTTCGAGGAGGGGGTCGAGTTCGAAGCTGACCCAGCCGTCGTTGCCGCTGGTTGACTTCCAGACATCGTGGAACTGGTCCATGGCCTGTTTGACGAGTTTGTCGGTGACGGCCCAGGCGACATCTTCATCGGAGAGGTTGGGTTGCTCGAAGAAGGTGTTGAGGCTGTCGTCAAAGCGGCCGGTCTTGATCAGGTCGGCGACGATGATGGGGTTGGAGGTGGCGCCGGAGGCCCCGAGGGCTTTGTTGCGGGTGATCTCGTCGGGATCGATCGAGTCCAGCCAGAGGCGAGTTCCCTGGGCGACGATGGATTGGAGGGGAGAGGTCATGGGCGTTCCTTTAATGATGGTCCATTTGGCGGATAGGTCGGGTCTTCTTGTGATGTTTCTATCGGCTGTTGGCGGGGGTGGCCAGGGCTTCTTCGAGCCATTGGAGAAAATGATGGGCGTCGAGCCCGCCTGTGAGGCGGCGGATGACGGTGCCATCGGTTCCGATCAGGAGGGTGGTGGGGAGAACGGTGATGTCGTATTGGTTGGCGAGAACTTCGGCGGCGCGGGCTGAGCTATCCGGGGCGGTGAGGTCGGCGTGGATGGCGTTGAGGCGGCCTGTCATGGCCTGCTGGACCTCGGGGCGGGTGAGGGCCCGTCGTTTGAAGGTTGTGCAGGGCCCGCACCAATCGGCGGAGAAGACGATGAGTGTGGGGCGTTCGGCGTCTTGTGTTTGGTGTTGGTCCGGGGGCAGCCAGAACTCGGGGTGGAGGGTGGCGTCGGTGCTGGCGGCCAGGCTCAGGATCGAGGCTAGGCAGGTTGCGGCGGCGATGAGCACGAGCAGGCCGAGGGCGGGGCGGTTGTTGGTCGGTGAGGTCTTCACGGGGGTAGAACCGAGGGGGCGGAGGAAGTCATCCGTGATTCCGGGATTGATGTGGTTTTTGTGGGTGGACTGCAGGCTTTCCTGAAGTCTTCGTGGCTCTAGGCCAGGGAGAGCAGGAGGGCGAGGAGCAGTCCGCCGGCGACGGCCCAGCCGATGGCGGCGAGGAGCAGCACCGGGGTCATGGTGTTTTTTGAGGCCTCATTGAGTTCGACGAGTTGTGAGGGTTCGATGGCCTTACCGGCGAGGACGGAGAGGGAGGACATGTCGAAGAGTTTGCGGGCGTGGAGAGGGGGTTCGCCTTTGCTGATGGCGGTGAGGTCGTCGAGGAGGTCTTTGGTGGTGGCGTATCGTTTGTTGGGGTCTTTTGCCATGCAGACTTCGATGATTTCGCCGAGGCCTGTTGAGATTCTTGGGTTGAGGTGATCGGGGGGGACGAGTTCGGCTTTGAGGTGCTGGTGCATGACGGCGGAGGGGTTGGGGCCGTCGAAGGGGACTTGTCCAGTGACCATGTGGTAGAGGGTGGCGCCGAAGCCGTAGATGTCGGCACGGAAATCGACATCGCGTTCGCCGCGGATCTGTTCGGGCGAGATGTAGTAGGGGGTGCCGTAGGCTTTGCCGGCCTCGGCTTCGGCGGCTTCGCGGTCGGAGACGGCTCGGGCGAGCCCCATGTCGGCGAGTTTCACCTTGCCATCGGGGGTGAGCATGATGTTCTTGGGTTTGACGTCGCGGTGGATGAAGCCGGCTTCGTGGGCGTGTTCGAGGGCTTTGGCGACGGCGAGTGCGATGGGCAGGGCGTTTTCTTCGGAGATGTTGCCTTTGTCGGTGAGTTCGTCGTAGACGGTGGAGCCTTCGACATATTCCATGACGAAGTAGTGGTATTCGCCGGCCTTGCCGACGTCGATGGCCTGGACGATGTTGGGGTTATTGAGTTTGGCGGCGGCGCGGCCTTCGGCGTAGAAGCGTTCGACGAACTGGGGGTTGTTGGTGTGCTTGCGGGGGAGGACTTTGATGGCGACGAGTCGGTCGAGGCTGAGCTGGCGTGCTTTGTAGACGGTCGCCATGGCCCCGGCCCCGAGGCGTCCGAGGAGTTCGTATCCGGGGATCTGCTGGTCTGATTTGCTCTCTTCGAGCATGGGTCGGAGGCGTTCGATCTGTCTTTTGGTGACAACGCCTTCGGAGACGAGGAAGTGGGCGAGGCTGGCGTGGCGAGGGTCGGAGCCGTCGTTGGCGGCCCGCTGCATTTCGATGCATTTCTGGACGTCGGCGGAGCTGGCGAGGCCCTTTTCGACGACCAGCCGGCCGACCATGGAATCGATGTTGGCGCGTTTGCTTTCAGCCATGCTGCTTTGCACAACCCTTTATCCGAGACTCAGAGGCAGACCTGAAAGGGATAGAGTACCTATTCTTAGAGTGTAAGCCGAGACTTTTCCCCTGCCTGCGGATGACAGGGGGCGTTTGGACCTTTGACCGGCGAGGCTGCTGTGCTGACCGCTACGGACCCCGACCTGAGAGCCAGACTGGATGAGGAGCTTGCGGGTGTGGCCAGCCGTTTTGAGGCGGAGCTGGCCAGCGAGCTTGAGTGCGTCAACTGGCTGTCGGCTTATGTGCAGCGGTATCGGGGGAAGATGCTGCGGCCGTCGCTGGTGTTGCTGTCGGGGTACGCGAGTTCGCCGGATGGTCGGTCGTTGACGGAGGCTCATCGGGTGGCGGCGACGGTGGTGGAGATGGTGCACATGGCGACGCTGGTGCACGACGACATCCTGGATGAGGCTGATCTGAGGCGTCGGGGGGCGACGATCAATCATCTTCGCGGCAACGAGGCCGCGGTCATGCTGGGCGATTATCTGATCAGTCATGCTTATCACCTGTGTTCGTCACTTGACCAGCCATGGATCAGTCGAGCGGTGGGAAGGGTGACGAATACGGTGTGTGAGGGGGAGTTGCTCCAACTGGAGAATCGGCAGAATCTGGAGCTGGATCGGCGGACGTATCTGGAGATTATTCGGCGGAAGACGGGCAGTTTGTGCGGGTTGTGCTGTTGGCTGGGTGCGGCTTTGTGGCGTGAGGAGGCGGGGACGCCTGGGCGTGATGATGGCGGGGTGGCGGGTCCGTTGTGGCGGTTTGGCGAGAGTCTGGGGGTGGCGTTTCAGGTGGCGGACGATGTGCTGGACATCGCGGGGGATACGGAGCAGGTGGGCAAGACCTTGGGGGTTGATCTGCGGAAGGGGAAGTTGACGCTGCCGGTGATTATCACGCTGGAGGGTCTGGACGCGGTTGAGCGGCGGGGGTTGGTGGAGGAGCTTGGGCAGGTTGGCACAGCTTGCCCAGACGACGCGGATGACCTGCTTGAACGGATCAGAAACCGGATCATCCGGGCTGGTGCGTTGGAAACGGCTCGTGAGGAGGCTCAGGGGTTGCTGGATGAGGGTGTGGAAGCGGGGTTGGCGCTCTTATCGGACAGTTCGGCGAAGGGGGCGTTGCGGGGACTGGCTGACCGAGTGATTGACAGGCGGGTTTAAGTCGATTTCCTTGTGAGGAAAGTGGTTTCTCGCTTTTCTCTGGGCGAACTGGGGCTAGACTTTGGGTTGTCCCCGCCTGCGAGCCTGCTGTCTATGAGTGAGCGTCCCAGAATTCTGGTCCTTGGTGACGGCCTTTCGATCGAAGAGCCGGCGCTGGCCAATCTTGGTGAGTCGCTGGACATTCATCGGATTGATGATGTGACGGATGCGATTGACGCGCTCAAGACCGGTCAGTACGACGCGGTGTTTGCGGCGGTGGGTGATTTTCTGCCGTTGGAGCGGGCGTTGGTTGAGGATCGTGCGTCGCTGGTGCTCAACACGATTGGTGAGGGGGTGTTGGTTGTTGATCGCCAGGGTCGGAGTTCGTGGTGCAATCGGAAGATGCGGACGTTTCGCCCTGATGTGTTCGAGCAGGCGAAGCGGATCGGTTTGCAGGCGTTGACGATTTTCACGGCGCAGAGTTCGCCGGTGGCGGATGCGGTGCAGCCGCGGTCGAAGAAGTTCACGTTTCAGGTCGGCGAGCAGTACTTCGAGATGATCTGCTCGGGCGTGCCGGATGAAGAGGGTCATATCCGTCAGGTGGTCGGGGTGGTGTGGGACGCGACCTCGGGTCGGCGGATCCAGAGCAAGATTGACGCGATCGACGCGTCGGGTCGAGAGTTGTCGCGGATCGATCGTGAGGCGGTGACGAAGCTGTCGCCTTCGGAGCGACTCAAGCTGCTGCAGGAGAAGATCATCAAGTACTCGAAGGACTTGATGCACTTTGATCATTTCGCGATTCGTTTGCTGGATCGTCGGTCGAACAAGCTGGAGGTGGTGATCGCGGAGGGTTTGCCGCCTGATGCGTTGGAGATTGATCTGTACGCCCAGCCTGAGGGCAATGGGATTTCGGGTTTTGTGGCGGCGACGGGCCGGTCGTACATCTGTCACGACACGGAGAAGGACCCGCGGTATGTGGTGGGTCTGGAGCACTCGAAGAGTTCGCTGACGGTCCCGTTGATGCTCGATGACCGGGTGATCGGGGTGTACAACGTCGAGTCAGAGACGGTGGGGGCATTTACGGAGGATGACCGGCAGTTTGCGGAGATTTTTGCTCGTCCGATTGCGCAGGCGCTGCACATGCTGGACCTGCTGCTGATTGAGCGGTGCAACACGTCGGGTCTGGTGACGGACTCGGTGGTGCAGGGTCTGACGGCTCCTCTGAATGATGTGGTGACCGAGGCGCAGACGCTGATGGAGGAGTACATCGGCGACGACACGATGCGTGAGCGGCTAGGTCGCATCATCGAGCACGTGCAGTCGATGCGTGATTCGATCAAGCAGGCGGCGGCGGGGCCTGGTGTGGTGCTGGGTTCGGGTGATGGGAAGCATGTCGAAGTGGACCCTCGTTTTGCGGGGCGGAAGATTCTTGTCGCTGACGACGAGCGGAATATTCGCGAGACGATCCGCGACATCCTGGTTCGGCAGGGGTGTTCTGTTGAGATCTGCAAGGATGGTTACGAGGCGTGTTGCCGGCTCGAGCAGGATCAGTACGACCTGGTGGTGTCGGATATCCGGATGCCTTATCGCAATGGGTATGAGATTTTCGCGGCGGCGCAGCGGTCGCGTGATGGGTTGCCGGTGGTGTTGATGACGGGGTTTGGATATGACCCACATCATTCGATTGTGCGGGCGAGTCAGGAGGGGTTGGCTTCGGTGATGTTCAAGCCGTTTAAAGTGGATCAGCTTCTCGACGAGGTGCGTAAGGCTCTTGGACTCGAGCCGACTTCTTCCGAGTCAACTTCGACGCAGCGTGCCGGTGGTTGAGCTATCAACGCTTGAGCGTGTTGGGTCGCGGGATCGGTCGCGTATCGCGGTGATCAGGTTGCTGGCGGGGCTAGCGGAGGATTTTCCTGATCTTCATCCGGGGTCAGGGGCGGTTTCGGAGGGTGTATCGAGTGGTACAGGTCATGCGCTGCGGCAGGGTGTGGTGCGGCGGTGGTTGACGCTGGAGGCGCTTCTGGAGCCTGTGTGCAGCAAGCCGCTGTTCAAGCTCGAGCCGTTGATGAGGGCGTTGTTGCTGGCGGGCGCTTTTGAGTTGGTGTTTCAGGATGGGACGCCACGGCCCGCAGTGGTGATGGCGTATGTCGATATCGCGAAGAAGCTGATCCGGCCGGGTGCGGCGGGGTTAGCGAATGCGGTGCTGAGGAAGGTGTCGGCCTGGCGGGAGCAGGCGGAGGTGGTTGATGAAGCGGTCTTGAGTGCGCGGCATGTGCCGATCGGGCGAGGCAAGGCGTTGCTGAGTCCGTGGCCGGTGCTGCCTGAGCCTACTGAGGATGCGGTGGGTCATGCGTCGGCGGCCTTTAGTCTGCGGCGAGATTTGGTGCATCGGTGGCGTAAGCACCATGGGGATGTTGTGGAGCGGCTGTTGTGGCAGAGTCTTGAGATTCCGCCAACGATTGTGGCGGTTCCGGGAGGTGAGGCGGAGGGGCGTGAGTGGATGACCCCGCATCGGCTGGGGGGGTTTGTGGTGTGGACGGGGGCGATGTCGGCGTTGGGGAGTGTGCTGTCTGAGCATCCGGGGTGGCGGGTGCAGGACCCGGCTGCGGCTAAGGCGGTGGCGGGGACGTCTGACCTGAACCCCAGACGAGTGCTGGACCTGTGTGCCGGTCGGGGGACTAAGTCGCTGCAGGCGCTGGGGGTGCACCCCGGGGCGGAGGTTTGGGCGTATGAGCCCCATCAACAGCGGCGGGAGTCGCTGATGACGCTGGCGGCGAAGCGTGATCGGCTGCGGGTGGTGGATGATCGGGCGCTGGAGGGGCAGCGGTTTGATCTGGTGCTGGCGGATGTGCCGTGCTCGAATACGGCGGTGTTGGCCCGGCGTCTTGAGGCTCGGTACCGGTTCACGCAGAAGACGGTGGAGGACCTGCGGGGGTTGCAGCAACGATTGCTGCTGCGGGCGCTGGACTTGTGTCAGCCGGGCGGGGCGGTGGTTTACAGCACGTGCAGCTTGGAGCCCGAGGAGAATGAGGTGTTGATTCAGCGGGTGGTGCGCAAGAGGGCGGTTTCGATCGTTAGCCAGGCGTTGACGCTGCCGGAGGGGTCGGGGGCGACGTATCAGGATGGCGGGTTCCACGCCCGGCTGGTTCTTGCGGGCTGATGGTGGGGTGGCTGGATTGAGTTTTTTGCGAAGCGGCGATCCAGCGGGACTCGAGCGATATACTTGGGTGGGGTGATGAGTATTGAAGGGATATGGCTCGATGGCGGTTCGGATGGAGCTCTCGAAAATCCTGATCCGCGAGACGGCGGACACGCATATCGTGGAACTGCGGGAGGTCGATGGTCTGCGGGTGTTCGCGATCCTGATCGGGTTGGCGGAGGCTCGGGCGATCGAGCGGCGGCTGATGGGGGCTTTGCCGCCTCGGCCTCAGACGCATGAGTTGCTGGCGGCGGTGATTGAGGCGACCGGGAGCACGGTGGAGTCGGTGACGATCAATGACCTGAAAGAGGGTACGTACTTTGCTCGCCTGAACTTACGGCAGGGCGAACGGGCGGTGGATGTGGATTCGCGGCCGAGTGATGCTTTGGCGATCGGGGTGGCGACGGAGGTGCCGATCTACGTCGAGGAGCACGTGCTGGACGAGGCGACGCGGTCGGCCTGAGGTGGGGTCGTGTGGGTGTGTTGAGGGGTTGGGGATGCGGAGCCTAGAAGTTGACAGCCTTTCTGCCGGGGCTACACTGTGCGGCTCGCCTCATCGTGAGGTGTTTTCGCAGATGTTGGAGTGATCATGACCGCTGGTAAGATCCGAATTCGCATGGAAGCCTACGACCACCAGGCCCTGGACGCCTCGGCCCGGGAGATCGTTGACCACGCCAAGCGGACCAACGCGAGGGTTGCCGGGCCAGTCCCGCTGCCGACGCGGATCGAGCGATACACCGTGCTCCGTGGCCCTCATATTGATAAGAAGAGCCGCGAGCAGTTTGAGATCCGCACGCACAAGCGGATCATCGACATCAGCGAGCCGAACGCTCGCACGGTCGAGGCTCTGAACCGGTTGGTTGTTCCCGCCGGCGTGTTCGTCAAGATCAAGGCCTGAGCCTTGAAGCCATAAACCGTCTTGTGGTTTGACCACGAGGCAATCAAACAGGGCATGGTCCTCTGGCTTTGGCCAAGACCCGCTCGAAAGAGCTCCCTGAGAGGTTGACACGATGCCCACAGCAATCCTTGGCAGAAAAGTCGGCATGACCCGGTACTACGACGGGGAGGGACGGAACGTCCCTGTCACCGTGATCGAGGCGGGGCCATGCCTGATCAGCCAGATCAAGACGGAAGAAGTGGACGGCTACGCGGCCGTTCAGCTTGCTTTTGAAGACCTTCGTCCCCGGCGTTCGACGATCCCGATGATCGGGCACGACGCGAATGCCGGTTCAGGCCCGATGCGTTTTCACCGTGAAGTCCGGTTTGACGGCCCTGTTGAGGGTGTTGAGTTGGGTGAGTCGGTGACCGTTGAGGCGTTTGAGGCGATTAAGTTTGTCGATGTGATCGGCACCTCGAAGGGTAAGGGCACGGCGGGTGTGATGAAGCGTCACCGATTCCGTGGCCAAGAGGCGAGTCACGGCGTGGAGCGTAAGCATCGTTCGCCGGGTTCGATCGGTGGCCGGTCGAGTAACCTCGGCACGGGTAAGCCCAAGAAGGGCATCCGGATGGCCGGGCGGATGGGGAATGAACGGGTGACGGTGCGTAGCCTGCCCGTGATTGGCATTGACAAGGAGCGTAATCTGCTGCTGGTCAAGGGACCTGTGCCGGGCCCGAAGTCGGGTCTGCTGATGGTTCGCGAGGCCAAGCGGCTGTTTAAGCGGAAGGCCAAGCAGCTCGAGGCGTAAGTCCAGGTGGATACTACGTTTCGGCGACAAGCCGAGTGATAGAGGCCGAGTCCGGCAGCCGAGTTTTTCGGCATAAGTCCCGGCGAACAGGACCCACGCCTAAGGGGCGTTCAAGGGACCGCGAGGTAAAGCCATGATCGAACTACCAGTTCTCTCCCAGACCGGCGAATCACTCGGCACCGTCAAGGTGGACGAGGCATTGCTGGGTGGTGAACTCCGGCATGACCTGCTCAAGCAGGCGTATGTGCGGATTCATGCGAACAAGCGGCTGGGCACGTCGGCGACCAAGGGTCGCAGCCAGGTCGAGGGTTCCACGCGAAAGATTTACAAGCAGAAGGGGACGGGCAACGCCCGCCACGGTGCCGTGCGAGCCAACCTGTTCAAGGGTGGCGGTCACTCGAAGGCGAAGTCGCCGAAGTCGTGGCGTCAGGGCATGCCGGTCAAGATGCGTCGCCTGGCGAACCGCAACGCGATCCTGGCCAAGGCCATCGATGGCGAGATCCGTCTGGTCGACAAGCTCGACTTCGACAAGCCCTCGACCAAGGCGTTTGCGGGGATGCTGGAGGCGATGAAGATCGATCGTTCCTGCCTGGTGGCGATGGCTTCGACGACCGGCCCGGGTGCTCGGTCGGCCCGGAACCTGCCGTCGGTCAGCCTGACTCACATTGATCGTCTCAACGTGTTTGACCTTCTTACACACCGTTATTTGGTGGCGGAGAAGGACGCGTTCGTGAACTATCTTGAGCGGGTCAAGACCCAGCTCGTCGCCCAGCAGTCGGAGGGTGCCACCGATGCGTGATCCCATTCACATCGTCAAGCGTCCGCTTGTCACTGAGAAGACCAGTTGGGAGAGCAACGAGCGTAACCGGTACACCTTTGAGGTTGCCCGTGATGCCCGTAAGCCGGAGATCAAGAAGGCGATCGAGAGCCTGTTTGATGTCAAGGTGGTGAGGGTCGCAACGCAGATCCGCAAGGGCGACATCCGCAGGACGCGGCACGGATACACCAAGCGTCCCGACTGGAAGCGAGCGACCGTCCAGGTCGAGGAAGGTCAGCGCATCGAGTTGTTCTGATTCCCTTCGGGGCATCGGCACGCTTGGCTGAGAGAACACCATGGCCATTCGCATCTATAAGAAGACGACCAACGGCCGGCGTAATGCTTCGGTCAACCTCTATTCCGAGGTGACCAAGAAGTCGCCAGAGAAGTCGCTCCTGTCGCCCAAGCCCAAGAAGGGCGGCCGTAACCATCACGGCAAGATCACGGTGCAGTGCCGTGGCGGCGGGCATAAGCAGCGTTACCGCAAGATCGATTTTGCCCGTCGCGACAAGGACGGCATCCAGGCGACGGTGGTGGGGATTGAGTACGACCCGAATCGTTCGGCGAACATTGCTTTGCTTGAGTACGCCGACGGTGAGAAGCGATACATCCTGGCTCCGATCGGCTTGAAGGATGGCGACACGGTCATCTCCTCGAATGAGGGTGCTGAGCCGAAGGTCGGCAACAACATGCCGCTGAGCAAGATCCCAACGGGTCTGCTGATTCACTCGATTGAACTGATTCGCGGTCGTGGCGCCCAGCTCTGTCGTTCGGCGGGGACGTATGCCCGACTCTCCAACCGTGAGGGTTCGTGGGCGACGATCGTGATGCCGTCGGGTGAAATCCGTCAGGTTCCGGTTGATGCGCGTGCGACAATCGGTCAGGTGGGCAACACCGACCACAACCGTGTTGAACTTGGTAAAGCCGGTCGTGCCCGACATCTGGGGCGTCGGCCCAAGACGCGCGGTGTGGCCCGCAACCACCACGATCACCCGCTTGGCGGTGGTGACGGCAAGTCAAAGGGCAACCGCCCGCCGGCGTCGAAGACCGGCGTGCTGTCCAAGGGCGGCCGGACTCGTAAGCATGGCAAGAACTCCAACAAGCGCATCCTGCGTCGTCGCGTGTCCAAGCGTTACGGCCAGTTGAAGCTCAAGTAAGCGACCCCGAGCGAAAGAAACACCCCTATGGCACGATCGCTGAAAAAAGGCCCATACGTTGACTTCAAGCTCTACCGGAAGGTTGAGCAGCAGACCCAGATGGGCAAGCACGAGCCCATCAAGACCTGGGCCCGCGCCTGCACCATTGTGCCCGAGTTTGTCGGTCACACGTTCATGGTGCACAACGGCAAGGTCTTCAACTCGGTGTTTGTGACCGAAGATATGGTCGGGCATAAGCTCGGCGAGTTCAGCCTGACGCGGACCTTCAAGAGTCACACCGCGGGCACCAAGGCCCAGCGTGCGGCGGGTCGAGTTTGATCCAGAGAGTGAACCTTACGATGCCCTACACCAACATCCATCGCGGCGCACGCATCAGCCCCAAGAAGGCGAAGCTTGTCACGGACCTGATCAAGGGTCGGCCGATCGACGAGGCGCTGACCATGCTCACCATGTCCACCAAGCGTGGGGCGGTGATGGTCAAAGCGGCTTTGAATGCGGCGATCGCCAATGCCGATGCGGCCGAGGCTGACACGCGGAGTCTGGTCGTGACCATTGCGAAGGTCGATGGCGGGCCAACGATGAAGCGTTTCCAGCCGAAGGACCGCGGTCGCGCCCACGCCATTTTGAAGCGTACCTCCCACATCACCGTCACTGTCGACGAGCAGCCCCAGGCCTGAGCCACAGGAAGATCTAAATCATGGGACAAAAAGTTCATCCATTCGGCTTCCGCGTCGGCATCACCGAGCCCCATCGGAGCCGCTGGTACGCCCCCAAGGCGCTCTACGGCGAGCTGCTGGTCGAAGACCAGAAGATCCGCAGGTACTGCGATCGTGTGCTGAACCAGACCCCGCCTTTTGCTGCGGTCAGTGACATTCATATTGAGCGTACTCGCGAAGAGTTGAAGATCGTCATCAAGACGGCTCGGCCCGGTCTGGTCATTGGCCCCAAGGGTGCCGAGATCGAGCGGCTGACCTCTGAGTTGCAGGGTCTGACCGGGCGAAACGTATCGATCAACTGCATCGAAGTGAACAACCCTGATAAGAACGCGCAGCTCGTCGCGATGAGCATCGCGGAGCAGCTCGCCAAGCGAGCGGGTTTCCGCCGTGTCATCAAGATGAAGGCCGAAGCGGCGATGAACGCAGGTGCCAAGGGCGTCAAGATCAAGATTGGCGGGCGTCTTGGTGGTCACGAGATGAGCCGTACCGAGGACATCCGTCTCGGTGCGATCCCGCTCTCGACGCTTCAGGCGAACATCGACTATGGCTTTGCCCAGAGTCTCACGACGTACGGTACCCTCGGTATCAAGGTGTGGGTCTACAACGGCCCGTACTCCGAGGTTTCCGAAGATCAGATCGAGTCGAAGGCCGCAGGGGCTCGACCGCGTGCCCGAGGCCGTCACTAAACCGTTAGAACACCAAGGACCCAGAGGGATAACCCATGCCCCTGATGCCAAAACGAGTCAAGTTCCGCAAGCAGCAGCGAGGCAAGCTGCGCGGTGTCGCCTCACGGGGCAACCACGTTGCCTTCGGCGAGTTCGGCCTGCAGGTCACCGAAGGTGGCTGGCTCACGGCACGGCAGATCGAGGCCGGTCGTATTGCCGCCAGGCAGTACGTCTCCCGCGAGGGCAAGCTGTTTGTGCGGGTCTTTCCCGACAAGCCCATCTCGAAGAAGCCTCTCGAGACACGCATGGGTAAGGGCAAAGCGGAGCCAGAATACTGGGCCGCGTGCGTGAAGCCCGGGACGATCCTTTACGAGATCACCGGTGTTCCCAAGGACCTGGCCCGCGCGGCGTTTACCCGTGTGGCCCACAAGATGCCGTTCCGCTGCCGCTTTGTTGAGCGCCGCCCCGCGGTCTAAGAGCACAGGACACATGACCATGAAGCCCAGTGAAATCCGCGAACTTAATGACGCCGAGATCGTCCACGAGATCCAGCGTCTCCGCCGCGAGGTCTTTGATCTCCGGACGAAGGCAGTGACCGAGAAGCTGGAGAACCCCAGACAGTTCTCGGTTCTCAAGAAGGACATCGCCCGACTGATGACCGAGCAGACCACCCGCGCCAACGCACAGACCGCACAAGCCTGAGGACACGAACGTGACCACGACGACAGAACAACCCCAACGTCAGCTCGCCGGCACAAAGATCGGTGTGGTGACTGGCGACAAGCGGAACAAGACCCGGACCGTCGAGGTCGACTTCCAGGTCCGTCACCCCAAGTACGGCAAGTACATCCACCGGCAGCTCCGCTTCCATGTCCACGATGAGGGCAACACCTCGAAAGTGGGCGACCGCGTCGAGATCGCGCCGTGTCGGCCGTATTCCAAGACCAAGAGCTGGCGTCTGCACAAGATCCTGCAGTCCGCTGCTGTAACCGAGTAACCCAAGCAGAACGCCATCAGGAGCCTCCATCGTGAGGCTCGGGAGCAACGATCATGATCCAGGCCGAATCACGTGTCGACGTGGCAGACAACACCGGAGCGAAGATCGCTTATGTGATCCGCGTGCTCGGCGGGTCCACCGGCCGTGGTCGCAAGACCCTCAAGACCGCGTCGCTGGGCGACAAGGTGGTTTGCTCGGTGAAGAAGTCGCTGCCCGGCAGCGACATGAAGCAGGGCACGATCGTCAGGGGCGTGGTGGTCCGGACGAACTACCCGGTCCGCCGGATTGATGGCAGCTACGTGCGGTTTGACAAGAACGCGATCGTTCTGATTGACGAGAAGGGCGAGCCTCGTGGGACACGCATCTTTGGTGCGGTGGCCCGAGAGCTTCGCGAGCAGCAGTACATGAAGATCGTCTCCCTCGCCTCCGAGGTTGTGTAAGACGATTCGGGATACCAGGAACAAGGACGCCCGTTGGGGCGGCGATACGAGGACTTAAGCATGGCCAGGCACATCCGATCAGGCGACATGGTGATTGTCACCGCCGGCAACGGCGCGTGGATTCGCCAACACGATGCTGAGGGTCGCGTGGTGAACAAGACCCGGGACCTTCGTCCTAAGAAGATCCTGCGTGTGCTCACCGAGACGGACCAGGTGTTGGTCGAGGGCGTGAACGTCCGCAAGAAGCACCTCAAGCCGACGCAGGCGAACCCGCGTGGCGGGGTGGTCAGCCGTGAGATGCCGATTCACATCTCCAACGTCTCGCCGATTGCTGATGGCAAGCCGACGCGGGTACGTTTCGAGACCCGTGATGACGGCTCGAAGGTCCGCGTTGCTGCACGCAATGGCGAGCAGATTGGTCCGGAACTCCGCAAGGCCAAGGCCAAGTAAGCGAAAGCACGAACAGGAACTCGCCATGGCGAAGAACAAGATCAAAGAAACCCTCGACCCGGCGGCGATGAAGGCCTCGGCACCAGCCGGCCTCGCACCGCGGCTCAAGCAGCGCTTTGGCGATGAGATCGCCCCGAAGCTGCGTGAGCAGTTTGGCATTAAGAACGTCATGGCGACCCCCAAGCTCCAGAAGATCATCCTTAATGTGGGTCTGGGCAAGCAGCTTGAGGGCACTAAGATCAACCCGAAGGCTAAAGAGCAGGTGCTCCTGACGCTGGAGACGGTCGCAGGTCAGAAGCCAGTGATGCGTAAGGCCAAGAAGTCGGTCTCGAACTTCAAGCTGCGAGCGGGTTACGAGGTCGGTGCAATGGTGACATTGCGTGGCGACCGGATGTGGGAGTTCCTCGATCGTTTGATCACGCTGTCGATCCCTCGTATCAAGGACTTCCGTGGCCTCAAGGCCAAGTCGTTTGATGGTCGCGGCAACTACTCGTTCGGCATCACCGAGCAGGCGATTTTCCCTGAGGTGGACATGACTTCTGCCCAGTTCACCCACGGCATGCACATCACGATGGTCTTTGAGCAGTCTGACGACACCAAGTCGCGCTTCCTGCTCGAAGAACTCGGTTGGCCGTTCATCAAGCCCGAGAATAAATAACCGAGCAGGAAGCTGATATGTCGTCAAAATCAACCGTCGTTCGGAACAACAAGGTCAAGGCCACGGTGGCCAAGTACGCGGAGCGCAGGCGTCAGCTAAAGGCCGACAAGGATTACATCGGCCTGCAGCAGCTCCCACGCAACGCGAGCCCCACCCGGGTGCGCAACTTGTGTGCTCTCACCGGTCGATCCCGGGGTGTATACCGCAAGTTCCGTATCTCGCGCATCGTCCTTCGGGAACTGGCCCTTGAGGGCAAGATCCCCGGCATGCGTAAGGCCTCCTGGTAAGCACAAGGAACCATCAGGGCCGCATCACCCAGCGAAGCGCGGCCCCGGAGAACTCAGATGTCTCTAAGCGACACCATCGCCGACATGCTCACGCGAGTCCGAAACGCGGCCCGGGCCAAACACCCGCGCGTTGACTGCCGCAACTCCAACGTCTGCCGCGGCATCGCCCGCGTGCTCCGTGACGAGGGCTACATCAACCGTTTCGATGTCATCGAGGACGGCCGTCAGGGCATCCTCCGCATCGAGCTTAAGTACGGCCCCCGTGGCGAGCAGTTGATCAATCTGCTCAAGCGGGAGTCGAAACCCGGATGCCGCGTCTATAGCAAGGTAGACGACCTCCCCCGTCCGCTCGCGGGTCTGGGTATCGCCATCCTCACCACGCCGAAGGGCGTTCTCTCGGACCGCGAGGCCCGAACCGAGAACGTCGGCGGCGAACTGATCTGCACCGTCGAGTAAGCCGACCCAACGCGAGATTACGAGATGTCACGCATCGGTAAAAAACCAGTTCCCATCGAAGGCGGCGCCAAGGTGTCGATCAGCGGTAACACCGTGACGGTCGAGGCCTCGGGCAAGAAGCTCAGCTACGATCACCGCCCGGAGGTGAGCGTTCGCATTGACGATGACGCCAAGAACGTGATCGTCGAGCGTCGTGATGACACGCGACTCGCTAAGGCGATGCACGGTCTGACCCGAGCCTTGATCGCCAACATGATCGAGGGTGTGACTAAGGGTTACACCAAGCAGCTCGAGATCGTCGGCGTCGGCTGGAACGCGCAGGTCCAGGGCCGTCAGGTCAATCTCAAGCTGGGCTACGCGGACACGCGCGTCGTCAAGATCCCGGATGGCGTGGATGTCGCCGTCGAGGCCCAGAAACTCACCATCACCGGCCCCGACAAGATGCTTGTCGGGCAGACCGCAGCAGCGATCCGCTCGCACCGCAAGCCCGAGCCGTACAACGGCAAGGGCGTCCGTTACGCCGGCGAGCAGATCATCCGTAAGGCCGGCAAGGCGTTCGGCAACTAAGGCCATCGCCAGGAGCTCACCCGATGAATCCCAGTCAGATCAATGTAAAAAATCAGCGTCGCACACGCCGGAAGGCGGGAGTGCGCAAGCGTGTGCTCGGCACGATCGAGACGCCCCGATTGTCGATCTTCCGCAGCTCGAAGCATATCTATGCTCAGCTCATCGACGACATGGCCGGCAAGACTCTGGCGTCGGCCAGCTCGGTGGTCGAGAAGACCGCTGGCGGGAACGTCGAGGGTGCCAAGGCCGTCGGCAAGGCCATCGCCGAGAAGGCGAAGTCTGCTGGCATCAACGCTATTCAGTTTGACCGTAACGGATACAGGTACCACGGGCGTGTGAAGGCCCTGGCCGACAGCGCCCGCGAAGCGGGCCTTAAGTTCTAATCATCGCCGCCACCCCCCGGCAGGAAACGACCCGCCATGGCTGAAGTCATCGAACAAGCAGGACAGACACTCGAGTCGACCACGGTCGGCATCTTCCGAACCGCGACCGTCGTGAAGGGCGGCCGGCGATTCAGCTTCGCTGCGCTGGTTGTCGTCGGGGACCGCAAGGGTTCCGTCGGTATCGGCTACGGCAAGGCCCCGGGTGTCCCCGCGGCTATTGAGAAAGCCCAGAAGGACGCTCGCAAGCAGCTCTTCAAAGTTCAGGTCAAGGGTGGAACGCTCCCGCACCCGACCACCGGGCGCTACCTGTCCTCGAAGGTCCGACTGATCCCTGCGGCTCCGGGTACCGGCGTTATTGCCGGCGGAACCGTTCGTGCCGTGCTCGAGATGGCTGGCGTGCAGGACTGCCTGACCAAGTCTTACGGATCAACCAACAAGAAGAACCTGGCCAAAGCGGTCATCGAGGGCCTGCGTGGTCTTCGGACCCGTGCCGAGATCGCTGGCGTGCGCGGCGTGACCATCGAGATGTCGACCGTCGATGAGATGATCGAGTCCGGCAAGCTCGCCATGCAGCGTGCCGAGGCCAAGGCCCAGGCGGCCGCGGCTAATATTGTCCACACGCCCGCTGCTCCGGAACCCGCTCAGCCCAAGGCTGCTGCCGAAGCACCTGCTGAGGAACCCAAGGTCGAGGAACCCAAAGCCGAGGCGCCCGCTGCCGAGCAGGCAGAGCCCGAAGCACCCGCGGATAACGACAGCTCTGAGGAAACCAAGAGCGAGTAACCGGCACCCGCCGTCCACCACGCGATTGATCGCCGGCTGAGGCCGGAAGAAACGGACCCCCGCCATGATGATTCATGACATCACCGAGATCGTCGGAGCCCACAAGTCACGCAAGCGCATTGGTCGCGGCGTCGGTTCCGGTCACGGCAAGACCTCTGGCCGAGGCCACAACGGCGCGGGCAGCCGCTCGGGATTCTCGTCACCCGCTCACCGCGAGGGTGGTCAGATGCCGTTCTTCCGCCGGATGGCCAAGCGAGGCTTCACCAACGCGGCGTTTCGTAAGCACTTCGCGACCGTGAACCTGCGTTCCATCGACGCGCGCTTTGAGGACGGCGAATCGGTCAGCCCCGAGACGCTGGTCAAGGTCGGCCTGATCCGCAACACCAAGCTGCCGGTTAAGATTCTCGCTGACGGTGAGATCACCAAGAAGCTCAACATCACGGCGGCCAAGTTCACCCAGGCCGCCACGGACAAGATCACGAAGGCCGGCGGATCGGTCACCGTCGATACGGGGCGTCCCGCCCCATCACCCGCAGACGGCGAATAAACCAGCGGCTCCGCCAGCCCTGATCAAGGAAGGTCGGCCACCACCGGATGCTCCGCACCCTCGCCAACATCTGGAAGATCCCCGAACTCCGCTGGAAGATCGCGTTCACCCTCGGGATGCTCGCGATCTACCGCATCGGCTTCTTCATTCCCCTGCCCGGTGTCAATCAGGACGCGCTCAAGACCTGGGCCGAGAACTCCCAGGGTGGAGCGGTCGGTAATCTGATCTCGTTCGTCGGCATCTTCACCGGCGGAGCCCTCGGGCAATCGACCATCTTCGGCCTAGGGATTATGCCGTACATCTCGGCGGCGATTATCTTTCAGTTACTGACGGCTTCCGTCGAGTCCTTCAAGGAACTCCAGAAGCAGGGCCCGACCGGTCGGCAGAAGATCCAGGAATACACCCGCTACGCCGCCGTCGGCCTCTGTCTGGTGCAGGCGGTGTTCTGGATGCGTTTCATCCAGGGCAATGGCCTGGTCTACGCTGAATACTCGGGCACCTTCCTGTTCTGGGGCTGCGGCGTCGTCGGCCTGACTGCGGGCACGATCTTCCTGATGTGGCTTGGCGAGCAGATTGACAAGTACGGCATCGGAAACGGCATCTCGCTGATCATCACCGCTGGCATCATCGCGGGTATTCCGGGTGCCGTCGGCCTGATCGCCAACAACTTCTCGACGACCGGCGACGGCTACGGCTTCGACACGATTGTCTTCCTGCTCGTTTCGTTCATCGTCGTCGTCGCTGGTGCGATCGTTATCACGCAGGCTCAGCGGCGGATCCCGGTCCAGCAGGCTAAGCATACGCGTGGCCGGAAGGTCTATGGCGGGCAGCGCAGCTACCTCCCGCTGCGTGTGAACCACGGCGGAGTGATGCCGATCATCTTCGCCAGCTCGCTGATGATCTTCCCCACCATCTTGCTGCCACCGATCGAGAACCTCTTGATACCTGAACGGGTCGTGCCCGCAGAAGGCGAGTCCCTGTCGTCGTGGGGTTGGTTTGCCAACACGGTCAATCAGATCTGGTACCACTTCTCCGCCGACTTTATTGCGCACACGGGCTACCTCTATACCCTCTCGTTCATCGGGCTGATCTTCTTCTTCGCCTACTTCTGGACGACGGTGCAGTTCCAGCCCAAGGAGATGGCGACGCAGCTGCGCGACTCGGGCAGCTTCATCCCCGGCCTCCGCCCCGGCCCGCGAACCGCTGAGTACCTCGAAACCGTGATGGAGCGGATCACCTACGTCGGAGCGGGCTTCCTCGCCGTGATTGCGGTCATCCCGACCGTGGTGGCGGGGGTCTTCGAGATTCCATTTATCGTGACGCAGTACCTCGGCGGGACAGGCCTGCTGATCGTCGTCTCGGTGATGCTCGACTTTGTTCAGCGGATCGAGGCGACCCTGCTGATGCGCAACTACGAGGGCTTCCTCAGTCAGTCCACCTCCGGCGGGTCGGGATCGCCTCGCTCCGGAGGACGCCGCAGCCCGAAGATCCGCGGCACCCGCGGCACGGCGAGCTGAACGCACCCGCTCTGAGCGCACGACCGCTAACATTCCGCCAGAACTGCCAGTAATCACGGGCGAGTTTTCCGTTCACCTCAAGAGGCAAGCCCGACGCTAAGGCCGCGCGACCATGCCGATCACGCTTAAGACGCCAGACCAGATCAAGAAGATGCGCGATGCAGGTCGCGTTGTCCGGCGTGTGCTGGATCGGTGTGTCGAGATATGTCAGCCCGGTGCCACAACCCAGCAGATCGACGATGCGGCGCAGAAGGTCATCGATGACGCTGGAGCAAAAGGTCTTTTTCGCGGCTACCCCGGACCAACACCTTTCCCGGCGACGCTGTGCATCTCGGTCAACGAAGAAGTCGTCCACGGGATCGCTTCTGACGAGCGGGTCATTCAGGATGGCGATATCGTCGGCGTCGACTGCGGGGTCAATCTCGATGGCTGGTGCGGGGACTCGGCCACGACTATTCTCGTCGGGAATGTCGCCCCCGAGGTCCGTGACCTTTGTACGGCGACTCAGCACGTCCTCCAGATCGCCATCGAGAACGCCCGCCCGGGGCGTTCCTGGTCGCAGGTCGCCAAGCTGATGCAGGGATACGCCGAGTCGCGGGGCTACGGCGTGGTCCAGGATTTCGTCGGCCACGGCATCGGTCGTAAGCTGCACGAAGACCCGAAAGTGCCCAACTTCGTCAATAACCATCTGCTGCAAAATGACTTTCTGTTGAAGCCGGGGATGGTGCTGGCGATTGAGCCGATGTGCAATCTCGGTACCGCCGACGTGGTGACCCTGTCCGATGGTTGGACCGTGGTGACGGCGGACCGCAAGCCGGCCGCTCACTACGAGCACACCGTCGCCGTGACCGAGAATGGCGCGGATGTCCTCACCGACGGTCGATGACCGGGTGAATTCGCTTGACTTGGATCTCTTTGCTACACTACGCGGCTCGACTTCCCTCAGGGGAATCGTCCCTTCAGGGCCGGTGCCGGCCTTGGAACCAGTTGTTACCCAGTGTTTTAGGCGATTGAGTGCCGAAGGAAGAAACCATCCAGCTCGACGGCGAGGTGCTCGACGCCATGCCGAACGCCATGTTCCGCGTGAAGCTGGAGAACAATCACGAGATTATCGCCCACATCTCCGGCAAGATGCGCAAGTTTTACATCCGCATTCTCCCCGGCGACCGGGTGACGGTTGACATCAGTCCCTACGACCTGACTAAGGGTCGGATTACTTACCGACACTGAGAGCTAAGGATTTCGAGATGAAGGTCCGTTCCAGCATCCGCCGCATCTGTGAGAACTGCAAGATCATCCGACGCAAGGGCGTCGTGCGCGTGATCTGCATCAACCCCAAGCACAAGCAGCGTCAGGGCTAAGCCCACGCATCAGCACCCAGGAGCACCACGATGCCCCGACTCGCAGGCACCGACATTCCCGACAACAAGCAGATCCGTTATGCCTTGCGGTACATCTACGGCGTGGGCCCGCACCACACGGAGTTGATCCTCAAGGAAGCTGGCATCGACGGCACGGTCAAGGCCAACACCCTCAATGAGGATCAGCTCGCCGCGATCGCCGGCATCATCGAGGCGAACTACGTTGTCGAGGGTGCTCTGCGTCGTCAGGTGGCCCAGAACATCGGCCGTCTCCGCGACATCCGCTCGTACCGCGGCGATCGTCATCGCCGGGGTCTTCCGGTTCGTGGGCAGCGGACACAGACCAACGCCCGGACCCGCAAGGGCCGCCGTCGCACCGTCGCCGGCAAGAAGGGCGTCAAGGGCATGAAGTAAGCCCTGACCCGGAATCGTTCCGGAGCAGGCACCCACCCACCGAAGTCAGTCGCCCGCCGGCGCGGCCGGAGAGTTGGCGACGCACGAAACTTCAAGGAAGACCATGGCAAAGAGCAAAAAAGTACGGCGTGGCGTGACCAAGGGCATCGTCCACGTCAAGGCCACGTTCAACAACACGCAGGTGACCATCACCGACGTCAACGGCGAGACCCTCTGCTGGGCCTCGGCTGGGACCGTTGGTTTCAAGGGCTCACGTAAGTCCACGCCGTTCGCCGCCACCCGGGCTGGTGAAGAGGCCGCGTCGGCTGCCCGCAAGATGGGCATGTCCGAGGTCGAGGTCCGCGTGCGCGGGGCTGGCTCCGGTCGTGAATCCGCCATCACCGCGCTCCAGTCCGCAGGGCTCCGCATCTCCGCTGTCGAGGATCACACCCCGATCCCGCACAACGGCTGCCGCCCCTGCAAGAAGCGCCGGGTCTAAATCATCAATCCAAACGTCTTCCCGGTTTCGGAAGAGAAGCGGCCTCAGGTTCCCAGCAGACCCTCGGCCAGCGTGAATCCGAAACCTTGCCTCCCCCAAGGTCCTGCTGGATAGAAATGGAGCCATCGATGCGCATCCGCTGGCGTGGTCTCGAACTGCCTCACCGTGTGGTCGCCGACCACGATGTCAACACCGAGCGTTACGGCCGGTTCTCGATCGAACCGTTCGAGCGTGGTTTTGGAACCACCATCGGCAACAGCCTCCGCAGAATTCTGCTCTCGTCACTCGAGGGCGCTGCGGTGACCGCCGTGAAGATCAAGGGTGCCCCCCACGAGTTCACCTCACTCGAGGGTGTGCAGGAAGATGTCACCGACGTCATCCTCAACATCAAGGACATTGTGGTGTCCCTCGAAGGCGAAGAGGCCCGGGCCATGCGTCTGCAGGCCGAAGGCCCCGGCGAGGTGACCTGCGAGCTGATCGACGCCGACCTCAATGTCACCATCCACAATAAGGACCTGGTGCTGGCGACGCTGACCAAGCAGATCGACTTCGACATGGAGATGCGGGTCGAGAAGGGCCGTGGCTACGTTCCCGCGTCCGAGCAGTACACCGATACCGACGAGCAGGAAGTCGGCGTGATTCCTGTGGATGCCGTGTTCTCGCCGGTGACTCGCGTCCGCTACAAGGTCGAAGACACCCGCGTGGGTCAGAAGACTAACTACGACAAGCTCACGCTGGAGATCTGGACCAACGGCACCGTCACGCCTGAGATGGCGCTGGTCGAGGCCGCCAAGATTCTCCGCAAGCACCTCAACCCTTTCGTTCAGTATTTCGAGATTGGCGACACCGTGGCCAGCGAGTCGGCCGCCGCCGCTGCCCGGATCGACGAGGAACTGGTCCGCAAGCTCCAGATGCCCGTCACCGAGTTGGACCTCTCGGTCCGCGCCAGCAACTGCCTCGAATCGGCCAAGGTCGATATCGTCGCCGACCTGGTTGCGCACACCGAGTCGGACCTGCTCAAGGTCCGGTCGTTTGGGCGTACCTCGCTGCGTGAGGTCAAGCGCAAGCTCTCCGACCTCGGCCTCGAACTCGGGATGGATATCCCGTCTGAGGTCCGCCAGCAGGTCGTTGGTGGTATTCCTGCTGCGACAGCATCCTGATGATGACATTCACGAGAGACGCCCGTTAACGCGGGCGTCTCTTTTTACATAGCAGGGCCATCGAAGCCCTCAGGTCCCGCGTCGGGACCCTTGCCCCGCTCATCAGCGGGAGTGGAACGGCCTCGGCGATGTCTCTCGCCCAGGCCCCCAAAAAGGAGAACCAAGATGAGACACGGTATGGCAGGCAAGAAGCTCGGCCGCAACACCGCCCACCGCAAAGCGATGTGGCGCAACATGGCCGTCTCGCTGCTCACCCACGGGCAGATCACCACGACACTCCCCAAGGCCAAGAGCGTGAAACCGCTGGTCGAGAAGATCATCTCCGCGGCGAAGAAGGGCGACCTGGCCTCGCGCCGTCGGGTCATCGCCATGCTCGGCCGCGACCGCATCATGGTCCGCTCGGAAGAGGACGAGGGTCTGGTCCGCAACAAGTACGGCGAGCTGGTGGGCGGGCCCAAGGTCGTCAAGACGATCTTCGATGAGATCGCTCCCCGTTACGCTGACCGCGCTGGCGGGTACACCCGGATCGTTCGTCTCGACAAGCATCGCATCGGTGACGGTACGCAGCTCTGTGTGCTGCAGCTCGTGGGCGATGAGGATGGCCCGCAGGTCACCGGCCGCTACTCGCGTCGCCGCGACCAGGCCAACAAGCGGATGGAAGTCGCCGCCGCCCTGCGCAAGGGAAAGAAGGCCGATGAGCCCAAGGCAGAGGCCGCCCCCGCTGAGCAGGCCGAGCCCGAGGCCCCTGCTGAAGATAAAGAGTAAGCCGCTCGCCCTGCGTCGTTGATGCAGGTTGAACAGAACCGATCAACCCGGCCCCGTGGCCGGGTTTTTTCGTGCCCGCGCAGCGTTTGATGGGCCGATAACCTTGGTATAGCCCAAGGGAATCCCTCACATGACCACGGCGAGCAACACGGTCGGACCCCAGCAAGTCTTCCAGATGTTCCAGCAGGCCTTCTATCAGGAGGCTCAGCTCAAGGCGATCGGTGAAGCGCTGCGCTCGGGCCTGCCGCCCAACCGTGAGGTGCTGATCGCGGCGAATCCCAAGACCGGGTCAACGCTGCTGTTCAACGCGATCGCCCGCATCCTGGATCGCCCTCAGACCCAGGTGGTTTACAGCTTTGATAATCCTGAGCAGGACCTCTATTTGCCCCAGCTCGCTCGGGATTGCCTGCTGCGGACCGGCGTCGCCAAGCTCCACCTTTGCGCGACGCCGGCTAACGTCGCGTTGCTGCATGCTTTCAACATCACGCCGATCATCCAGACGCGCAACCTGTTTGATGTCATCGTGAGCGCCCGTGATCACATCATCAAGGACCTCTCGGACAGGCCTGATCGCTCGGGTCTGGCCACCGCGATCCGCGCCCTCGACCCGGTGGCGCAGATCGACGCGGTGATGGACCTGCATCTGGCGTGGTACCTCCGGTTCTTTGCGACCTGGGTCGAGACTCGAGGTCAGGGAGCGATTGCCACGCATTGGATCAACTACGACGACCTGGTGGGCGACACGCCTACGGCGATCCGCGAAGCGCTTGATTTTCTTGACGTGGGCTATGAATCCGCTCGGGTGGATGAGGTGCTCAGCGGGCTCAAGCCGTCGGAAACGCGGTTTAATGTCGGGCGGGCCGGGCGTGGCCGTGAGCTTCTGACGGCGGGGCAAATCGATCGCGTCCGTCGGGCCGCCGGGTACTACGCCAACGTGGACTTCTCGCCGGTGGGCGTCGAAACCTGATCGCAACATGCAGTAAGACGGGCAGGGGGTATGTGCGATACGTTTTGGCTTACCGATGGTCTGCCGCTTTGAGCGTACAATCTTCCCTAAGGAAGACCTATGACCGACCCCCAGACCGAGCAACCCGTTGTCGATCCGCAGGCGTCCGAGCCGATCGATCCGTCGGTTGAGCTTGCTCAGTTGGTCGATTCTGGCGATGTCGAGGCGTTGCAGCGCTTTGTCTATGACCAGCCAGCGGGGGAGATGGCTCGCGCGATCTCGCGTCTGGATGAGGATGATCGCTCGCGGCTGATCAACCTGGTGCCCACCGAGTGTGGGGCGTATCTGGTTGAGGAACTCAGTGTCACGCAGGCCTCCGACCTGCTCTCCTCGGTCTCGGCGGAGAAGGCCGCCGAGATGGTGGACCCGCTGCCGTCGGATGCTCAGGCCGACCTGATGGCAGAGCTTGGGGACGATGAGGTCGAGGCGATTCTAGCCAGGCTCGACCCGGATGACGCCCAGGAGGTCCGCAGGCTCACCAGCTACGACCCGGACACGGCGGGTGGGCTCATGGCGGCGGAGTACCTCGCGTTTTTCCAGACGATGTCGGTCTCTGAGGTGGTGGATGACCTACGGACCAACGCGGCGAGTTATCAGGAATACGACGTCCAGTATGTGTACATCATCGGGGCGGGCGGAGAACTGCGAGGTGTGGTGCGGTTGCGTGACCTGGTGCTGACCACGGGGGAGACGAAGATCGAGCAGATCATGATCAGCACGCCGGTGTTTGTGCATGATTCAGATGATCTTCCGAGCCTTGAGCAGTTTTTCGACGGCAACTACTTTCAGGCGGCACCGGTGGTGGATGGGAACAACAAGCTGGTGGGTGTTGTGCGCAGGGCTGCGGTGGAGGAGGCGGTGGGTGAGGCATCGAGTCAGGCGTTGCTGCGTTTCGGCGGGATCATCGCGGGTGAGGAATCGCGCTCGATGCCGACCTGGTCGCGGGCGGCGCGGCGGCTGGCGTTTCTCACCCCCAACATCTTCCTGAACCTTATTGCCGCCTCGGTGGTCGCGTTTTACGAGCCGACGATTGCGAAAGTGACGGCGTTGGCGATCTTCCTGCCCATCCTCTCGGATATGTCGGGCTGTTCGGGCAATCAGGCGGTAGCGATCTCGATGCGTGAGCTGGCGCTGGGGCTGGTGAAGACCAATGAGGTGTTGCGCACGCTCTGGAAGGAAGTGATCGTGGGTGCGATCAACGGCATCCTGCTCGGTGTTTTTCTTGGGTGTATTGCCTACGCGATGCGGGGCGATCAGTTTGTGTGGATCGGAGTGGTGGTGGGTGCGGCGCTGGCGATGAATACGGTGATCGCGGTGGCGATCGGGGGGTCGGTCCCGCTGATCCTCAAGGGGTTCAAGATCGACCCGGCGATGGCGTCGGGGCCTATTCTGACGACGATTACGGACCTGTGCGGGTTCTTCTTTGCTCTGTTCCTGGCTACGTGGTTCCTGGGATAATTTCCTAATGCCGCCTAAGAAAAGCACATCCCGTGTGAAACTCGATACAACCCAGCGGATCGTGGTGCTGCATGGCAAGGAGCGGTTGCTGCAGCAGTTGTATCTCCACGAGCTGATGCGGGCGCTGCGGGATGAGCACGGGGAGGCCGACCCGATGATCTTTGATGGCCGCTCGGCGACGCTGGCGGAGGTGTTTGACGAGTTGCGGACGTTTGGGCTGATGCAGAGCCACAAACTGGTGGTGGTGGAGGAGGCGGAGGCGTTTGTGAAGGAGCATCGGCAGGCGCTGGAGCGTTACGCCGAGTCCCCGCCTGAGCACGCGACGCTGGTGCTGCGGAGCCCGGTGTGGCGGAAGGGGAATCTGGACAAGCGGATCGCGAAGGTGGGGGCGATCGTGGGGTGTGACCCGCTGAGTGTTCGGGAGGCGGCGGGGTGGGTGGTGAAGCGGTCGAAGGCCCAGCACGGGGTGGCGATCAGCCCGGCGGCGGGGGCGTTGTTGGTGGAGCGGATGGGGGTGGCGTTGTCGCGGCTGGATATGGAGCTTGGGAAGCTGGCGGCGATGGTGGAGGGGGAGACGATTCTCCCTGGGGATGTGGAGCGTGCGGTGGGTCGGACGAGTGAGGAGCAGGCGTGGGCGGTGCAGGATGCGGCGCTGGCGAGTTTGGTGTCGGGGCGTGCGCACCATGCATTGGAGGGGATAACGGAGTTGATTGACCTGGCGGGGCAGCCGGAGGTGTTGGTGACGTATTTCGTGGCGGATGGGGTTCGTAAGCTGAGTCTGGCGCAGCGTTTAACTGCTCGTCGGGTGGGTGCCGGGGAGATTGCGAAGCGTCTTAAGTTGTGGGGTCCGCGGTCGCGGGTGTTTCTGGAGGCGGCGGGGCGGTTGGACCCTGAAGCGGTGGGGCGGTTGTTTGATCGGGCGGTGGAATCGGATGCGCGGTCGAAGTCGGGATTTGGGAGTGCACGGCGTAATCTCGAAACCCTGTGTGTGCGGCTGGCCGATGTGTCTAAGTAAGGGCGTGGAACGCCTGTGGGTCTGAGTCAGCCGAGTGCTTGGGCCTGGTTTCGTTGCCCTCGTGGTCGATGCAAGGAGGCATCATGCGTGGATATAAACACTTTGTTTTGCTGATGTTGGTTGTGCTGCTCTCGGGCTGCGCGGGGGCTGGTTCGCCTGGGGTGTCACGGGAGGTGCCGACGGATGAGGAGTTGGCGGCTTTTAATGAGCAGCAGTCGGTGATCGAGCGGCAGCGGTTGGCGGTGGACCGGCAGGGGTCGCGGGCGGTTGGGGCGGTGTCGGTGCGTGATGAGGAGGACTGGGTTCCGCCGCCGGAGGTGGTTTGGGTGGATCAGGTGGGGGAAAGGCGGGCAACGCCAGCGGTTGGCGAAACTGTGGTGAGAACGGCGGTTTTTGAGCCGGTTTCGATCGAAATCGAACCGAACTCGTCAATCAAACGTGACCAAACGGCCTCGAACGACGCTCCATTGAGCGCCCATGCGCGGCCAGAAAATACTTACGAGTCGCGGCAGAACCCTATGTTGCGGGCGCTGTCGGACTCGGCGCGGATGGTGGCGGAGCCGAACGCGGCGGTGTCTGCGGAGGGTCTTGAGGGGTTGAGTCGTCAGCAACGGGCGCAGATTGAGCGGCTGCGTCGGGTGCTGCTGGAGGCGGAGCGGCAGGCGGCGGAGGATCATCTGCTGGACCTGGATTATCTGGCGCATGAGCTTCGGGGTGCGGAGGATCGACCGATCGAGATCACGCGGATGGAGGTGTGCCGGTCGGTGTCGGGTTACGGGGTTTATGAGCCGCTGGCGAGCCGGAAGCTGCTGGCGGGTCGTGAGAACCCGATGATTGTGTATCTGGAGCTGGATGGTTTCAGGAGCGAGGTGGACAGCGTGGCGGGGATGTATCAGACGCGGGTGACGCAGGAGATCCGGTTGTATGAGCGGCGGGATGGGTTGATGGTGTGGCGTCAGGAGCCGGTGTCGATCGTGGACACGTCGCGGAATCGTCGGCGGGATTTTTTTGTGGTGCAGCTGATCCGGCTGCCGGCGAATCTGACGGTGGGTGAGTATCGGCTCAAGGCGCGGGTGAAGGATGAGCTGGGTCAGACATTGTCGGAGGAGATGGTGGATTTGAGTGTGGTGGCGGATGCGGGGCTGGTGGAGCGTGATCCGGATGTGGAGCGGGTGCGGTCGAGTGCGGTGGGGGTGGGGCGGTAGTTCTTGTGCTCTGATCGCTAGCTCTTGTAATCTGCTTTAGCTTGCACCAAGTAGCAGTTACGACGATTTTCTCTGGAGACCATGTGATGACCCGGGATGAAGCGTGTGCGTTGCTTCGGGAGCTTCCTGAAGCCATGGCCATGGCGTTGGAAGGAACACTAGAGGAAGCTGTGGCTGTTGAGTCGCGGTTGGAGTCGCTGGATCGCTTGGCGATCGGAGCGAGTCGTTTCAGCGGGACTCCCGATGTGCCGGAGGGATTCGAGTGGCCGGAGACGGAAGACGGTCGAGCCTTGGTTTTTCTGGCGCAGATCAATCTTGAGGAGGTGGCGCAGACCGGGGTTCGAGGGGGGCTACCGGGTCGGGGTTGGTTGTATTTCTTCAAGGATGTGTACGGGGAGGATCTAGAGTTCAATCTTGGTCTTTCGGGTCCGGACGGGCCCGACACCTATGCTGTTCGGTATCACGATGTACGAGTGGATGAGCTTAAACGTATTGAGGATCAGGCCCAGCACCCTGATGATGAGCCCAGCCCGTGTCGTGCACTTGGATTTAGGAAGATCTGGACTTTGTATTTTCCTGGTTCGGATGGTCAGTTGGTGGATTTTGGCCAGGCTGATCAGCAAGACGTAGAGCAGATACAAGCCATCAATGAGATCCTTCAGAGTCTCCTGGAGAGGCTGACGGGCTACCCACGGGATCAGAAAAACTCGCGTCATTGGCTTCTAGGGCGCGCTTTGGGTTTGCAGCCCTTGAGTGATGTCCTCCTCGAAGCTGCCAATCTTGGTGAGGGTGATAGGCTGCAGGAGGAGCTGGTCGGCTTGACACAGGAGGAGATGGTCAGCGTTTTTCAGCGTTACGCGGACCGTTGGCGGTTGTTGTTTCAGATTGACACGGAATACTCGACCCCAAACTGGACCTGGGGAGACTGTGGGCGGTTGTTTTTTGCGATTTCCGTAGAGGATCTTGAGAACGGAATCTTTGATCGTTGCGTGTGCGTGGAGCAGAGTACCTGAGTGGGTGTACGGGGTTTTGCCCGCGGTCTTGCGCCCGCGGCTCGTGTCGCGCTGGGGTTGGTGATTGGGGGTGGGTTGGTTGAGAGGGGATGGGCGGTGATGGGCGTTTGGGCACGGGTCACTCGCCTGCGGCTCGATGACCCGTGGCACCCGGCTCATGGGTGAGAGGGATAGGGTGGGTGGAGGGTGTTGGGTTGTTGTAGGATCGGGGGATGGAGCAGCAGGGTTCGATGATGTCGGGGGTGGTTGAGGGGTGGGGGCGTCGTCATGTGCTGGGGCTGGAGGGTTTGACGCGGGGGGAGCTGGTGGCGGTGCTGGGGACGGCGGCGGGGTTTGGGGAGGTGTCGCGGCGGAGTTTGTGGAAGCGTCAGGACTTGCGGGGGTGCGTGGTGGCGAATCTGTTTTTTGAGGATTCGACGCGGACGCGGGCGAGTTTCAGTCTGGCGGCGAGTCGGTTGTCGGCGGATGTGCTGGATTTCTCGGCGAAGGGGTCGAGTGTTTCGAAGGGGGAGACGCTGGTGGATACGGCGCGGAACATCGAGGCGATGGGGGTGGACGTGATTGTGTGTCGGCATGGTCGGAGCGGGGCGTCGGCGAAGATCGCGGGTGCGGTGGGTTGTGCGGTGATCAATGCGGGGGATGGTCAGCATGAGCATCCGACGCAGGGGTTGCTGGATGCGTTCACGATTGCGCAGCGTTTTGGGCGGTCTGATTTTGATTTGTCGGGGCTGCGGGTGGCGATTGTGGGGGATATTGCGCACAGCCGGGTGGCGCGGTCGAATCTGCATGCACTGAGGACGCTGGGGGCGGAAGTGGTGCTGGTGGCCCCCCCCACCTTGCTGCCGAGTGGGCTGGCCGGTGAGGGGGTGGAGGTGTCGCATGATCTGGATGCGGTGCTGGGCGGGGTGGATGTGGTGAACATGCTGCGGGTGCAGTTTGAGCGATTGAGTGGTCCGGCGTTTCCGTCGACGCGGGAGTATCAGGCGTTGTATGGGTTGACGGTGGCGCGGGCACGGCGGCTGGGTGATCGTGCGGTGGTGATGCATCCGGGTCCGATGAATCGAGGGCTGGAGATCGAGAGTGGGGTCGCGGATGGTCCGCGGTCGGCTATTCTGGAGCAGGTGACGCATGGTTTAGCGGTGCGGATGGCGTGTCTGCTGCTGGTGTGTCGGGCGACGGGTGTGGTGAAGGTTTGAGTGTGGCTGAAACACGAGGCTTGCTGGTGATTTTGTCGGGACCGAGTGGGGTGGGTAAGACGACGATTGCGCGGGCGATGCGGGAGGGCTTGGGTGCGGAGTGGAGCGTGTCGCTAACGACTCGTGAGCAGACGGTGAAGGATGGCGCGGATTACCGGTTTGTGAGTCACGATGATTTTCGTCGGGCGGTGGAGGCGGGTGAGTTGTTGGAATGGGCGGAGGTTTTTGGGAACTGCTACGGGACGCCTAAGGGCCCGGTGGAGGCGGCGTTGGGTGAGGGACGTTTGATCCTGGTGGAGATTGATGTGCAGGGGGCGATTCAGGTGAAAGGTCATTACCCGGAGGCGTTGGCGATTTTTGTTGAGCCGCCGAGTGAGGAGGCGTTGTTGACGCGGCTGCGGGAGCGCAAGCGGGAGTCGGAGGAGAAGATCCAGCGGCGTTTTGCGGAGGCGACGCGGGAGATCCGGGATGCGAAGTCGAGCGGGGTTTATGACGTTTTTGTGGTGAATGATGATTTGGCGAAGGCGGTGGAGAAGACGGATGAGGCGATCCGTGGGCGGCTGGTGGGGGCGGGGTGAGTTGGCTGCGGGTATTGTGTGGGGATGCGAGCAGCGGTTTTCTTAGCGCGGGACGGTGCGATTCTGGCTGATGAGCGGTTGGCGGAGGAGGGTCGGATTGTGTTGGCGAAGGGGGCGGCGTCGGCGGTGGCGTCGATCTGTGGGCTGGGGTATCGGGTGGTGATGCTGGCACCTGAGACGGCGGATGAGGGGCGTCGTGATGCGGAGATCGGTCGGTTGATCGAGGACGCGGCGAACGGGGCGCGGATTGATCAGGTGTGTCGTTATCCGGCGGCGGTGGTGGCGGGTCGCAAGCGGAAGGTGAAGGTGGCGGAGGCGTTGTCGGGATCGGTTGAGCAGCTGGCGGTGGACCTGAATATCGATATGGGTCGGAGTTGGTTGATTGGTGTGGAGGAGGATCAGATTGAGGCGGGGTTGGCTCGTGGGGTGCGGACGATTTTGTTGGATGCGGCGTCGGAGGGTGTGGTTCCGCCAGCGGGTTCGGGGGTGATGGCGGCGTACCGGTCGGGGTCGTTGGTGGAGGCGGTGCGGATAGTGGCTCAGCAGCGTAAGCCGGAGGTGCAGGAGGAGATTCATAAGGCGGAGCAAGGGGGTCGGCGTTGGGACGTGGCGGCGATCGCACGGATTCAGCGGGCGAGGGAGGAGCCGTTGACGCAGGAGGATCTGGAGACGGCGGCGCGGGCGGCGGGTGTGGAGGCGCCGGAGCGAGCGAAGCCGCGGGAGGGTGGTGCGGTGACGACGGTGTTGCCGTCGGTGTCGCGGCCGAAGGTTGAGGAGGTGGAGTTGGAGCCGCGTGTCGAGGCGAAGAAGGATGAGGCCAAGCGTGAGGAGGTTGAGAAAGACGGTCGGGTTGAGGGGCGTGGGGAGGTGACGGCAGAGGGGCGTTTGCTCAAGCAGATTCTGGGTGAGCTGCGGAGTCAGCGGGTGGTGAAGACGGGGGTGTCGCCTTTGCATCTGGTGGCGATGTTGTTGGAGGTGGTGGCGGTGGTGTGTGTGATCGGGGCGTTGTGGATGGCGGCGGGTGATAGCGAGTTGTTCTGGCGGTGGGCGTGGATGGGTGTGATGGTTCAGCTGGGTGCGATCGTGGCGTTGTTGATGCACGAGCGGTCATCGTGATGGGTCGGTCTGGCCGGAAGCGGTTGCTGGTTTATTTTCCGACGTGGCTGGGGGATGGTGTGATGGCGACGGTGGCGCTGTCGGAGTTGCGTGGGGTGTTTTCGGAGGATGAGTGGGAGGTGGTGGGTTATCCGCCTCGGGGGTTGCGGGGGTTGTTCAAGCCGCTGGCGGGTGTGGATCGGTGGCTTGGTCGGTGGTCGGGGATGGGGTTGTGGGCGGAGGCGTGCTGGTTGCGGGGGCTGGGTTTTGATGCGGTGCTGCTGCTGCCGAACAGTTTTCGGAGTGCGCTGGTGGTGTGGCTGGCGGGGATTCCGCGACGGATCGGGTATGCGCGGGATGGGAGAGGGTGGCTGTTGACGGATCGAGCGGAGGCGAGACGAGAGGGTGGGAAGTGGGCAGCGGAGCCGGCGGTGGATTACTACTTGAGGCTGGTGCGGAGGCTTGGTGGTGGCGGTGAGGGGATGTCGGCGATGAGGTTGGTGGTGACTGAGGCGCAGCGGAGAGAGATGGGGGAGCGGCTGGAGGCGCTTGGTGTGGGTGCGGGGGATCGGGTGGTGGTGTTGAATCCTGGGGCGAGCAAGGTGATGAAGCGGTGGCCTGCGGAGCGGTATGGGGCGCTGGCGGATCGGTTGGCGGAGACGTTTGGGGTGGTGGTGTTGGTGAGTGGGTCGCCTGGGGAGCGGGGGATTGCGGGGGAGGTGGTGGCGTCGTCGGAGACGGGGGTGGTGGATGTGACGGGTCGGTTGTCGGTGGGTTTGCTCAAGGCGCTGATGGAGCGGGCGGCGTTGCTGGTGACGAATGACACGGGCCCGCGGCATGTGGCGGCGGCGGTGGGGACGTCGGTGGTGACGTTGTTTGGTCCGACGGGGCCGGAGTGGACGGTGATTCCGTTTGATCGGGATGTGCATGTGATTGCGCGGGATCGGCGGCGGATAGGGGATGGGTTTGCTGGGGGGACGATGGGGGCGATCACAGTGGAGGAGGTGTTTGAGGCGGCGGCGGGGGTGTTGAGGGTTGAGGGGGATCAGGCGTGAAGATTCTGGTGACGATTGAGCGTTTTGATCCGGGGAAGGGTGGTGCGGAGCGATCGACGCAGCAGGTGGTGGAGGGCTTGCGGGATCGAGGGCATGAGGTGACGCTGGCGGCGGGCGTGGTGATGGAGGGGGCGGCGATCGAGGGGGTGCGGATCGAATCGGCGGGGATGCAGAAGCTCAAGAGGGGGTCGGAGGTGTGGCGGTACCGGGGTTTTGTGGCGGGGTTAATTAAGGGAGGTGGGTATGAGGGGTCGTTGTCGGTGACGACGCTGGCGTCGGCGGCGGTGGTGGAGCCGCGGGCGGGGGTGTATCGGTTTTTGCATCGTGCGGCGCTGCGTTGGCAGGCGGGAGGTGTGGGGCGGCTGGGTCGGCGGCTGGGGCTGGTGATGAGCCCGAAGCAGCGGGCGATGCGGGCGGCGGAGGCGGAGACGCTTGGGGACTCGGGGGTGAAGCGGTTTGTCGCGCTGAGTCGTTTTATGCGGGAGCAGTTGGTGGCGGGTGGTGTGGATGAGGAGCGGGTGGTGGTGATCCCCAACGCTGCGCAGCGACCTGTGATGGGCGAGGGTGATCGGGAGCGCGTTCGAGCGGTGTGGGGTGTGGGGGAGGGTGAGGTGGTGTTTGTGTTTCCGGCGCATGCGGTGCGTCGGAAGGGGGGTTGGCCGTTGGTGGCGGCGATGAAGTTGGTGAAGGATGAGCGGGCGGTGTTGGTGATGGTGTGTCCGGAGGAGCGGGGCTTGCGAGCGTGGGTGGAGCGGTGTGGTGTGGGAGGGCGGGTGCGGTTGGTGGGTGAGAGTCGGGCGATGGGAGAGGTGTATGCGGGGGCGGATGTTGTGGTGCTGCCGAGTTATTACGATCCGGCGAGCAAGGTGGTGGCGGAGGCGTTGCTGGCGGGTACGCCTGTGATCACGACGCGGACGAACGGGGCTTGTGATCTGGTGGAGCCGGGGGCGATCGAGGGGTTGGCGGATGGTCGGTGGCGTGGTCGGGTGGTGGATGATGCCGATGATGTGGCGGGGTTGGTGCGGGCGATGGATGAGTTGTGTGATGAGGGGGTGAGGCGGGGGTGCGCGGAGGCGGCTGCAGCGGTGGCGGGGGTGTGTTCGATGGAGCGGCATGTGGAGCGGTTGGAGGGGGAGATAGTGGCGGCGGGTCGCTGAGTGTTTGAGGGGCGGGAAGGTTGATGGAGCACGCACCTGAAGGTGCGTGGCACCCGGCTCTTGACAAGCTTGGGTCGGTCGAGGTGATGGTGGTATTGGTGTTGGTTAGATGGATTTGGAGCGGTCGGGGTTTTGTGTGTCGTGTCCGTTTTGGACGGCCCAGAGGGCGGCGTATTTGAGTTGGGTGGTGAGAGCGGTTTTTTGGGCGACGAGGACGCCAAAGGTTCCGTCGAGGAGCCCTCCCTTTAGGAGCATGAGTTTTAGAAACGTCATCCACGGGCGGAGGAGGATGTCGAGGGGTGTGGCGCGTTTGCCTTGTTCGTATTGCTGTCTTGCGACGAGGAGGAGTCTTGCGTCGAGCCGGCGGCCGGAGAAGTAGTCCTCGAAGCCGGCGGAGGAGGTTCGTTTGTGGAGCAACGCGCCGGTGAGATGCTTTTCTCGGTTTGGGGTTGAGGGCAGGCAGGAGTCGTGAAGGACGTCATCGTTCCAGCGGGCGCGGTGGCGGTGGATGAGGCGGGTTTGGTGGTCGGGGTCCCAGGCGCGGGCGTGTCGGTTGTAGATGTAGTTTTTTCTGGGGACGTGGGCGACGTCGATGGCGTCGAGTTCGGCGTCGGTGAGGTTCTGGAGGGTGGTGGCGAGTTGAGTGTCGATTTGTTCATCGTGGTCGAGGATGAAGACCCAGTCGTTGCGGGCCTGGGCGGCGCCGAAGATTTTCTGTTCGCCGAAGCCGCGCCAGGGTTCCTGGATGTAGCGGGTGGCGTGTTGTCTGGCGATCTGCTCGGTGTTGTCGGTTGAGCCGGAATCGATGATGAGGAGTTCATCGGCCCATGCGGCGGAGCGGCAGGCGTCTTCGAGGGTGTCGGCGGCGTTGGCGCAGCAGATGAGGACGGTGATGTTGGGCATGGGGATAGGTTAGTGGATGGGTTTGGGTGTTGGTGGCCGCGTTGACACAACGCGGCTGGCTTTGTGGTTACTCTTTCGAGGGCTGCTGGTTGCAGGAAGGATTGTGGATGCGGATTTTGTGGGTGACGCCAACGTGGGGGGGTTATCCGTGGTGGCGGTTGGGGGACCTGCGGTCGGTGGCGATGGCGTTGGAGGCTCGCGGGCATGAGGTTTGTGTGGTGGCGGGTTGGGCGGCGGGTGATTCGCCGATGGGTGATCGGGTGGTGGTGATGGAGCGGAAGCGGCGGGGGCCTGAGAGTGTGGCGTTGGTGCGGTTTACGCGGTGGGCGCGGGGCGTGATGGCGCGGGAGCGCTTTGATGTGTCGTTGTCGGTGACGACGCTGGTGTCGGCGGATGTGATGGTGCCGACGCGGAGTCTGTGGCGTGTGGGGTTGAAGCGTGAGCGTGGGGTGCGGCCGGGGCGTGGACTGCGGCGGGCCTTGTTTCCGGGGATTCATGCGTTGTTGTCGGTGGAGCGGGCGGCGCTGCGGGCGCAGGCGAGTAAGCGTGTGGTGGCGATGGATGATGATCTGTGGGCGCAGGTGGCGTCGTCGGCTTATGGTCCGGCGGTGCCGAGTGCGAGTCTGGCGGCCCCGCTGGAGCTGGAGCTGGTGGATGGTGATGAGGCGGGTCGGCGGGTGGGTCGGCTTCGTGAGTCGCTGGGGATTGGGGCGGATCAGAAGGTGGTGGTGTTCGCGTCGCTGCGGCCTGATGAGGATGGGTTGGCGACGGTGCTGGCGGCGCATGAGCGGCTTGTGCGGGCGGGGTTGCCGGTGGTGCTGGTGCTGGCGACGTGGGTGGGTTACGGGTTGAATGAGCGGGTGGCAAGGTTGGGGGTGCGGGATTCTGTTCGTCTGGTGGGTACGCCTGGGCGGTTGGCTGATCTGGTTCGTGCGGCGGATGCGGTGGTGCATCCGGCGTTTGACGGGGCGGGCGAGTTGATGGTTCCGCTGGGTTTGTGCCTGCGGCGGCCGATGGTGGTTTCGGATCGGGTGGGGGGGCTTGATCGGGTGCCGGGGTCGGGCGTGGGGACGCGGGTGGTGGCTTGGGGATCGGGTGCGGGGGTGTGGGCAGAGGCGGTGAGGGGGGTGTTGGAGGCTGGGGGCGTGGGTGCGGGGGATGATGCGGCGTTGGTTGAGGCGCACGGGGTGGGTGTGGCGGCTTCGGGTCTGGAGGCGCAACTGCAAGCTGCCATGGGGGTTAGAGGGCGTTAACCGGTGTTTTTTGCTGTTTCTGGGGGTTGAGGGAGGCTGTGGTTTGCGGGTTGGGGTCGTGTCTTGTTATAGTTTTGGGCTCGGCCGACCGCGACGGGTTGGCCCCAGACGATGAGATGAGCTTATGCCCACGATCAATCAGTTGATCCGCAATCCCCGACGCGACCCGGCTTACAAGTCGAAGGTGAAGGACCTGGATCAGAGTCCGCAGCGTCGTGGTGTTTGTTTGCAGGTGAAGACGGTTACGCCAAAGAAGCCTAACTCGGCGCTGCGTAAGGTGGCTCGTGTGCGGTTGTCGAATGGCAAGGAAGTGACGGCGTACATCGGTGGCGAGGGACACAACCTGCAGGAGCACTCGATTGTGCTGGTGCGTGGTGGTCGTGTTCGTGACCTTCCTGGTGTTCGTTACCACGTTGTGCGTGGTGCGCTTGACTGTCTTGGTGTGGATGGCCGCAAGCGTGGTCGTTCGAAGTACGGTGTGAAGAAGACCGGCAAGTAAGCCGATTTGCAACTCGATATTAGAGGTCTCCATGGGTCGTTTTACGGCGTCTGAGAAGCAGCTTAGTCCTGATCCTCGATACGGGGACAAGGTGTTGTCGCGGTTCATCAACTGCATCATGCTCGACGGCAAGAAGGCCGTAGCGATGCGTGTGGTGTATGGCGCGTTGGATGAGATCGAGAAGCAGACCAAGGGTGAGCCGACGGCGATCGACGTGTTCCATAAGGCGATCAGCAATGTGAAGCCTTCGGTGGAGGTTCGGTCGAAGCGTGTGGGTGGTTCGAACTATCAGGTGCCGATGCAGGTGAATCGCAAGCGTCAGCAGAGTTTGGCGTTTCGCTGGATCATTGATGCGGCGCGGGCTGGCAAGGGTCGCCCGATGCACCTGCGTCTTGGTCGGGAACTGCTGGACGCTTCGCGTGGCGAGGGTCAGGCGATGAACAAGCGGGATCAGGTGCACCGGATGGCGGACGCGAACAAGGCGTTCTCCCACTTCGCCTGGTGACCCCCCCCCACTCCCCCTTGCGTTGGGTGGCTGAGTAGATTGAGATTTCGAGACGCCGGCCTTTGGGTCGGCGTTTTTTTATGGGGATAGGATGTGTTCGTGAAGTCGACGGACGATCTATGGCGTTATCACCGGCAGATGCTGCTGGGGGGTGTGCGTGAGGCGGGGCAGGGGCGGCTGTCGGGTTCGAGGGTGGTGGTGGTGGGGTGCGGGGCGCTGGGGTGTCTGTCGGCGGAGTGGTTGGTGCGGGCGGGTGTGGGTGAGGTGGTGGTGATTGATCGGGATGTGGTGGAGGTGACGAACCTGCAGCGGCAGGTGCTGTTTGATGAGGCGGATGCGGCGGAGGGGCTGCCTAAGGCGGAGGCGGCGCGGCGGCGGCTGGGCGCGATCAACGGGTCGGTGCGTGTGGAGGGTGTGGTGGCGGATGTGACGGCGGGGAATGTGGAGCGGCTGCTGGGGCTGGTGGGTGAGGGGCGTGGGGTGGATGTGATCGTGGATGGGCTGGATAACTTTGAGACGCGGTATTTGCTAAATGATGTCGCGATGAAGCATGGTGTGGCTTATCTGTATGGGGGAGCGGTGGGGATGACGGGTGCGGTGTATCCGGTGCTTCCTCGGACGAGGGGTGAGGATCGGGCGTGGGAGGTGGCGGGGGTGGCGGGGCCTGATCTGGAGGCGATCTTTCCGGAGTTGCCTCCGCCTGGGTCGACGGCGACGTGCGATACGGCGGGGGTGCTGGGGCCGGTGGTGGGGGTGGTGGCGAGTGTGCAGGCGGCGGAGACGATCAAGATTCTGACGGGGCAGTGGGGATCGGTGATGCGGACGATGCTGCATGTAGATTTGAGTACGAATCGTTTCCGGCAGGTGGATGTAGCTGCGCTTGAGGAGGGGGTTGATGGGCGTGGGGGGCGGTATCGGTTTTTGGAGGGGCAGGGTGAGTCGGGGGCGGTGGTGTTGTGTGGGCGTCATGCGGTGCAGGTGAGTCCGGCGCGGGAGGGGGTGCGGCTTGATCTTGAGGCGTGCGCGCAGCGGCTGCGTGAGCATGGTCGGGCTGAGGCGACGACGTTTGTGGTGCGGGCGGTGTTGAAGGAGGGTGATCGCGAGTATGAGCTGACGGTGTTTGCGGACGGTCGGGCGCTCATCAAGGGGACGGAACAAACGGGGGTGGCGCGGGCGTTGTATGCTCGTTATCTGGGTGGGTGATGTCGGGCTGGATGGTGATGTGTTGTTTTCTTGAGGAGTGAGTTGATGCAGCAGGAAGTGATCGGGACGTATCAGATGAATCGGGGGATGATGAAGCAGTTGGCGACTACGATTCCGGCGGAGCGATTCGCTGAAATGCCGAGTGGGATCAACCCGCCGGCGTGGATTGTGGGGCACTGCTGTTATGCGAGTGATGGGATGTTGAAGATGCTGGGTCGGGAGAAGAAGTGTCCTGAGTCGTACACGAAGCTGTTTGGGATGGGTAGTACGCCTGTGTCGGAGTTGAGTGCTTATCCGTCGGCGGAGGCATTGCTGAGTCTTTATGAGTCGATCGGTGATGAGGTGGTGGACGCGGCGGGGAAGGTGACGGCGGAGCAGTTGGCGGGTGAGAATCCGGTTGAGTTTGCGCGAGACCGGATGCCGACGATTGGCGGGATGGTGACGTTTATGATGACGATGCATGAGGCGATGCATGTGGGTCAGTTGTCGGCGTGGCGGCGGGCTTCGGGTTTTGCACCATTGTTCTGATGATCGAAGGGTGACGTGATGTCTGATGCGGATGTGTTGGTTGGTTTTAAGCAGAGTCTGGTGATCGGGTGGTCGGCGAATGGGGATTATGCGCAGCGTCTAGTGGCGGATCTTGAGGGGGATCAGTGGGTGAAGCAGCCAGGTCCGGGGATGAACCATCCGGCGTGGATTCTGGCGCATTTGTCGTTGTATCACGGGGTGTTAGTGACGCTGCTTCGGGGCGGTACGCCTGAGGACCCGAAGGGGCATCGGTTTGGGATGCAGTCGAAGCCGGAGGCGGATGCGTCGGTTTATGGCGATCCGGCGGAGCTGGTGGCGAGGTTTGTGACGGGGCATGTGGAGGTGACGGCGGCGTTGGAGGCCGCGGATGCGGCGGCGTTGCAGCGAGCGATGCCGATTGAGCGTTGGGCGACTCGGTTTGCGAAGGTGAGTGATCTGCTAGGTTATGTGATGCTGGTGCATGAGGCGACGCATCTGGGTCAGTTGTCGGCGTGGCGGAGGGTGCAGGGGTTGGCGTCGGTGTAGTTATGGCCGATGCGGAGCGCCCGCTAGTTTATCTGGATCATGCTGCGACGAGCTGGCCGAAGTCGGAGGCGGTGCTTGATGCGATGGTGCGGTTTGCGCGTGAGGGGGCGGGGAATCCGGGGCGATCGGGGCATCGGCTGGCGGTGTCGGCGGGGCGGGTGGTGTCGGGGGCACGGGGGGCGATCAGTCGGTTGATGGGGGTGGGTGATCCGTCGCGGGTGGTGTTTGGTCAGAACGGGACGGACGCGCTTAACCTGGCGATTGTGGGGATGGCGGCGGGGCTTGAGGGGCGGTTTCATGTGGTGACGACGGCGTTGGAGCACAACTCGGTGATGCGGCCGTTGGAGACGTTGAGGCGGGCGGGGCGGGTTGAGTTGACGGCGGTGGAGTTTGATGCGGAGGGGTTTGTTTCGGCATCGGAGGTGTTGGGGGCGGTGCGAGAGGAGACGCGGCTGGTGGTGATGAGTCATGCGTCGAACGTGCTGGGGACCGTGCAGCCGGTTGAGGAGGTGGCGGCGGGGCTGGTGGGTCGTGATGTGTTGTTGTGTGTTGATGCGGCGCAGACGGCAGGGGTGGTGCCGATTGAGATGGGGGGGCTGGGGGCTGATCTGCTGGCGTTCTCGGGGCACAAGGGGCTGGGTGGTCCGACGGGGACGGGGGTGTTGTGTCTGAGCGAGCGGGCAACGGGTCGGGTGCGGGCGGTGCGGAGTGGCGGGACGGGCGGGGATTCGATATCGACTGTACAGCCTGAGGGGCTGCCGGAGAGGCTAGAGGCGGGGACGGCGAACACGATCGGATTGGCGGGGTTGCTGGCAGCTATCGAGATCGTTGAGGCAGAGGGGGTTGCGGGGCGGTGGGATCGAGAGCGGGCGTTGCGGGATCGACTGGTGGCGGGTCTGCGGGGGATCGGTGGGGTGAGGGTGTTGGGTCCGGTGTCGAGTGAGGGTTGCGTGGGGGTGGTGAGTTTCGTGGCGGAGGGGATGGAGGCTGGGACGTTGGCGGGTGTGTTGGACAGTTCGTTTGGGATTGCGGTGCGGGATGGACTGCATTGTAGTCCAGGGGTGCATGGGGCGCTGGGGTTGCTGCCTGAGGGGGCGGTGCGGGTGAGTGTGGGGCCGGGGACGACGGGGGATGAGGTGGACGCGTTGGTGGGTGCGTTGAGTGCGGTTTTGGGTTGAGTATTGTGGTGTGGGGTTATAAAGAACAAGACCCCGGCTTGTGGCCGGGGTCTTGTGTGTTGTTGAGATGATTCGGCTTACGCCGAAGTCTCGGGCATGAGGTTTAGTAGCTCATGCTGATGCCGGCGTAGACGATGGGGACGACCAGGCTTGAGCCGGTGACACCACGGCCAACGTCGTTGGCTTCGTCGCCGAGGAGAAGCAGGTCGAAGCCGAGGGAGGCTGACCAGTCACCGTACTCGGCGGGGACAAAACTAAGGGATGTTGAGGCGGCGATACCCACGCTGACGAATCCGAAGAACGGATCGTTGCCGCCGCCATCCTGGTAGTAGTTGTTGAGGCTAAAACCAGCGGTGACCGGGAGTGAGAGGGAGACGGGGTAGTCTTCGCTCTCAAGGACGGTGAGGGAGGGCTCGATACCGAGTTCGAGGTAGGTGCCTTCACCGGAGACGCCGTCGGATCCGCCGGAGAACTCCCAGGCGATGGTGGCGTAGGGGTTGAGGGCGAGTTCGTCGAGGAACTCGGAGTCGTCGTAGGCGACGGTCAGGTCGATTTCCTGAGCGAAGCTGGCTCCGCCACGGGGGTTGTAAAGGTTGATGTAGGCGAGATCGACGGTGAAGCCAGCGGGCAGGCCGACGGACACACCGACGATGACGTCAGCTTCGTACCAGCTATCGGTGCCGCCGGGCTGGTGTGAGTGCACCGAGTTCCAGGTGCCGACATAGCCAGCGACGTTGATCTGATCGTCTTCGTAGAGATCGACGGTGATGGTCGCCCACGGCTGGAGGATGAGTCCCTTGTTTTCTTGGGCGATACCACGGAAGTAGTAGGCACTGGTGGTATCGATGCCAAGATCGAGGCTGATGGCGCCGGAGTTGATAGCGGGGCCTTCGGCATCGTCCTGAGCGACGGCTGTGGTGGTGAGGCCGAAAGCTAGAGCGCTCGCGGCGAGAGTTGCTGTGGTCCAGTTCTTGGTCAGTGACATCGAAATCACTCCTTCTTTGAGTTTCAACACCGCGAAGGCCGGGTCCGCTCACGCGGCGGACCCAACATTAAGCCTCAGTCTGAGGCGGAGATTACCTGCGGGATGCTGCTGAAAGTGTTGTCATAGTTTAGTGGGAAAGAGATTGCTGGCTTCGGGGACGCTCTGGGGTGAGCGTGTTGCAGGCCGAAGATACTCTCCACAGCGCATAGCGTAGAGGCCTCGTGGGTGTGTGTCCAGTGGTTGGGGTGCCTGCAAGTGATCAATGTTCGCATGTTCGCCGTTCATTTGATTGGTGAATCGACGTTACCGGGCTTGTGGCTTGAAGTTTCGTCGAGTTTTCGGTCGTCAGGCGGGGCTGAGGCCGCGATAGAGGTCCTGAACGCGCTGGGCTTGGCGTTGGCGGGCGTTGTCGAGGGTGAGTCGGGGGATGCGGAAGTTTTCCTCATCTTCGGGGACGCGGCGGCAGTGTTCCTGGATGACGTCATAAACGAACTTGAAGGCATCGCGGGGCTGGTGCATCTGGTCGAGGGCGTCGACGAGCATGGGCGTGGTGACGTCCTCGTCGAAAAGGTTGACGAGGTAGAAGTCGGTCCCCCCACCCCCGCCTGAGGGCTGGCAGGCACGGAGTCGGGAAGAGCAGAGGTCGTAGAGGGTGGCGCCGGTCCATGAGAGGCGGTCGACGAGGCCCTGTTTGTCGAGGCGGGCTTCCTGGAAGAACTCCTGGGACTCGCGGAAGAGGAGGTGCCGGAGCTCGATGGGCAGGAGGAGTTTGAGGCCGACGCCTGGCTGCTGGAAGAACTTGTTGTCGAATATGGGCCAGATGAGGGGTCTCATGCGGGTGGGGTTACCGGAGATGACGGTGGGTTCATCGACACGGTCCATGAGGACGAGGATCCCGCGGTAGTCGAGGAGTTCGAGGGCGTCGATGAGTCGCTTGGTCAGGCGGTAGCGGCCGTCATCGGCGTGCTTGGGGCCGTCGATGGGGAGGGGCTTTCGAGTGAGGGGTTGTCGGGCGAGGTCGGCGGGTGAGACTTTGCCGAGCATGGCCATGAGTTCCTCGACGGAGCGGTCGATGGGCCGGAGTTCCTTGGCGATGTGTCGGCAGCGGGTCCAGAGGGTGGCGCGTTTCCAGGTCCAGAGGGCGATGAGGGCGATTCCTGTGGCGAGCGATACGCCCGTGGCGGGAACCAGAGCGATGGGGTTGCCGAGTTCGAGGGCGCTGCCGATGGCCAGGAGTGCTCCGGCGATGAGCAGGAGGATGCCGGCCTGGAGGGTGGCCTGGTGGGGCGTTTTCCAGCCGAGGCGTAGTCGTTTGCGGAGGGTGTTGAATCGTGCTGCGGATGAGCCGGAGGCGGGCTGGTCGTAGTAGGCGGCCAGGATCAGGAGATCGGCGCGTTGGTCGCGTCCGGTTTTTCGGAGACGAGTCCAGGTGTCGGTGGGGAGGGGGGCGTCGGCGGCGTTTTCGCTGTCCGGGGCGAGGAGTGCGTCGAGGAACCGTGTGACGGCTCTGCCGAGGATGGCGTCCTGGTGATCGGCGAGTCCGAAGTGGTCGAGCATGGCTTGCTCGTCGCCGCGGTAGAGGCGTGTCATGTGGTCGAGGATGGGGTTGAGGTCGTCGTAGGGGACCAGGAGGACGCGGTCGTGCTCCTGGGCCTGATTGTGTCGTGCGATGTGGCGTTCGATCATGCGTCGGATGGCGGTCTTGCCGGAGCCTTTTTCGCCGAAGACGACGGCGGAGGAGGGCTTGTCGAGGCGGCCGAGGATTTTGGCGTAGTCGGGGTGCATGGGGGTGCCGTCGATCATTCGATCGAGGACGGGGTCGAGTGAGGCTTCTTCGGCGGCGAAGGGGTTGGCGTTGATGCCGTGGTGCCCGAGGAACTTCTCGATATTCATCAGCAGGCTCCGTTTGAGGGGCGTTGGGCGGATCGGGGCTCTGGCCGTCGTTAGGCTATCGCATAGGTTACGCTAGTGTGCATGACACAGGAGACGAATGTTGTGACTGAGGCAGGACTTGAGGGTCGGCGGTTTGAGCCGGCGGATGAGCTCGAGTTGGCGGACGCGGTAGACCATGCGTTCGATTATCGGGGGGATGTGACGCTGGCGCTGTCGGACGGCCGGACGGTGGAGGGTTATCTGTTTGACCGTCGGCGTGATGCGGGGGAACTGCGGGTGATGCTGCCTGATGGTGTTCGTGAGGTGGTGGCGTACTCGGCGGTGAAGTCGATTGCGTTGACGGGTCGAGATCCGGCGACGGGTCGGAGCTGGGAGACGTGGGTGAAGAAGTACATCGAGAAGAAGAAGGCCGGCGTGTCGGCGTCGATGTTCGGGCCGGGTGAGGAGCGACGCGACGCCTGAGTGCGTTGTGGTCAACGATGCCGCAGACGATACCGAGCGAGTCTGAGCTGGCGGGGCTGATGGAGGCGGCCCGGGCCTCGGGTTGTCGGTACGTGCCGGTGGCGATGCGGGTGCTGAGTGACTTGTTGACGCCAGTGCTCGCGTATCGCCGGTTAGTAGCGCCGGATGCGCGGGACGCGCCGAGTTTTTTGTTCGAGTCGGTGGTGGATGGTGACCGGGTGGGGCGGTTTAGTTATTTGGGGGCGCGTCCTGCTGCGGAGCTGATCGCGCGGGGGCACGAGGTGGAGGTGCGTTGGCATACGGAGGGTGGGGAGAGCGAGCGTTTCACTTGCGAGGACCCGTTGGCGGAGGTGTCTGCGCGGTCGGGGCGGATGCGGGCGCAGGCGGTCGGGGGTCTGCCGGATTTCTGCGGGGGTTGGGTGGGTTATGTGGGGTACGACACGGTTCGGTATGCGGAGCCGGAGAAGCTGGCGGATGCTCCAGCGGATGATCGTGGTCTGGCGGACCTCCATCTGCAGCTTTATCTGGATGTGATTGCGTTTGACCAGGTTCAGAAGACGGCGACGCTGATCACGCATGTGGATCTTGAGCGAGAGGAAGAGGTTGGGGCTGCGTATGACCGGGCGGTGGCGTATCTGCGGGCGATGGCGGGGCTGATCAGTGAGGCGCATCCGGAGGGTCGGGATCACTTGAAGCTGGCGGAGGCGGGGATTGATCTAGCGTCTCCGCCTAGTGAGTTGCCGGTTTCGACGTTGGGGGTAGGCGGGTATCAAGCTGCGGTGGAGCGGGTCAAGGAATATGTGCTGGCGGGGGATGTGTTTCAGGTGGTGCCGAGTCAGCGTTTTGAGCGTGTGACGTCGGTGGACCCGTTTGAGGTTTACCGGGCGCTGCGGGTGGTGAATCCGTCGCCTTACATGTTCTATCTGCAGATCGAGGGCGGGATGCTGGTGGGTTCGAGCCCGGAGATTCTGTGTCGTGTGCATGAGGGGCGGATCGTGAATCGGCCCCTGGCGGGGACGCGGAAGCGTGGCGTGACGGCAGAGGAGGATCAGGTGCTGGAGCGTGAGTTGCTGGCTGATCCGAAGGATCGGGCGGAGCACATCATGCTGGTGGACCTGGGGCGGAATGATGTGGGTCGTGTGGCGCGGTCGGGGTCGGTGGAGCTGATGCGGCTGATGGAGGTTGAGCGGTACAGCCATGTGATGCATATCAGTTCGACGGTGGAGGGTGAGTTGCGGCGTGATCTGACGGCGTGGGATGCGCTGCGGACGACGCTTCCGGTGGGGACGGTGAGCGGGGCGCCGAAGATCCGGGCGATGCAGGTGATTGATGAGCTGGAGCCGACGCGGCGGGGGCCTTACGGCGGGGCGGTGGGGTACGCGGACCTGCTGGGGAATCTCGATATGGCGATTGCGCTGCGGACGATGGTGGTGCTGCCTGGGGCTGAGGCGGGGACGTGGCGGGTGCATTTGCAGGCCGGTGGCGGGATCGTGGCGGATTCGGATGCTGACGCGGAGCATCAGGAGACGGTGAATAAGGCGGCGGCGCTGGCCAAGGCGGTGGATGTGGCGGAGCGGGCGTTTGGGGCTCAGGCGTAGCTGAGATAGGACTTCGGGGTCTGGGGCTGGTTTTGGGGTGGCGATGGGGAGGATGCCGATAACTTGGTTATGGCTACAGATGTGAAGACGTTGTTGCGGCTGAAGGTGCCTTTTATTGTCGAGATTGGTCGCAAGCGTTTTCCGCTGGATGACATTTTGTCGCTGGGGCCGGGTGCGATTCTTGAGTTGGACAAGTCGGCTGATGGGTCGTTGGCGCTGCTTGTGAACAACAAGAAGGTTGGTGATGGGGAGGCGGTGAAGGTGGGCGAGAACTTCGGGGTGCGTATCGAGAAGTTGGCGACGGCGGCGGAGCGTATCGAGGCGTTGGGCGCTTAAAAAACCGGGCTGACGGTGAGGTCAGGCCCGGTCTGCGGGGATGGGACAGGTTTAATGTTCGATGCTGGAGGGGTCGAGTCCCTGGCGGTGCATGAGTTCGATGCCATGCTTCTTGACGTCGAGGCGTTTGTCCTGGATGTCCTTGGGGACGATGCCTTCGTTCTTGCGGCGGTCATCGGCGTGGAGCTTGAACTTGCTGATGAGGGCGGAGAGCTGCTCGGCCTTGCGGGAGAGCATTGTGATGGCCTCGGAAGCTTCTCGCGAACCCTCAGCGGAGCTGGCGATGACGGTTGAGATTTCAGAGACGGAGGAGGTCACGGACTCGGACGCCGTGGACTGCTCGCGGGATGAGGTCGCGATGGACTCGACGAGGCTATAGACCTCCTGGGAGCCGGAGACGATGGCTTCGAGGCTGCGTCCGGCTTCTCCGGCGCGTTCGACGCCTGTGGAGACGCGTTCTGTGCCGGATTGCATGCGTTCGACGGCCTGGTTGGTGCCCGACTGGATCGCTTCGATGGACTGGGCGATCTCTTCGGTGGCCTTGGTGGTGCGGTCGGCGAGTTTGCGGACCTCATCGGCGACGACGGCGAAGCCTCTGCCGTGCTCGCCGGCCCGGGCGGCTTCGATGGCTGCGTTGAGGGCGAGCAGGTTGGTCTGGTCGGCGATGTCATTGATGACTTCGATGATCTCGCCGATCTGCTCGGAGCGTTTGCCTAGGTCTTCGACGCAGGAGGCGGTGGCTTTGACGGCCTGAGCGATCTCCTGCATGTCCTCGATGGTTTGCTTGACGACGTCCCCGCCTCGGGTGGCCATGTCGCCGGCGTCCTTGGCTTTGCCGAGTGATTCGGAGGCGCGGTTGGCGACTTCGCTGACGGAGGTGGACATCTCTTCGGCGGCGGCGGCGATAAGGGAGACCTGCCGCTGCTGGTCGGTGAGTCCCTGGGAGATGTGATCGGAGGTGGCGGAGATCTCGGTGGAGGCGGAGGCGACTTCGTGGGAGGCACCCTGGACGGAGGCGACGAGGTCGTGGACTTTCATGGCGAAGCGGTTGAAGCCGCGGGCGAGGTCGCCCAGCTCGTCCTGGCGTTTGTCGTCGAGCCGGACGGTGAGGTCGCCGTCGCCTTCGGCGATGTTCATCATCACGGCGGCGGTTTTGTTCATGGGTCTTGTGATGCTGCGGGTGATAAAGAAGGCGAGCAAGGCGGCGAGGATCACGTCGAAGATGATGGCGGCGTTGACGACAGTGATATCGCGGCTGGTCGTCTGCGAGGTCAGGGTTTCGATGGCGTGGGTATCGGCGACAAGAGACTCGACGATGGTCTGCCAGTGGCCGTGGATCTGGGGGCCGAGCACGTCGAGTGTGTGGAGGACGAGTTGATTGCGCTGCTTGACGAGCTTGTCGGCTTTGACGAGGCTTGTTTCGTAGGTCTTGAGGTCTGAGGCGATCTGATCGAGTGTCCCGATGTCTGATGTCGAGGCGCCTTGGCGTAATGCGAGGAGTTGATCGCTGAAGCTCCGGAGTTCTGCTCGCGCGCGGGACAGGGCTGCCTGATCGGTCGTGTAGGTGTAGAGTTGGCCGTAGAGGCGAGCGAGCATGAGGGTGACGGTGGCGTCGGCGGCATCGACAGCGTGTTGATGGTTCCCGCGGTCGCGGAGTTTGTGCTCGTAAGCCTGGAGGCTGGTGCGGAGGCGTTTGCCTGTAGGGAGCAGGACATCATCGCGGAGTGTGTTGCGTTGATTGATGATGTCGGTGACCTGGAGGAAGGTCTGGTCGTACTGGGCGAACTTGGCCTGGATCTCGGCGAGTTGGGCGCGTCGATCGGGGTTCTGGAAGTTTTCATCGGATTGCTGGTAGAGGGAGAGGAACTCGTCGCGATAGGTCTTGTAGCGTTCATGGTCTTCGTCGCTGTTTGAGAGCAGGAAGTCCTTGACGGCCATGCGGAGGCTGAGGAGGGTTGTCTGTGAGGAGGTGCCGACCTGGCTGTCCCCGATCATCTCAGAGAGCTTGGCGGCGTTCTTGTCCAAGTTGCTCAGGGAGAGTTGTGCGGTGACGCCGACGGCGACGCCTATCAAGGTGACAACGGCGAATCCGAGGGCGAGTTTGCGTCCGATGGTTAACTTCATGGTTCCTGCTCCAGAAAGGGCATGCGTCTAGGTGTTTGCCCGTAGGTTGTGGAGCGAGCATCGGCGAGCGATTTGGCCGACTTGATCGTGATGGTGCAAGAAATCTGATGATGGATGGCAGCAAGCTGCTGCGGCTTCATCAGGGCTGAGGGCGGGTTAGCCGATTGGTGTGACTTTGGTCTGGAAGCGGTCGTGGGAGACGACGCGGACTCGTGAGCCGGCTTCGATGACCCCGCCTTGGGCGAGGCATTCGATGCGTTGGTCGTCGATGAGGCAGGTTCCGATGGGGCGGAGGTCTTTGAGGGCGACGCCCTCGTGGCCGATTAGGGTAGCCTGTTTGGTGGCGTCGGCCTGTTCTGGTTTCGGGTCGTCGAGGGTGAGCCAGCGGAAGATGGGCGTGTGGGGCAAGATCTTGAGGCCGGTGGCGAGGACGATGGGGAGCAGGACCAGGGCGCAGAGGGTGGCGAGCAGTCCGATGGTGGTGTCCTGCAGGAAGAGCAGGACGATGCCGACGACGATCGAGGTGGAGGCGATGATGGCGAGGACGCCTGCGGAGGGGACGAAGAACTCGAGAACCACAAGGCCAAAGCCGATGGCGATGAGCAGGACGCCCCAGCCGATGAGGGTGTTGTTGCCCGAGGCCGCGGCGGCGGGAGCCTGGGATTGAGCCTGAGCCAGCAGTAGCCAGAGGGATGGGGTCACGGAGGTGGTTTCCTAGCGGTCAAACTGGGCGTCGAACATGAGGTCGGAGGTGGGGAAATCGACAGCGCGAACGAAGTCGCAGGCTTCGGCGGCGCCGTGCTCGCGGTCCATGCGGGCGTCTTCCCACTCGACGGAGAGCGGTCCGGCGTAGCCGATGTCGTTGAGGGCAACGATGATGCCTTCAAAGTCGATGTCGCCACGGCCGAGTGAGCGGAAGTCCCAGAAGCGGCGGGGGTCGGCGAAGGTGGTGTGCCCGCCGAAGACACCGACGGTGCCGTCGCCATGGCCCCACCAGGCGTCTTTCATGTGGACGTGGTAGATGCGGTCGGAGAACTCGCGGATGAAGCGGATGTAGTCGACGCCCTGGTACCCGAGGTGGGAGGGGTCGTAGTTGAAGCCGAAGCGGCGGTGGTGGTTGACGGCTTCGAGCGCGCGAGTCGAGGTGGCGAGGTCGAAGGCGATCTCGGTGGGGTGGACTTCGAGGGCGAAGTTGACGTTGGCCTTCTCAAAGGCGTCGAGGATAGGGGTCCAGCGTCTGGCGAAGTCCTCGAAGCCGGCGTTCCAGTAGTCCTGGGAGGTTGGCGGGAAAGCGTAGATGCTGTGCCAGATGGAGGAGCCGGTGAAGCCGTTGACGACGGCGGGGAAGTGACCGGGTCCACCAGGCTTGTTGTCGAGGAACCGTCGGGCGGCCTGAGCGGTGAGGATCATCTGTTGGGCGGCGCGTTGGCGGACGCCTTCGGGATCGCCATCGCCCCAGATGCTCTCGGGGAGGATGGCCTGGTGGCGCTGGTCGATGATGTCGCAGACGGCCTGGCCGACGAGGTGGTTGGAGACAGCGAAGGCGGTGAGGTCGTACTTGCTGAGGATGTCCCAGCGGCCTTTGCAGTAGTCGTCGGAGGCGGCGGCCTGGGTGACGTCGAAATGGTCGCCCCAGCAGGCGAGTTCGAGGCCGTCGTAGCCGAAGCCGGCAGCCTTGTCGCACATGGTTTCGAAGGGGAGGTCGGCCCACTGGCCGGTGAAGAGGGTCACGGGGCGTGCCATGAGAGAGTCTCCGTGGGTAAGCGTGGAGGTTGAACCGTGCGTGAGTTTAGCGGATGAGGGTGGCGATGGTCAGGCGTTCGAGGGGATGTCGAGGGCGGTGGGAACGAGGTCCTGGAGTTCGTTCATCCGGTCGGTGAGTTCTTTGAGGAAGTCCTCGGAGCTGAGGTTTTCGGGCGGGAGCCACGGGCGGCCGTAGACGACGGTGACCCGGCCAGGCCAGAGGAAATGCCAGGCCATGGCGTGCTTGAGGGGTGTGCCGTGGATGTAGATCGGGACGATCGGTGCGCCGGAGCGGCGCTGCATCATCACGATGCCGGGTTGGAGGGGTTTGAGTTCGCGGACGGTTCGCTGGAGGGCACCTTCGGGGAAGATGCCGATCATGGCGTCTTCATCGTTGAGCGTGGCAACGATCGTGCGGATCTTGGCGGTGTTGGTCCCGCCTAGCTCGAGGGCGATGGGTCGGGCGGCGCGCCAGAGGGGGTTGAGGGGCCAGAAGAGGTATGAGGTGAGCATGACCCAGCGGATCGGGCGGAGCAGCGGGCCCTGCATGGTGAGCGGGTCGAGTCCGGTGGTGTGGTTGGCGGCGAGGATGAGTTTGCCCGAGGAGGGGACGTGGTGTTTACCGACCCATCGGCAGCGGTGATAGATGAGGATGTAGAACCGGCAGAAGCGCCAGAGGGCATTGGAGGTGGCGTCGTCCATGGGGCCGGAGGTGAGGTGTCGGTAGAAGCCGATGGCCCCGACCAGGATCATGAGCAGGCCCATGATGGCGACGGCGATGACGACGATGGAGTCGGTATCGGGGAGTCGCCAGATGATGCAGTAGGTGAGGACGCTGATGAAGGTGTTGGACAGGGCGGTGAGACCCATGATGCGGCCGCGGATGTAGTTGGGGGTGAGGCACTGGATGGTGGTGATGGAGGTGACGATGGCGATGTTGCCGAAGACGCCGACGAGGAAAGCGAAGAAGACCGAGGCCCAGACGACGGGAACGGTGGCCAGGAGGGCGGCGGAGAGTCCGGCACCGGCGGTGGCGAGTGTGAGGGTCGACGTGGATTCGCGTCGGCGGCCTAGGGTACCGATGAGGATGGCCCCGGCGAGCATGCCAAATCCGACGGCGGCGGAGACGAAGGCCTCGAAGCTCAGGAGTCTGTCACCATCGTAGTTGTGGTGGGTGCGGGCGATGCCGGGGATCGAGCTGTTGATGAGTGCGGCGGCGGACCAGAGGAGCATGTTGAAGATGATGAGCACGATCAGCCGGCGGTGTCGGCGGGTATAGGTGACCGCAGCGCGCATCGTGTGGCTCGGTGGTTTTTCGACGGCGTGGTGATGCGTGATGGGTTTGAGGAAGGCAAAGAACCAGCCGGATACAAAATAGAAGCAGGCGGAGAGTTTGAGACCGGTGCGGACGGTCTCGATGTCGTCGGCGGAGGTCATGGCCTTGAAGATGAGGACCCCGCACATCGAGGCGACGACGTTGATGCCGAGGATCACGGCGTTGGCGGGTTGGAGTTGGGTGCGTGGGATGATCTCGGGGATGACGGCGTTGCGGGCGGGGTTGAACGTGGCGGCGCAGGAACCGGCGAGCAGCAGGATGAGGATGATGCGCAGGTGGTAGGACTCATCGACGTGGGCGGGGCCTGTTGCGCCCATGAGCATGTAGAAGGCCAGGAGCACGGCGAGCCCGCGAGTCTGGTCGCAGGCGAACATGATCCACTTGCGGGGCACGCGGTCGGCGAGCCAGCCCGCCGGGAGGCTCAGCAGGAGGTAGGGGATAAAGAAGAAGAAGTGGACACCGGCTTTGAGGGAGGTGGAGTCGGCGGTGGCGGTGAGCCCGCCGAGGAGGACCCATGCGGTGCGCATGACGATCTGGTCGCCGAAGCCCGAGGCGGCGGTGCTGGTCCACATCAGGGTGAAGTTGAGGTTGCGCCAGAGGGGGCGTCTGGTTGGGCCTGCGACCGGTGTCTGCATAGAAGGACACGATAGCGGGGCGGGTGATGTGGCGCGGTTCCGGGACAAAGGCGGGTGTCTCGCGCAGTGACGGGAGGCTCGAAATGGCTAGACTGCTGGGATGATTAACTTTTTGGAGACCTGCCTGTGGTAACGCCCTCGAATCGTGGTGGCCCGCCTGAGATCGATCCGGCTGAGGTGCTGGCGCTGTTGTGGAATCGTTATGCGGCGGGGGTGGTGCCGATCGTCATCGTCGTGCTGATCGTCCTGGGGGGCATCTGGTCGTCGATCTATACCGTCGAGCCCGAGGGGCGTGCGGTGGTCAAGCGGTTCGGTCAGGTGGTCCGTGTCGCGGACCCCGGGTTGAACTTCAAGCTGCCTTTTGGGGTCGAGACGGCGACGTTCGTGCAGACCGAGCGTGTGCAGAAAGAGGAGTTTGGCTTTAGCACGCAGCAGGCCGGGCAGCAGTCGCGATTCAACAAGACCGACAGCGACCGCGCGGTGTCGGTGATGCTCACCGGCGACCTGAACGTGATTGATGTGGAATGGGTGGTCCAGTACCGGATCTCGGACCCGGTGAAGTATCTGCACTCGGTCCGCTCGCCGGTTGAGACGCTGAGGGACCTGTCGGAAGCGATGATGCGACGGATCGTCGGTAATCGGCTGGCGTCGGATGCGTTGACGGTGGGGCGTGTATCGATTGCCAACAGGATGCGTGAGGAGCTCTCGCGGTCTTTGTCGGGGTATGACATCGGGCTGACGATCACGGCGGTGGAGTTGCAGGACGTGCTTCCGCCTGAGCGGGTCAAGCCGTCGTTTGATGACGTCAACGCGGCCCAGCAGGAGCGTGAGCGGCTGATCAACGAAGCCGAGCGGGCGCGCAATCAGGTCATCGCCCGTGCGAAGGGCGAGGCGCTGCAGCTCGTCGCGGAGGCGGAGGGTTATCAGGCCGAGCGCGTGAACGCGGCGACCGGCGAGGCCGATCGTTTCGTGGCTCTGCTGGAGGCTTATGAGAAAGCACCGGATGTCACGCGTCGGCGAATGTACCTCGAGATGATCGATGAGGTGTTGCCCACGGTGGGTCGTGTGTTCGTGATGGAGGGAGGCCAGAGCGGTCCGTTGCCGTTGCTGAATCTGACGCCTGAGGCGGGTTCGACGGGCGTGTCTGGAACAAGGGGAGGTCGATGATGCAGAATGCTTTGTTGTCATTAGTTTTGTTGGTGATCCTGATCGTTGTTGTGGTTGGCGCGTCGGCGGCGTACACGCTGGACGAGACCGAGCAGGCGGTCATCCTGCAGTTTGGCCGGCCGGTAGGGCAGCCGATTACCGAGGCGGGGCTGCACTTCAAGTGGCCGTTTATTCAGGAGGTTCGCCGATTCGACAAGCGAATCCTGGCGTGGGATGGCGATCCAAATCAGATCACGACACGCGAGCGTCAGTTCATCAAGATCGATACGACGGCACGCTGGCGGATTGTGGACCCGTTGCTGTTTCTTCAATCGGTGCGGGATGAGTCGGGAGCGCAGTCGCGACTCGATGACGTGATCGATTCGGTGGTCCGTGACGCGATCTCGAGCACGAATCTTCCGCAGATCGTGAGGTCGTCGAGCTGGGCGGGTGACCTGGATGCTGAGGATCTGGCCGTGGAAGTCGAGCAGACCCCTGCACCGGACTCGGCGGCGATGGGTCGCGAGGAGCTCGAGCGTGAGATCCTGACCGAGGCTATGCGTGGGATGGGGCAGTACGGCATCGAGTTGGTGGATGTTCGTATCAAGCGCGTCAACTACGTCACGTCCGTTGAGAACCGGGTGTTTGACCGGATGATCAGTGAGCGGCAACGAGTCGCTCAGCAGTTCCGTTCCGAGGGTGAGGGTGAGGCGTCGCGGATCAAGGGCGAGACCCAGCGTGATATGGCGCAGATCCGTTCGATGGCGCAGCGCGATGCCGAGATTATTCGCGGCCAGGCAGACGCTGAGGCGACACGGATTTACGCTGAGGCTTACGGCCGCGACCCGGAGTTCTATAGCTTCCTGCGGACATTGGAGAGTTATCGCAAGTCGCTGGGTCAGGGCACGACGCTGATGCTCTCGGGCGACTCGGCGTACTTCGAGTTCCTGCGTGGCGACCGGGCGGAATAGGCACCTGCCTGGCGGCGAGCTATCGCTTGTCGCGTTCGATCACGGCGAAGGCGTTGTGATTGTGGATGGACTCGAAGTTCTCTGAGTCGACGCGATACCAGGTCACGCGGTCGTCTTGTTCGAGCGCGATGGCAAGGTCCCGAACGATGTCCTCGACGAACTTGGGGTTGTCGTAGGCGGCTTCGGTTACGAACTTTTCATCGGGACGCTTGAGCACCGAGAATACTTGGGTTGAAGCGGACTGTTCGGCGACGGCGACGAGGTCTTCGACCCATACAATGGCATCTTCGGCGACGCGGACCTCGACGGTCATCTCGCATCGCTGGTTGTGGGCTCCATATTTCGAGATCTCCTTTGAGCAGGGGCAGAGACTGGTTGCGGGAACCTTGACGCCCAGGACAAAGTCATCGGCGATGGTCGTCGAGGAGCAGGAGAACGTGACCTCGACATCGATCTTGCCGACCTGACCGGAGACGGGGGCGGGCTTGTCGATGAAGTATGGGAAGGAGAGTTCGAGATGGGCTTCTTCGGCGTTGAGGCGCTCCTTCATCTCGCGGCACATCGCCATGACGTCATCGGATCGGATGGCGGTGTGGTGCTTGTTGAGGACTTCAAGGAAGCGTGACATGTGTGTGCCCTTCTGCGATGCCGGGAGGGCGACGTACATGTTGACCTGGGCGACGGTGTGCTGCTCGCCGCCTGTTTTGCGGTCGAGGAGTGTGATCGGGTAGCGCACACCCTTAACGCCGACACGATTGATGGAAATGTTCCGCTCATCACGAGCCCCCTGCACGTCGGGCATGGCATCGGCGGTCTGGGCGGGGCGAGTGTCGGCCATGGTCATCTGCTGACTCCGTGGAGGGTATGGGTGCGAATGCTTCATAGTAGGCCGGTTGCGTTGAGACGACCACCGTGGATCGATTCGGGCCATTGTGGCGGCAGGGTGAGGCGGTTGGCCTTAACATAGGCAGGTTGAGGAACGCCATGGATGACCTGGTCGAGACAAGCTGGTTTCGCGGCGATGAGGCGTGCTCGTTTGATGCTTCGTGGTCGCCAGCGATCAATGTGTTTCGTACACCCAGTGAGCTCCACGTCTGTTTGGACCTCGCTGGCGTGGACCCGACGACGATCGAGATCGCGGTCGCTGACGGACGGGTTTCGATCCGTGGTGAGCGGCGGTGCCCTCAGCCAGCATCCGCATCGGGGCGTGAGGCGCGCATCGAGACGATGGAGATCGATTATGGTCCGTTCCACCGTGTGATTGAGGTGGGGTTGCGGATGAAGGTAACTGGGATGCGGCGGGTCTATGACCATGGCCTGCTGCATGTGGTGCTGCCGCTGATTCGGCAGCCCGGCGTCGAGATCAAACCAACCGATCCGCCAGCGTCGGAGTGACCGACAGGCCGGGGATCTGACTTGAAGTAAGAGGAACCGTGGCGAGCGTAAAGAAGTCCAAGAAACGCGGCGAATCGCGAACGAAGAAGAAGCCTGCCGTGCGAAAGAAGGCGCAGGTCAAGAAAAAACCTGCGCGGAAGAAGTCGAAGCGAAGCAATCCGATTGCCAAGAAGCGTGCGGTCACGCGTCGGCAGGCGCGAGCGATCAAGGTCGAAGGCAACGGTGCTGCGGGGGCCGTGCAGTCGGCCACCGGGACGCCCGAGATCCCCGGCGAGCTGCCGATCCTTCCGCTTCGTGGCACGGTGGTGTTTCCTGGGACGATCACGCCCATATCGATCGGTCGCGACAGCTCGCGCAAGCTGCTGGATGAGTCGCTATCGACAAGTAAGTTCATCGGGCTCTTCACCCAGCGTGAGGAGAGCGAGGACGAGCCCGGCGTCGATGATCTTTACGAGATGGGCACCGCAGCGATGGTGCTCAAGCTGGTGCGTCAGCCGGATGAGAACCTGTCGATCATCGTCCACGGGCTCAAGCGGGTTCGCATCAAAAAGGCGACCAAGAAGGCACCGTACCTGCGTGCTAATGTCGAGAAGCCCACGGAGAAACCGGGTGGCGGCAAGGGCTTTGATGCGGCGATGGCACAGTTGCGCGAGCAGGCTCGTCAGCTGATCGAGCTGTCGCCCAACGTCCCTGAGCAGGCCATGACGGTGCTGCTGAACATCGAGGACCCCGGGAATCTCGCTGACTTCCTGGCGGCGAACATTGACCTGGCGGTGGACCAGAAGCAGGACATGCTGGAGCTGACGGACATCGCCAAGCGCGTCCGGGCGATGCATCACCACGTCGCATCACGTCTGCAGCTGGCTGAGTTGCAGCAGAAGATCCAGGATGATGTCGAGACCGCCATCGGCGACACCCAGCGGAAGTATTACCTGCGCGAGCAGATCAAGGCGATGCAGCGGGAGCTGGGTGAGGACGGGGGCGAGAGCGAGCAGCTCATTGACAGGCTGCGCGAGCAGCTGGAGGAGGCTGGTCCGCCCGAGGACGTCATGTCTGAGGCGACGCGAGAGCTGAATCGGCTCGAAGCAATCCCGCCCGCGAGCCCCGAGTACGCCGTGATCACGTCGTACCTCGAGTTGATCGCCGACCTGCCCTGGCAGAAGTCGAGCGTAGACAGCCTCGACCTGGTGCATGCGCGCTCGATTCTTGATCGTGACCACTTTGATCTGGACAAGGTCAAGCGGCGGCTAATCGAGTTTCTGGCCGTGCGCAAGCTCAACCCGCAGAGCCGGGGACCGATTTTGTGTCTCGTCGGCCCGCCTGGTGTGGGCAAGACGAGTCTTGGCCAATCCATTGCCGACGCGATGGGGCGGAAGTTTGCCCGGATGTCACTGGGCGGGGTGCGCGACGAATCCGAGATCCGCGGGCACAGACGGACATATGTGGGCGCGATGCCTGGCCGGATCATCCAGGCGATCCGCAGGGCGGGCACCAACAACCCGGTGCTGATGCTCGACGAGGTCGACAAACTTGGTGCGGATTTCCGTGGCGACCCCGCATCGGCATTGCTGGAGCTGCTCGACCCTCGACAGAACAACGCGTTTGTCGATCGCTATCTGGATGTACCGTTCGACCTCTCGGGCGTGCTGTTTATCGCGACGGCGAACTATATGGGCCATGTCCCGCCAGCTTTGCACGACCGGCTGGAGGTGATCGACATCCCCGGGTACACCGACCACGACAAGGTGGCCATCGCACGGAAGTATCTGGTCCCGCGTCAGCTCAAGGAGCACGGGCTTAAGCCTTCATTGTGCCGGTGGAACGCCGGATCGATTCGCCACCTCATCGAGCACTACACCCGCGAGGCGGGCGTCCGCGATCTCGATCGCCAGATCGCCTCGGTCTGCCGGGGAGTCGCTGCGGACATCGCCTCGGCTCCGGCGAAACGAAAGTCGAGGGCCAGGAAAAGCAAGGCTAAGTCGAGCGCTAAGATCGTGTCCGAAAAGCTGATCCGACAGGCTCTGGGGCCCGAGCGTTATGTCCGTGAGGCTGATGACAGGGCCAAGCCTCCGGGCGTGGCGACCGGCCTTGCCTACACGCCTGTTGGCGGGGAGGTGCTCTACATCGAGGCGACCTCGTATCCGGGCAAGGGCGTGATGCAACTGACCGGTCAGATCGGGGACGTGATGAAGGAGTCGGCGACGGCCGCGTTGTCGCTGTTCCGAACCCGCGCGGCTTCGATGGGTTACGACCTGAGTGAGTTGGCTGAGACTGACCTTCACATCCATGTCCCTGCGGGCGCGATCCCGAAGGATGGACCCTCTGCGGGCATAGCGATGTTCACGGCGATCGCCTCGCTTCTGCTCAATAAACCAGTCCGAGCACGGCTGGCCATGACCGGCGAGATCACTCTCCGAGGCAAGGTTCTGCCGGTAGGCGGGATCAAGGAGAAGACACTCGCTGCGGAGCGGGCTGGTGTGAAACGGGTGCTGCTACCCAAGCAGAACGAGCGAGACCTCGAAGAGATCGACGCGCTGGTGCGTCGCCGCCTAAACTTCGCTTTCGTCGATAGCATCGATCAGGTGCTGGAGCTGGCCCTTGGCGTCAAAGTCAGTCAAAAGTGAGGTGATGTGAAGATGCTAAATCTCTTGAGGGCAAACGCTTGAAGCTCTACACCCGCACGGGTGATGATGGCTCGACGTCGCTGTTTGGGGGCCATCGGGTCCCTAAAGCGGCGCTGCGTGTCGAGGCCTATGGCGGGGTTGATGAGCTTAATGCCTGTCTGGGACTGGTCCTCGCTGCGAGCGAGCACGGCAAGCACCCGCTGGTCGAAGAAGTCCTGGCGCGTGTTCAATCGGAACTTTTTGATCTCGGGGCACACCTGGCTACGCCCGGGGATGCGTCGGAGCCGGTTCGCGCGGCGCTGCCGGCTTTTGCCCAGGCTCATGTCACCTGGCTGGAACAAGCGATCGATCGTGCTACGCAGCCCGTTCCGGAGTTGCGGGAGTTCATTCTTCCCGGAGGTTCGGAAGTCGGAGCGCGTCTGCATCACGCTCGAACCGTCTGCCGGAGGGCCGAACGGATGACGGTGTTGCTTGGCGAGCAGAAGGAGGAGCAGGTTGATTCACGACTGGTCGTGTACCTCAATCGTCTCTCTGACCTGCTGTTCGCGCTGGCCCGTCTGGCCAATCAGGAAGATGGTCATGTGGAGACGGTTTGGAAACCACGCGTGGGCGATCAGTAGAACCTGCTGAATCCGCCATCGGCCAGCCGAGGATCGTTCCACAGCGGACCTGGTGCGATGAGCTGGAGTTCCAGCCACTCTTCCCAAGATACCGTTCGGACGGAACCGTCGACCACCGCCACGGTGCCCGAGCCGCGGTGTCTGCGTGTGATTCCCTCATTCGGAGAGTTGGCCCCGTCGTTCCATGCCCCTGGCGGCGCATCCTCATCCAGTTCCCAGTAGACCATGCCGTCGGAGCGGTACTGACTCAGCCGGACGACGCCCTCGCTGAGCCGGGCGAATCCGTTGATCGTTCCGTTCATGACGTAACTGGTGATTTTGCGGGAGCCCGGTGCGTCTTGCGCCGGTTCATCCTGGGGGCAACGCCAGAGATTGGCGGTCTGGACGTAACCGAAGAGCTCGCCGTGCTTGAGGTCTGTTTCGATGAAGTCCCCACCCGGGTTGGCTCGATGCTTGCCGTCGTAGAGCCAGCCAGCGGGGAAATCGGTCACGGTGTCCGGGCCGCCGTGGTCTCCCCAGTTTGTCCACGGAAAGTGATCGTTGTGATCAATGGCGAACACCGTTGTCGCGATCATGTGCTGCTTCTCATTGTTGAGGCAGCTCACGACCCTGGCCGCATCTCGGGCACTCTTGAGTGAGGGTAGCAGCATCCCGATGAGGATCGCGATGATCGAGATCACCACCAGCAACTCAATGAGGGTAAAACCGGTTCTACGAACTAGTTCTCGCATGAGTTTCCTCTCGGTGGCGTGTCTTGATGATAAATCAGCGCGGGGTCAAAGACGAGACCTGAGGACGGATGGATGTCATTCCCCATGGTCTGGCAGAGCTTGATTCAGGTCCACGTGCGTGCCCGAAGTCACGACGGGGCCGCTCTCGGGATGTTGGCGGAGTGTGCGGATCAGCTTCGCCATCGCGTCGTGGACCGGGGCCGTGAAGGTCATCAGTTCGTGGGTGACGGGCTGCTTGATCTGGAGCAGTGCCGCGTGAAGGGCTGGATGGGCGATGATGCAGTCTGGGTTGGCGGAGGCCACTTGTTCGAGCTGGCGGCCTTCGTCTTTCTCTCGGGCGTAGTTCATGTAGGGGCGGTAGCCAGCCGGGATAGGCGGGGTCGTGATCTCGGCTGACGTGATGGGTTCCCCGCCATAGAGGATGTCGCCAGCGATCGGGTGTCCTAGGTAAGAGAGATGGACGCGGATCTGGTGGGTGCGCCCGGTCTTGAGTTCGAGTTCGACCAGGCTGTAGCCCTGGTATCGTTCGCGCACCCGGTAGAGCGTCAGCGATGGCTTGCCGCGCGGTTCCTGCTGGATGGCATAGGCCTCACGAATGGTCGGGTGTTTGCCGATCGGTTCCTCGATGGCTCCCGCATGCGGGTCGGGGCAGCCGTGGACGACGGCGAGATACGCCTTGAGGTTGGTGCGGCTCTCGAACTGCTTGGCGATCAGCCAGTGGGAGCTGTCGCGTTTGGCGAAAACGATGACGCCTGTGGTGTTCTTGTCGAGTCGATGGACAACACCCGGGCGGGCATCATCCGCACCGACCGCTGAGAGGCCGGGGATCAGGGTCAGCTCCTCCTCTTCATCGGATTCGTCCTCAGGTAGCTGCGGGAGGGTCGCCGACTGAGCCTGACCGGTCTCGATGAGGTGGTGGGCCAGTGCGTTGAGCATGGTCCCGCAGAGATAGCTTCGGGCGGGGTGGACGATGATCCCGGCCTGCTTGTTGATGACGATCATGTCATCGTCCTCGTAGAGGATATCGAGGGGGATGGGCTCGGGCTCGATGTTGACGCCGGGCTTGGGCGGGGTGCTGATCTCGACCACGTCGCCTTCTTTGAGCATCAGACTCGGCTTGACCTGCTTGCTGTTGACGGTGACGGCCCCGAGGGCGATGAGCTTCTGCACCTGATTGCGGCTAAAGCCTTTGACTCGATTCTGGACGTAGCGGTCGAGTCGGAGGGCGGCGTTTTTGGAGAGGGTGTAGGTGTGCGATTCCCCGCCACGGGCTTCCCACTGGGTGAAATCCGCCGGATCGATCGGGTCCGGCGATTGATCGGGTTCATCAGGCTGGTTGGGGGGCATCGTCCGCCGAGTCTACTCGGCGAGGGACCCGGGCGGGGCCGAGAGGGTCGGCGTTGCGGAGGGCTCGGGCGTGATCGCGGGCGTGAGCTCACTGGTCGGCTCGGTCATGCCAAGGTCGTCGAGGATCGAGGATTCGATGATGACGACCCCTTGACGGAGTTCGGGGAGCATCGCCAGCCGTTGCTCGGAGATGTTTACGAGGAAGGGGTAACGCTCGCCAGCGGCTTCGGTGGCTTGGACGTAGAAGGTCTCGGCGTCATCCCATTGTTTCTGGCTCTCGGCGACGGCTGCGAGCCCCAGCAGCGCGTTGATGCGGATCAGTGGCTGCGTGGCCTTGTCGAGCGCCTGCTGATAGAGCCTGGCGGCTTCGGCGAGGTTGCCTTCGATGTCAACCTGACCAGCGTCGGCTGAGCGGGCACTGCTGGCCTCTGCGAGCAGCAGGTCGGCGGCACTGAGCAGCGCGAGCTGCGCGACCGGTTTGTCGGGATAGTCCTCCGCGACGGTACGGAAGCTCGCCGGGCTGGTGGCAGTCGCCAGGCGACCCCAGGAATCCTCGAGAACCTGCCGCTGACGCTGCTGGTACAGGGAGAGCACGAAGAAGCAGGCGGCAGCAATCAGCAGGGCCGCAGCGATCTTGTTGCGGTGCTGGGTGTAGAAGACCCGGAGCTGAATCAGTGTCGATTCTTCCAGGCTCTCGTTGGCGTCGTTGGGTTCTACGGGTGGGCGTTTGGCCATGGGGTGTTCGTTCGCGAGCGCTAGTTTGGAGTCGTGGTCAGTAGGCCGAGACAAGCCCACGCGACACGATCTCGATGTTCAGGGTTGTGAGGTCATTCTCCGTGCGGATACGCACCTGCAAGGCCTCTGGGCCCTTGGTGTAGTCGAGAATGTGGACGCCATTGTCCGTGCTACCCATGCCCTCGAAGGTCCAGCCGAGGGCCGGGTCGCGGAGGTTCTGGCGGAAGAAGCGCACCGCGTCCGAGAGATGAGTCCGTCCTTGGTAGACATGGGTGATCGTGCGGGCGTTGCCGTCGAACGAGGCGTAGCACATCGATGTCACAGGCTGGAAGCCGACCGGTGTCGGCACATCGGGGATCAGCCAGTTCTCCTGCAGTCGCGGGACGAGCCCGGCACCGGCCTGCTTGGGAAGGAGTACGCCGTCATCGGAGTAGACGTAGATCGGTCCGTCCGAGCACGCGGCGAGCATGGCGGTGAGGGTGAGAGCGGCAAGCAGAGTGAGGCACGATCGTGGTGCCATGTCGCGGAGTCCTTTCGCTGGTCCTGTCTGGCAGAGTAAAAAGACGATACCTGTGCGGCTGGGCAGCGGCAACCGGTGGCACCTCACAGGCGGCTGACAGGTAGTTATTTCAGGGTCGGCTGGATGCCGGTGGCGTCGTGGATCAGCGGTTCGAGCACCGAGACCATGGCGTTGACGCCTGAGTTTTTCAGGGCTTCGGTCGAGGGCAGCGTGGCAGTGTGGGGTTTGCCGTCGATGGTCCAGTTAAAAGCGTACATCGTCGTGCCGGGTGGGACGGGCGCCACGTTCTTGGCCGATTTGCTGAGCTTCTTGAACGGCAGGCGGTCGATCACCGCCCAGAGGGTCTTGGCCTGATCCGGGGTCAGGGCGTAGGGCTCAAAGTCGGTGCTCTGCCCGCTAAGGGTGTGCGCGAGCTTGATGGAACCTGCGCGGTCGAAGCTGACTTTCCAGCCGCCGAAGCCCTCAGCGTGGGTGTCTCCGCCTGTGTTGAAGGTGAACTTCTCGACATCGGCTCCAAAGCTCAGGTCCATCAGGTCCTTCACATCCATGGATTTCACGGCTTCACAGCCTGCTACGGCCATGAGGGCGACGAGGATCAGGGCGAGACGGGTCATCGTGAGCTCCTTTCACGGGTTGCGCGTGTCAGGAGCGTAGCGGATCAGTCGATCCGGCGTCGTCGGGTGGCGATGGCGAGACCGAGGCCGATCAGCGAGGCGGAGGCGGGCTCGGGCGTGGTGCCGATGACCTCTCCGCCCAAGCCGAAGTTGGTGGCCAGGATCGACAGGTCGATCAGGTCGATGACGAGGTCGCCATTGAAGTCGCCCTGAAAGAAGAAACCGGGCTGGCCGAAGTGGGTCGCCAGGATCGAGAGGTCGATGAGATCGACGTTGAAGTCGAGGTTGGCGTCGCCTAGCAGCGTGCCGAAGATGACTTCGACCCAGAACTGGGTGTCAGCGGGGGTGGCGACGCCATCGAGGTCGAAGTCCCAGGGTGCCCCGATCAGGCCGTTGTTGATGGCCTGGGCGAGCAGGACCAGGTCTTGCTCGTCGAGTTGTTCGTTGGCGTCGAGGTCGCCCCAGATCGAGGGAACGCCGAGGGTGTCGTCATTGGGGAAGTCGGGCAGTAGGAGTAGGTCGTTGACATCGAACAGGCCATCACCGGTGAAGTCGCCGAGCGTCACGATGTCCTGAGGCGACAGGCCCGATTGATCGAGATAGAGCTGGGGGGCGTTGAGGGCGAGTTCCAACAACTCGATGTCGAGTTGGTTGTAGGTGTTGTCCTGATTGAAGTCGCCGAGCACCAGGTCGAACTGGGGCGGGAGCGCGGCGGCGGTGCCCTGATTGGTGAAGAACGTGAGTAGTTCGAGGGTTTCGGGGTCGAGGACCTGGATCTGGCTGACCACTGCACGGCCGATGCCGGTGCCCGCTTCGGTCGCGCCGGGCTGGGCCAGGTCGAAGATATCGACGAGGAACTGTCCCGGTTCAAGGAAGATCGGCTCGGTGAACAACCCGCCGCCGAGCCAGGGGAGCTCCAGCGATTGGTTGAGGTCGGGCAGCAGCAGGGGCTCGTCGAGGATGTCGGAGTGGCGGAACGCGACCAGCAGCGGCTGGTTTGAGGTGTTGCGGATCGTGGAGGTCATGCCATCGGGGAGTCCTGCGGCGGCGGCGTAGTACTGGTCGATGCCCGTGCCCGGATTGAAAGCGATCTCCACGCCATCTTTGGTCCAGGTGGCCTTGGCGGACTCGGCCTGGGTGCCGTCTTTGAGGCTGACGCCGAAGTGTTCGAGCGAGCCATTGGGGATGTCGGAGCCAGCCCAGCGGATCTTGACGCCATCGCCTGTGTCGGTGATGTCGGGATCGGGGTCGCCAAAGCCGGGGAAGGTGCCTTCGATGTCTTCGGGCTCGACGTTACCCAGTTCGATCTCGAAATCGTTGGCGTTCATACCGGAGTTGTTTCGGACATCGAAGTTGCTCAGGGCACCGATGACCTCGACGCTGCCCTGGACGTGGGGTTCGAGGGTGAAGGTCTGGGTGGGGCTCTTGGCGGAGAGCCAGTCGAGGAAGCCCTGGTAGTGCCGTGATTTGGGTGGCGCGCCGGTCGCGGTGGGGGAGACGCCCATGATCGAGGTGCCGTCGAGGGTCATGTCGCCGTCGAGGGCGCCTCCGGCGTACTCGTCGAAGAGTCCGAAGAGGTGGCCGAACTCGTGGGCGGCGACGTTGCCGTTGTCCTTGGTGTCCCAGGTGTTCGAGGTACTGGTCGCTGGCCCGGGCCGGACGCGGACGGTGTGGTGGGGATCGACCCAGTTGACCTCGACGTTGATGGGGAAGCGCCAGGTGCCGTCCTTGATGACGTCGAACTTGTCGTTCCAGGTGCTCTCGATGCCAGCTTCCCATGTGTCTTTGAGGGCGGCCTGGGTTTCTGCGGAGATGCCGTCGTCGAACTCGAGTTTGATGTCCATGCTGATGTTGAGGGCCGAGTCCTCGAACTCGATGTCGTAGCCGTAGCCCCAGCCGTAGTTGGGCGGCGAGGTCTGTCGGCCGGTGACGGTTTCTTCGGCGATGTCATCCAGCGGCGCGGCCGCCAGCGGGCAGGCGAGGAAGGCGGACAGTGCGATGGATAAGGTCGTGCGCGCGCTCAAGTTCATGACTCACTCCTCTGACTGAGATGGGTTGTGGGCTCGAAACCGGGCGTTTGAGGTGAGACTTTGAGAGATGCGACAGATTCAAACGCTGAGTTTGATTTTGACAGATGATTAGCGGGGATACCAGAGGGGAATACCCTATTGAGTGGGGGAATTGGGGGGGCGTGGCTGATTGACCGGGTGGGCGGGTTGGGATTATGCTTTTGGGCCGCAGGCGAGTTGCTTGCCCGCGGCGGATGGTGAGCATAGCTCAGTTGGCTAGAGCGCCGCGTTGTGGTCGCGGAGGTCGCGGGTTCGAGCCCCGTTGTTCACCCTTTTTCGAGGCTGTTGCGTCCGGTTGGGCTGCGGTAGTCAGTGTGGGTGGGGTAGCGAGCCCGTCGTTGGCGGGCCCTGCCGGAGAGTTAGCTGATGCTCAGAACCGTTGCGGGATTTGGCGCTGCGGTCGAGTACAACCTGGGTCAGTTCGGGGCATTTACGCGATTTTCGCTGTCGGCGGGGTGGTGGACGGGGCACTGGCTTAGCGGTCGGAGTCGTGTGGGGTTGTTGCTGCCTCAGTTCTATTCGATCGGGACGCGTTCGATCCCGGTGGTGGGGCTGGTGGGGCTGTTTGTGGGTGCGGTGCTGGGGATCGAGGCGTTTGATCAGTTTGAGGCGATTGGTCAGGAGTCGCGGCTGGGGGGGATCATCGGTCTGTCGGTGCTGAGGCAGATCGGGCCGGTGCTGGCGGCGGTGATGATCGCGGGCCGGGTGGGGGGTGCGATCTCGGCGGAGCTGGGGTCGATGAAGGTGACGGAGCAGATCGACGCGATCCGGGTGATGGGGGCGGACCCGGTGGATTATCTGGTGGTCCCGCGGGTGGTGGCTTGTGTGGTGATGGTGCCGGTGCTGACGGTGTTCTCGAACCTGATGGGGGTGTTTGGTGGGCACGTGGTGTGCGTGTGGGGGTTCGGGGTTGATTCGCGGCTGTACTGGGACTTTTCACAACGCTTTATTGGGAACTGGGATATTTTCACGGGTTTGGGCAAGGCGCTGATTTTTGGCTTAACGATCGGGTTGATCTCGTGTTACAAGGGTTTTCATTGCGGGTCGGGGGCTCAGGGGGTTGGTCGGGCGGCGACGGACTCGTTTGTGACGGCTTTTATTGCGATCATCGTGCTTAACTTCTTTCTGGCTAAGTTCTTCAAGGACATGTACTACATCCTGTTTGGGTATGGCGGCCCGACTGCGTTTACGGGTTGAGTGTCGTAAAGAGGGTCTGAAGCGGTCGAGTTTGTGATGGAATCGCCGGGTAAGCGGCCGTGCTCGTCAATCAAACGTGACCGATGGGGTGTGAACGACGGTGCTTTGTGCGCGCGGTGTGGTCCGTTAGCGAGCCTTCGTTAAGCTCTGCATCCTTACTGCACGAGGCCGGTTTGATGCGCACGGGGGAGGTTTGGTTCCGCGTGGGGTGTGATTTTGAGCGAAGGTCCACCCGGCTTGCACCGGGGGCTTGTTCACTTTAATCAAACAGGATTTGCTGCTTCTGGATCCGGGGGCCGGCTGCGCCGGACCCCGGCCACCCGCCGAAGTCTCTGCGTCCAAGGTGACTGTACTCAAGACTCTGCACCGTGAAGGTCTCTGCACACAGCACGTCTCTAGCGTGCAATGTGCCACCCGTAAGTGGCACCCGGAAGGTTGTTGGTCGGCCCAGGTCAGGCGACGTTTCGGCGGCGGCGGGTGGTGGTGAGTGCGAGGAGGGTGAGGGCGGTGGCGGTGGTGGGTTCGGGGACGGGGATGGAGGTGCCGAAGTTTGCGGCGAGGATGGAGAGGTCGATGAGGTCGACGGCGTCGTCGAAGTTGAAGTCGGCGTCGGTGAAGAGGAAGGGGCCGGTCCCGCCGAAGTTGGTGGCGAGGATGGAGAGGTCGATGAGATCGACGGTTCCGTCGAGGTTGGCGTCGCCGAGGAGCACGTCGAGAGCGACGTCGATGGTGGTGGCGGTCTGGATGATGGTCACGAGGCTGTCGAGTTCGATGTTGTTGATTGTGACAGAGTCGAAGTTGCCGGTGATGCTGTCGGCGGTGACGATGCGGTGAGGGTTCGAGGCGGTCCCGGCGAAGCCTGCGACGAAGGTGAGGTCGAGGGTTCCGGCAAGGTCGAGGTTTCCATCAATGATGAGGCGGTCGGAGCCGTTTGCGGGGGCCTCCTGACCGAGGCTGAGGTCGAGTAGGGAGGTGGCTGAGGTGTTGACGTCGCCGATGATGTTGAGTGTTCCACGGTTGTCATCGTCGAAGCCGGGGCTGAGGGTGCCGTCGGAGTCGAGTGTGCCGTCGGTCATGGTGAAGCGTCCGATGCCGCCCATGGTTCCGGTGGCGGTGTTGATGAAGCCGTTGGCGTCGGGGTCGATGGTGATGCCGGAGGTTGTGGTGACGATGATGGTGCCGTGGTTGATCATGCCGGCGTCGTTGGCGAGGAAGGTGGGGATGACGCCTGAGATGGTGTGCCCGGCGGCGTTGGTTATGGTGCTGCCTGAGGAAGCGATCAGGCGGTTGAGGCTGGAGTTGCTGTAGGCGATTTCGCCGGTGCCGCTGATGGTTTGTGATCCGTCGAAGGACAGGGTGGTGGGGATGTTGAAGCCGTTGACTTCGAGGCGTCCGTTGTTGGTGAGGCCGTTGGCGATGGTGACGGTATCAGCGTTGCCGACTCGGGTCAGGCTTGCATTGTCAAGTGTGATGTTGTCGAGGGTGGTGGCGGTCTCGAGGTTGATGACGCCGGTGCCCTGGGTGCTGAGGGAACCGTTGGCGATGGTGGTTCCGTTGGAGGTCTGGAGTTTTGAGCCGTCGAGGACCTCGACGGTGGTGGCATTGAGTTCAAAGGTTCCGTCGCCGAAGACGAGTCCGCCTGTGCCTTCGGCGCGGAGGGTTCCGAGGTTGGAGAATCCTGTGGCGTCGGGGTTGATGGTGAGAGCGATGGACCCCTGGGCGAGGATGGTTCCGTTGTTGGTCATTCCGGAGTTGTCGAGGAGGAGGTTGCCTGCGCCTCGGATGGTGTGGTTGGTGTCGTTGAGGAGGGTTGCGCCTGGCGCGGAGACCTGGTTGAGTGTGGTGTTGGATAGGACCATTTCGCCGTCACCGGTGAGGCTGGTGCTGGTTCCGGAGAGGGTGATGGTGGTGGGGATGTTGAACCCGTTGACGTTCCATGTTCCGTTGTTGGTGAGGCTGTCGACGATGGCGACCTGATGGCTGTTGTTCTGGTTGACGACGGAGCCCGGGGTGATGGTCA